>JBHEMG010000210.1:0-4733 GCA_046262715.1 Gemmatimonadales bacterium
CGCCAGCCAGGCACCGGGGCTCGACCACGCAGCGAGGCGCCGCAGCGCCTGCACCGGGTTCGGAAGGTGCTCCAGGACCATCCAGGCGACGACGAGATCATATAAGCGATCGGGATCCGGGGCGGGCGCGGTGTCCAGTGCTCCGATGTGAACGCGATACCCCAGCGACCGAGCCGCCTGCCCGGCAGTTTCGGAGAACTCGACCCCCGACACCTCCCATCCGGCATGCGCCATCTGGGCCAGAAATGCGCCGGAGGCGCAGCCGACTTCGAGCATCCGACCCGGTTGCAGTCGCGGTATCCGACGACTATCCGGCGCGAGGACGCTGCGCAGCAGCGCCTTCCACCGCGTATCGATCGGCGCAGCCCCGAGATCGGGATCGATGCGCGTGTCTCGATAGGGCCCGTATTCGTCAGGGTAGAAACGTCCGATCGAATCGCTGTTCGGACGCGGGTCGGTACGCATCAATCCACAGGTTGCGCATTGTACGACCGTGAACTCACCGGGGAGTCCGTGCAGGCGCTCGCGCCCGGTGAGCACGGCCCGATCACCCTGGGGGCATCCCAGGGGACAGGGGGCGTGCTCCAGTGTCACCTCACTGGTACGCGGCATTGCGCAAGCGCCGTTCGAGCAGCACGAACAACACGCAGACGTTCAACAGGTAGTACGTAGACGCGCCTAACGCGATACCGACGACTCCGAGCCACAGGAAGCCGCCGGTCTTGAGCGCGATTCCCACCGTGAACCCCGCCATGCCGATCCGGGTTGGGGTCGTGGTGTTCCCCATCGAGTAGAATGCCGAGGACACGATCTGACCCGCCGCGCCCCCTACGAGCACACCACCGAGCGCCACCATGAGCCACCACAGCAAGCGCACGTTGGTCGCCGTGACACCGCCATGGCCCACGAGGAGAGCCAGTACCGCGGGGCCGACTGCGAGCAGCGCCACAAAGCACACCGCCGAGATGGCCGTAATGAGCACCAACCGCGTGCGATACGCCTGCCGAAACATCGACCAGCTCTCCTCTTTGGCGTAGGTGGCGAGTGCGGGGACCAACGGTCCCGTGATTGCCCGATTGAGGACTTGCGCCAGCGCGCCCCAAGCCTGCTGCGCGAGGTTGAGCAGCGTCAATCCTCCCGCGGGAGCGAGTGAGGAGAGAAATCGATCGACGACGGGATCGGTCTTGTAGTAGGTCATCCCGAGCAAGAGCGGTCTGATGCGGCGCCACGCCTCAGTCACGCCCCAGCTGCCCAATCGCGGTCGCCTGAAGCCCCCCAAACTCGGCAGCAGGAGCGCCGCCGGCACGATACTTTGCAAGACCCAGGCCCATGCCGCTGCCGCGACGCCAAAGCGCGGAAGCATCCACACCACGATCGCAATCGCGAGCACGGACCCCGACAGATTGGCGACCTCAGGCCACGCAAACTGTCGCCGGGCTCGACAGACCGACCACAACACTCCCGTCACAACGGTGAAGACGACGCCAACGAGTTGAATGCGCGTGAGGGTCGTCGTCAGAATCTTTTGGGTATCGGAGAATCCCGGGACGAGCGCGGGCACCCAGTAGGAAGCAAAGAGAGACAGAATCGCGGAGACCACCACGCCGAGGAGGCCTAACAGGACGAAGAAGGTCCACGCGTCTCGACGGGACTGCTCGTCGTTTTCCCCCGACAGCAGCGGCACCAGTACGTGGCTCAATGATCCGGTCGCGACGGCCGCGAACAGTAAGGGCGCCGCCTCAGCGGCGAAAAGCGCATCCGTGGCTGGACCAGGTCCAAGCATCACGACGATGAGCCATTGGAGCGCGAAGGACATGAGGACATTGGCGCCGGCGAGCAGGCCGAGCCGGACCATCAAGCTCCTTGACCTCCAATGAGTAGCGGACAGCTTTAATCCTCCTTGAGAGAAAGTCGTTGACATGACAACTCAGCCACGGCCCGTCCCGGCCACCAGTCGCAATGTGCGGGCGGAGCTCACGCTCGTGGAAGTCCTGAACACGCTACTGCGCCATTGGCGGATTGTCATTGGTCTCCCTCTGCTGGCGGCGCTGGCGACGCTCGCCTTCTCATTCACGATGCGACCGACATATACCGCCACCGCGACGTTCGTTCCCGAGAATCGCACTCAAAACCGGCTGACCGGTGCCGCCGCGGGGCTCATCGGCGGGTTGGGAATCAACTTCGGTGCTCAGGCAACCGAATCGCCCCGTTTCTACGCCGACGTCGTCCGGAGCCGTGAGCTGCTCGAGCGCATCGTGACATCGCGATATGCGGATCCCCGTCCACACGCTGCATCGGACTCGGTGCCCCTGCTGCAGCTGCTGGCTGCCGAGGGACGAAATCAGCCGGATAGCCTGGCCCAGGGCGTGGAGAAGTTAAACGACTTGATAACGATCCGTGTGGACGACCAGACGAGCATCGTGCGCATCAGCGTCCTCAGCACCTACCCCACGCTCGCGGCGGACGTCGCGAACCGCATCGTGGAGTTCGTCAACGACTTCAACACCAAGAAACGCCAGTCGCAAGCTCGCGAGAGTCGCAAGTTCACCGAAGACCGCGTGGCGGCCGCCGATAGCGAGTTACAACGCTCGGAAGGAGCGGTGAAGACGTTCTACGAACGGAATCGGGGATGGCAGCAGTCGCCCGAGCTCACCTTCGAGGAGGCGCGTCTGCGCCGCCGGGTAGAAATGGGCCAACAGGTCTACGGATCACTGAAACGGGAGTACGAAACCGCGCGGATCGACGAGGTCAACGACACGCCCGTGATCACCGTAATCGACCGGGCGATTCCGCCACAGGAACGATCGGGACCCAGGCGCAAGCTGCTGGTCATTCTCGTGACTGCCCTTGCGGTTACCATCGCGGCGCTGTGGGCCTTCGGCGCCGAGTACGCGGCGCGGGCGCGTCGCGACACGCAAGAGGACTACGAGGAGCTCCGCAGCTTGCTGCAGCGGATGCGGCGGGATTTGCGCGGGATGTTCACCCGAGCGCGAGCATAGCACGATGAACGCGGAGACCCTCCTGCAGCCCGTCGAGTGGCGGCCGCGCGTGGGGGTGTGGCTCGGGGGACTGCTGTTCTTCTTGATGCTGGTTGTACCCGCGGCGTACCAACCCGTCAAAGCGGCTCTGCTCGCGCTGGTCCTCGCGGCGATCACCGTCCAGGCGCTCTCCCGGGGCGGATTGCCGCTGCATCGAACGATTGTCCTGTGGACGCTGGCCAGCATCGCGACGGGTCTGTTTTTCATGGTCCGCGGCGTCGGGCGCGGGGCTCCGGGTGCCACCGAGGTTGGAAGAGTCTACGCGTTATGGCCGCTGGTATACACAATCCTGATCGCGGGTGTCGCAAACCCGGGCGTTGTCCCGACCATCCTGCGAGTCCTGGTCGTCGCGACGATTGCGATCGGGTTGTACGGCGCCAGCTACATCCTGCACTTCGTTGGGTTACTGCCCGATGCCTTGTACATCCCTCTGGCACAGAACCAACGGATCGGCTTTTATGGAGGATTCGTAGAATTCAACATCGATTCCCTCGCATCGCTCCTGTTCCTGATTCCGTTTACCATCTCTGCGCTGATGACCTGGCCCAGTGACGAATCGCCCATCTCGCGACGCTGGCTCTGGATCGCATTGATCGTCGGAACGTCGCTCGCCGCGCTCAGCGCGCGCCGAGCGTTGCTCCTCGTCATTGCGCTCTCGCCACTGTTCGCCCTGATGCTGCGTCGGCTGCTGCCGCGCGCCGAGCGGCGGGCCAGCCGTCCGCTCGTGCTCCATTTTCTCGTCGTCGGCGGACTCGCGCTCACGGGCCTCGCCATCGCGCTCCATTTCCTTTTTGGACTCAGGTTCGGCCCGATGCTCGACATGTTCAAGCGGGGGTTTGCCTTCGACTCGTATGTTCGAGGCGTCGAGCGCCGGGACCAGATCCTCAACCTGGTGAGCGGATGGAAGCAGGTACCGCTGTTGGGCACGGGTCACGGCGGCGTTGGGCCGGGTTGGCCGAGATCGCAAGAGACGCCGTGGGCCTATGAGCTCTCGTATCTCGCGCTGCTCTTCCATACGGGGCTGCTGGGCTTTCTCATCTACGCGTCCGGCGTGGGCTGGATCTTCACCATGAGCATCCGGATCATTCGCCACGGAAATCGACTGGGCCTCTGCACGCTGTCAGTGTTGGTCGGCACCCTGTGCTTTCTGATCGCAAACGGGGCCGACCCGTATCTCGAGAAATACGACTACATGTGGGTGATCTTCCTCCCCGTCGCCCTCATCAATGTCTGGCTCTGTACCCGAGAGTCCTTGCCGTTGAGCCATGACCGTGGTCCTTGATATCGTCATCGTAAACTGGAACTCGGGGACGCAACTGCGCCGCTGTCTCGAATCCATCCCCGCGGCCGAGCGGCGTGGCCTTGAGATCCGTCGCGTGACCGTCGTCGACAACGCCTCGTCCGATCACTCGGCCGACGCGTTGGACGACTTGCCGCTTCCGCTGGTCTGCATCCGGAACGCAACCAATCGCGGTTTCGCAGCGGCCTGCAACCAAGCCGCGAGGGGCAGCCCGGCGGCCTACCTGTTGTTTCTGAACCCAGACGCGACCGTGGGCAAGGATGCGCTCGCCGCGCCGATCCACTTTCTGGAGCAACCCGCGCACGGCACCGTGGGAATCGTCGGAGTGCAGTTGCGGGACGAGAAGGGTGTCGTGGCGCGAGGCTGCGCCCGGTTTCTCACGCCCGCCATGATCG
>JBHEMG010000211.1:0-14927 GCA_046262715.1 Gemmatimonadales bacterium
TGCCGCATTCCGCGCTCGACAATGCGGGGTTCGCACCCTTTCCGGCGGGACGCAATCATCCCCTGCAGGTCGGCGATCGCAGCCAAATCCTCGCGCGCGCGCCCGCCGCACCGCTCGTCGCTGCGACGCGTGTTGGTGATGGGCTGGTCGTCGTCGTGAGCGGGAGCCTGCTGGGCTCGCTCGCCGAAGATGCGCGTACGCGGGATTTCCTCGTTGCGCTGGCGCGCTGGACCCGGCGCCCGGCCGAGTGGGCTCTCGTCGGAGCGGCGATGCGTCCCGCCGCGTTGCACCTCGCCGGCGCACCCCGACCGCTCATCGTCCATGCGCCCCCGCTCACCCCGCCCGCAAGCGCCGAGGCGCTCATCTTGCCCCAACCAGCGCCCGGCGGCACGGATTCCAGCGTGGTCCCCGCATGGATCAACCGCCAGGGCATGCGTGTGCTGTGGAGCCGCTTCACACCGCAATCGCTCGATTCGTTGCTCCGGTTTGTCGACCTGGCAGCGCTGAACTCGCTCTCCACGCTCATTCCGGCCCAGGGGCTCGCCGACACGTTGTCCGGAGGGTTGCGTAATCTCTGGCGCGTGACGGCAGAACGGATGCAGGCAACCAGCATCCGCTGGTTCCCAGCGGTGTCGCTCGGTGCGATCGCGTCCGAAGGGGCCGACGAAGTAAACCGCCACGGGGATCTCACGCCGGTCCCGTGTGGGCTTGATTCGCTGTTCTGGCGGGGCGCGCTGCGGCCGGTGTATCGGACGCTCGCGCGGCTCGGTGGCGCGCGCCCGGAAGTCATCACCGGAGTCGCGCTCGATCTGGATAGCGCGATGACGCTGTTTCGAGGGAGTGGCTTTTGTGACGCCGATTACCGGGCCGGGCTCGCCGGGCTGGGGTTGAGCGGCACGGAGCTGGAGCGGTTTGGCGACGTGCCCCCCACGGCACGCTACGACACCCTGCTCGAGCGCGGCTGGCTCGGCCGCTATTATGCGGCGCTGCAGACAGCCGTAACGGAGCGCGCGATTGCGTTGCGCGGCGAGGTGCGGCGCCTGCATCCCGATCTGCGCTTTGCGTTTCATGCCAGTGAGGTCCCGGCGGACTGGTTCTCGCTGGGACTGTTGCGTGGCTTCTCCACCCGTGATGAGCCGGCGCTCCTCTGGCTGAAAGAACCGCGCGCGCGCGCCCTGCTGCGGCGCTACCGCGAGCGGCAGATCTATGCGGTGTCGGCGCTGGGCCTCGATCCGGCGCGTGGAGCCTTCGCGCCTGCCGAGCTGGCGCGGCTACGCCCCAGCGCCTTCAACGAAAACGCGGGATTCTGGCTCGATGGCGCCGCGATCGACAGTGTTGGCCGCGCGATTCGCCGCTTTGTGAGGTAAAGCCTTGCCACCGAGTACGGCCGCCCGGTACTTTGGGTGCTGGAAGTGGTGGGGCCGATGGTCGCGGTGGGTCGGCTGAAGGGGTCCATCGAGGAAAGTCCGAGCTCCAAAGGGCAGACCGCCAGGTAACGCCTGGGCGCCGAGAGGCGACGGAACAGGGCCACAGAGAACAGACCGCCCTTGTATCCAAAGGGTAAGGGTGAAAAGGTGGGGTAAGAGCCCACCGCGCGTCTGGTAACAGGCGCGGCACGGTAACCCCCGGTCGGAGCAAGGCCAAATAAGCAGCGAGACCCGGCCCGGGTCATTTGAGCTGCGGGTAGGCCGCACGAGATGGCTGGCGACAGCCATCCCAGAGAGATGACCATCTGCTCGTACCAACGAGTAAACAGAACTCGGCTTATGGTCTCACCACTTCCACACCCGTGACCAACAAGCCCGTCCTGTACCCTCCGCATTGGGAGAACGTCGCCGACCTGCGCGTCTTCCGCACAACCGCCGAAGAGTGGGAAAAGCTCATCACCTGGCGAACGGATATGCGGAAGCGGGGTTGGAAGCTGCTGAAGGTCTCCAGCGAGGAGACCGAGGTGGTCGCGATTTTCGGACGTACAAAAACCAAGGAATAGCCGATGCGTCGTGTCTTTCTCGCGGCGACCGCCGTTGTGGCCTTCGCCTGCGCGCCTAAGAGTCCGCCGTCCACCACCCCGACTCCCGTCAACCCGCCACCCGGTCCACCGGCGGCGCCGCCGCCGCCGGCCCAGACGCAATCGTTGCGCCTCGGACCGAGTGCGCTGCGATACGCGATGCATCAGTCGATTCACATCGACCAGGAATTCCAGGGGATGCGCCAGCCGCTCGATTTTGGACTGCGCGCGGTTTTCGCCGTCACGATCACCGGACCCGCCGACACGAGCGGCTACCCAACAACTATTACGATCGATTCAATTGTGCCGGACTCCGGCACCACCGTGCCGATGGGCATCAACCTCGGCGCGGCGCGCGGTCTCTCGTTTGCCGGCCGCCTCAGCCCGAGCGGCGAGTTCCGCAACCAGGTCCCGTCCGACAGCATGGCGGCGCTGTCGCTCGCGCCCCTCGTCGGCTCGTTCAGAAATTTCTTCCCGCGGCTGCCCGCTACGGGGCTCACGCTCGGCGCGACGTGGACCGACACGAGCACGATGAATGATCGAGCGGCAGGCAATGTGACGGTGACGAACATCAACCACTCGCATGCGGCCGCCTGGGAGGACCACAACGGCACCCGCTCCGTCCGTGTGGAGGTATCCTCGACCTTTACGATCAAGGGCGGCGGCGAGCAAGCCGGACAGCCGTTCGAAGTCGCCGGCAACGGCGTGCGCAACGGCGTCGACTACATCGCGGCGGACGGGCGATTCCTGGGTGGAGAGTCGCACGACTCGACGAGCATGACGATTACCCTGCCGGTGCAGGCGATGACCATTCCGCGCACGCAGGTGTCGAAGACCACCGTTCAGGTGCTCCCATAGTTGAGAGGCGAATGGGCCGATGGGCGGCGGGGCTGTGTGTCTTTTGCGCGCTCTCGCTGCCCGTCCGCCCATCCGCCCATCTGTTCGCCCAACAAGTCGCACCTAATCGCGCCACAACCTATCTGTTTCCCACCGACGTCCATGACGCCCGCGCGGTCTGGGTAAACCCCGCGGGCCTCGGCGTGCAGCGGGAAGCGTCGATCTACGCGGAAATCGCGGTCGCCAATCCGGGAGCGAAGGGGCGCCTGCAACAGGTCAACGCCGGATTCAACGCGCGCGGACTTTCATTGGGCTATCAACGCGACATCCTCGACAACGGGGTGCGCGGACACACCTACCGGCTGGGGTTAGCGGGCGGAGCGGGAGGACTTGCGGCGGGATTCGCCGTCGCCCATTACGGCGGCGCCGGCGCGCAATCGACCGGATGGGACGTGGGCGCGACGTACGCCGTTCCGGCCGGCGTGACGCTTGGCACCGTCGTCAACAATCTCGGTCAGCCTATCGTGCGTGGATTGCGGCAGCGGCTCACCTTCGTGCCCAGCGTGACGTGGCGCCCGGCGCCGCTCCCCGCGTTCGCGCTGTCCGCTGACGCGCGTATCACTCCCGACTCGGTTGCCGCGTATGCGTTCGGTGTGGGCTGGCAGACCGCCCGCGCGACGCGTTGGCCGATCGAGATCATCGCTCGGCTCGATACTGATGGCGGACTGCGCCGCGGAGCGTTCGCGCTGGGCCTGTCCATCGGAGGGCGGGATCGCATCGGTCTCATTGCCTCGAGCCCGGGCGACGTGTCACGCATCGATGGCGCCAGCATGTACGGTCTTTCCACCCGGGAGCCCACGCGCCGCCACTAGGGCCGGCGCACGCGACTCCGTAGCCGTACCCCGCCCGGTTTCGCGGGCGCCTCGTCGGGCCGCTCGAGCTGCGGGCCCAGCTGCACCATGTCGCGGAACGACAAACTGCGATACACCGTATCCGCCAGACTATGGGCGCTCCCCCCCGTGCCGTAAATCACCAGCCGAAACGTCAGTCCGGCGTGTACATCGAGATCCATGTCGGTCCGGACGCTGTCCCGATCGTAGCCGCGCACCTGGTGCGGGGTGACGACGACGGTGCGGCGCCGCGTGAGTACCAGCAGCGTCGTGTCTTCCTGACCGCCCGGCTGGTAGGCGAACAACGCGACGTCGCCGGCGAGCAGGGCGCGCCGTAATCGCAACGTGCGCGCGAGGCTCTCGGGGATGGGAGCGTGCGCGACGACCAGCGGTTTCTTGCTGAAAACGGTGTAGGCAACAACCGCCGCGCCCGCGACGAACGCGACAAACAGCAGGCATCCCCCGACCGCGAGCCCGAGCAACGACTTGTAGAACATCGACGTCAGACGACGCCGGAACGGCACGCGCACACGGTTGCGCGCCGCCGTCGGCAGCGCATCGACGAGCGCCCGGCTGACGTCTGTGGCCGTCTGGAAGCGCTTGGTCGGATCTTTCGCGAGCATCCGCTCGAGCACGAACGCCATCTCTTCGGGCACGTCGGGACGCAGGCGGCGGATCGGGGTGGGATCTTGCGTCAGCTGCTGGGCAAGAATGGACGCCGACGAGGGCCCGTCGAACGGCGGGGCACCTGAGAGCATCTGGTACAGCACGATTCCCAGCGAGTAAATGTCCGAGCGGCCGTCGAGCGTGTCGCCCGATGCCTGCTCCGGACTCATGTACTGGGGTGTTCCGATGATCATCCCCTCGCTGGTCAGCTGCGCGCCGCCGGGTGTCGCGGCCTGGGCCGCCTGCGCGGCCTTGGCAATCCCGAAGTCGGTGACCAGGACGTGGCCGCTCTTGTCGAGCAGGACGTTGTCGGGCTTGATGTCGCGATGGACGATGTCGTGGCTGTGCGCGTAGGCGAGGGCGTCGGCCACTTGCCGCGCGATGCGGGCGGCGTCACCGACCGAGAGGGGCTTGTGCTGGTCGAGCAGCTGGCGCAGCGACAGGCCGTCGATGCAGCGCATGCTGATGTAGAAGATTTCTTCCTGCCGGCCGACTTTGTAGATCGGCACGATGTGCGGATGCTCGAGCCGCGCGACCGTCTGCGCCTCTCGCAAAAAGCGCTCCCCGACGGTCGGCGACGGCGCGAGCTCGACGTCCAGCACTTTAACCGCGACGTCGCGGTTCAAGGTGGTGTCGCGCACGCGGAAGACGGCGGCAAATCCCCCCTGCCCGAGCAGGGGGCCAACGGTAAATTCCGGACCAAGCGCTTGTTGCAGGCGCTGCTGGAGGGCTTCGAGATCCATGGCGGTGGAACAAGCTAGGATTGCCCGACGCGTTCTGCTAGGGACGGCCGCGCTGTCGCTCGTGTGGCTGTTCGGCGTGTGGCCGCCGCCGATGTGGTGGCGCGATCATGAGCCGCGTTGCACGGCGATGATGAGATTGCGCGACGATTGCAGAATCGGCAGATGGGCAGATGGGCGGATGGGCAGTGAGCGTCGGCCCATCAGTCCATCCGCCCATTCGCCCATCGTCCTCGAGCGCATGATCGTCATCGCCGAGGATTCGCGATTCAAGACGCACCACGGAATCGATTTTGTCGAGCTGCGCGAGGCGTGGGCGGCCGGAGGACGGCGCGGCGCCAGCACCATCACGCAGCAGCTAGCCAAGAATTTGTATCTCTCGCCCTCACGATCGATCTTCAGAAAAATCAAAGAGGCGGTCACGGCGGTACGACTCGAGCTGGCGCTGAGTAAACCGCGCATCATGGAGCTGTACCTGAACCTCGCCGAATGGGGTCCGGGAGTGTGGGGCGCGCGCGCGGCGAGCGCTGCGTACTTCGGCGTCGCGCCCGCGCAGCTCAGCGACGCGCAGGCGGCCGCGCTCGCGGCGACGCTGCCGCAGCCGCGAACATCCAATCCCGCGTATCGGCCCGCGCGCATGCTCGAGCGGCGCAATCTGATTCTCGCGCGCTATTACGGCGGCAACAATCCGGTACCGCACATACAAGAAGACTCGATCCCCGAGATTCCGGACATCGAGCCTCCACTGCTTCCGACGATTCCGCTGGATTCGCTAATCCACCAGCCGTAGCGGCATCACCAGCGCCATGTAGGACGCGGGGTCGTTCCAACCGACCGGCTCGATCGTCGCTGCGCGCTCGGGCGCCTTGAAGGTGAAGCGCACCTCGTCCGTCGGCATGTACTTCAAGATTTCGAGCAGGTACATCGCGTTGAAGCCGATTTCCAGCGGCTCGCCCTCGTACGTCACCGCGAGCTCATCCTGCGCTTCGCCGAGATCGGGCGTCTGCACGGAGAACTTTACGTTACCGCCGGAGAAGGCGAGGCGAATGCGGTGCGTTTGGTCGCTGGCGACGACGCTCATGCGTCGCAGCGCCGCAGCCATCGCCATTTTGTCGACGGTCGCGTGCTTGTCGTTTTCTCGCGGAATCACCTGCTCGTAATTCGGGTACGGGCCCTCGATCAGCCGTGAAAAGACGAGCGTGCCGCCAGCGCGGAAGCCGATGTGGTTGTCGCTCTTTGCGAGCTCGATCTCGGCATCGGCCGCGTAGAGTCGGCGAATCTGCTCGAGCGCCTTGGGCGGGACGATCAGGTCGGCGGTGGATCCGCCCGTCGCCGGGACGTCCATCTTGGCGAGGCGGTGGCCATTCGTCGCAACCATGCGCATGCGGTCGGGACGCAGCTCCCACAACACCCCGTTGAGGATCGGGCGGCTCTCTTCGGTGGAGGCGGCGAACGCCACGTGGCCCACGAGCTTGTGCACCACGCCAGCCGCGGCTTTCCAGGCTTTCTCGAACTTCACGGCTGGGAAGGACGGGTATTCCTCGCGGGGCAGGCCGAGCAGCTTGAATTTGGAGCGTCCCGACTCGATCGAGACGCGCGCTTCGCCGGCGGCGGTGACGCGCACGGGCCCCGACGGCAGCTCGCGGGCGATGTCCACCAGCTTCTTGGCGGGCAGCGTCACGGCCCCGTCGGCGTCGACTTCTGCGGCCACCGTGGTGCTCACCGCGATATCGAGATCCGTCCCGGACAACCGCAAGCCGCCGCCCTGCTTCGAAGCCTCGACCAGGACATTGGCGAGGACGGGCAGGGTGGTCTTGGCGGGGATAGCCGCCGCGACCGCCGCCAGTCCTTCCTGCAGTTGTTCGCGTGTGATCGTGAACTTCATAGACTGCTGCGTCGTCTCCTTTGGGGAAAGTCTTATTACTACTTCTCTATTATTAAATACTAGTAGTAGTAGTAGACACCGGGGATATGTGGGTGATGTTGCTAAAGCGCAACCAGCACATCACCTGTCGGTCGTCACATCATGTGGGCACACTGTTGGGACTGTTGGCGCTTTGCGGATAGCGACTCGACATTCCCCACAACCCACATCCCGTGGTGTTTCCCACGCCACTTTGTTGGTTACAGTGCGGACAATTCCTGACGCGCCATTTCGACGCGCTCTTTGAATGTCCGGTCTCGCATCATCTGCCGCTCCACTTTGTCGACGCTGTGAATCACGGTCGAGTGATCCCGGCCACCGAATGCCTGGCCAATCTCCACGAGCTGCATTTGCAGCATGTCACGCGCCAAGTACATCGCCACCTGGCGCGGAACCGTGAGCGTCTTGGTGCGCGCCTTGGAGCGCAGCCCTTCCGGCGTCACGCCCCAGCGTCGCGCAACGACTTCCTGGACCCGGTCGATGCTCGGCGCCGACTGGCTGTTGCCGTAGCCCGAGCCCTCCTCGCCCTGACGAATCTTGTCCGACAGCGCCTCGCGGGCCAGTTCGATCGTGACCTCTCGATTCTTGAGCGAGGCGAAGAGCAGCAGCTTGATGATGCACCCTTCGAGCTCGCGGACGCTCGACCGGATATGCTCCGCGATGAAGCGCAGCACGTCGTCCGGGATCGTCAGCTCCAGATGGTCCTGCTCGGCTTTCTTCCGGAGAATCGCGACGCGGTGCTCGAGATCGGGATGCCCGATGTCGGCCACCATGCCCCACTCGAAGCGCGAAATCAGCCGCTCTTCGAGCCCGGGAATCTCTTTCGGCGGCCGGTCCGATGTCAGCACGATCTGCTTGTGCGCCTCGAACAGCGCGTTGAACGTGTGGAAGAACTCCTCTTGCGTCATTTCCTTGCCTTCGAGGAAATGGACGTCGTCGACCAGCAGGAGATCCACGTCGTTGCGGTAGCGGCGGCGGAACTCGGACATCGTGCGCGCGTGAATCGATTCGATCACGTCGTTGATGAACTGTTCGGCGCCGAAGTACTGCAGCCGCGTTTCGGGGTTTTTCTGGAGCACGGCGTGCGCGATCGCCTGCATCAGGTGCGTCTTGCCGAGTCCCGTCGCGCCGTAGATGAACAGCGGGTTGTACGTCTTGCCCGGCGCTTCGGCGACGGCGTGGGCCGCCGCCGCGGCGAGCTCGTTCGACTTGCCGATCACGAACGATTGGAACGTGTAGCGTTCGTTGAGCGGCGTGGTCGCGACGGAGGACGCCGTGGCGACGCCGGCGCTTTCGCGCGGCGCGACGAAGAAGTCCATTTGCGGCCGGCGCTGCCGGTCTTCCTGGACGCGGAACACGACGGTGGTCGGCCGGCCGAGGACACGCTCGGCCGCACGCGCCAGCAACGACGCGTGCTTCGACTCATTCCATTCCGCGGCGAATTGATCGGGCGCGCCGAGCACCAGGCGCCCGTCGTCGAGCGAAATCGGCTCCGAGGGTTCGAGCCAGGTTCGCACCGTCGCCTCGGGGAGTTCGCGTCGCGCCTCATCGAGGAGACGCTTCCAAGCTTCGTTGACTGACTGCTCCATTACCATTTGACAAAAGGTGGGAAGTTTCGAAGGGCGGCCCGAAAGTACGGGCGCCTTGTTGAAAAGTCAACCTTGACCATCACGTCATCAGCCGGGTAGTTTTCCCGCCTTCACTCGAGGAAAAAATGGGCCCGACATATCGGCCGCGAAATCGGCGGCGTATCAATAAGCATGGATTTCGCGCGCGGATGAAAAAAGTTTGGGGCCGCGCGACGCTGTCCCGCAGACGCAAAAAAGGTCGCAAGCGTCTCACCGTCCGTATTCCATCCAAACACCGGAGCCGGTAAACGAGCGAGCGGTACCCGCGTCGCGCGCGCATCACGCGCGGCTCGGAGCTCACGTCCTGCTGGGAAGCAGGCAGCCGGCGGCGCACGCAGCATCTCGATCTGGCCTGGCGTCACAGTGTGTCGGGTCACGCGCGTCTCGGTCTCATTGTTCCCCGCCATCAATCCACCGCCGCGCATCGCAACCGGCTGCGGCGACGGCTCCGTGAGATCCTGCGGCGCGACCTGCTGCAAAACCTCCCGCCCATCGACCTCGTCGTTCGGGCGAAGCGATCGGCGTACACCGCCTCCTTTGCAGTGCTGCGCGCCGAATTGACGGGAGTCGTGGAGACGCTGACGTGACGCTGCAACGACTGCCGCGTATCGCCGTAATGGCATTGATTCGCGGGTATCAAATGACGCTGTCGCATCTCGTGTTCACGCAGTGTCGCTTCGAGCCGTCCTGCTCGCGCTACACTCACGAAGCAGTCGAGCGCTATGGTGCGCTGAAAGGCTCCTGGCTTGGGATTCGACGCATTCTTCGCTGTCACCCGTTTCACGCGGGCGGATATGATCCCGTCCCCTGAGGCCTGATGGACCAGCGGCGCATTCTCCTCGCTATCGCGCTGATGATCGTCGTGGCGATAGCGCCCTCGTTGATCTGGCCGCCGAAGAAACCGCTCAGGCGGCCAGGCGTTGCGGCGGACACCGCGCGCGTTCGCGATAGCGCCTCCCGCGCCGCGGCACCGCCGTCACTGACTGCCCTACCCTCGAACCGCGCGGCGGCCGATACCGGCAGTACGGTGTGGGTCACCTCACCACTCTACCGGCTCGGATTCTCGACCCGCGGCGGCCGCCTCGTATCGGCCGAAATTTTGCAGTACCAGTCATTTGCTCCGGGCGACTCGGCGCGCCCCGTCGAGCTCGTGCCCCCCGGCGAAGCCTTTTTGCGCCATCGCCTCGCGCTGCCGGGCGGCGACACGGTGTCGCTGGACGACTGGAATCTCCAGCCCATCCCCGATGCGCCGGGGGTCGTCGTGTACGCCGGTCAGGGCCCGAAGACGCTGCGCTTCGAAGGGCAACGCGGCGGCTCGCGCGTCGTGCTCGAGTACAGCTTTATCCCCGAGGAATACCGCTTCGACGTGCGTGGGACGGTGACGGGGCTCGGCGGCGGCGGCGCCGTGCTGCTCATCGATTTGGCTGACGGGCTGCGCTCGGCCGAGAAAGACTCCCTCGACGATTTCCGGCACTACTCCGTGGTGACGAAGGGATCCAAAGCCGAGCGCACCGATTTTTCGAAGATCCGTCCCGGCGAGCGTGCATTGTTCGAAGGCCCCTTCGAATGGGTCGGCGTCAAATCGAAATACTTCTTCACCGCGGCGCTCGCCTTGGAAGAAGGCCAACCCACATTCGCCGGTGCGATCGCGGTCGGCGGCCCGCGCGCGGGTAAGGCCGCCACGCGCGCTCATGTGACAATCACGATGCCGGTGCAGCCGGCAGGCGTCTTCCGGTATCAGCTGTATGCGGGGCCGCTCGATTATCGGCATCTGTCGCGTATGGGCCACGGACTGGACGACGCCAATCCCTACGGCGGCATTTTCCGGCCGATCATCCAGCCGGTGTCCTACGGCGTGCTCACCGTCCTGTTGTGGATGCACGAGCGGCTGCATCTCGCCTACGGCTGGGTGCTGATTCTCTTCGGCATCGTCATCCGTCTGGTGCTGTGGCCGTTGAACCAGAAGGCGATGGAGTCGGGCATCCGGATGCAGGCGGTCGCGCCGCTGCTCAAGGAAACGCAGGATAAGTACAAGAACGAGCCCGAGCGGCTGCAGCGCGAAATGCTGCGCATCTACAAGGAGCACAAGGTGAATCCGTTCGGCGGCTGCTTGCCTATGCTGCTGCCGATGCCGGTGTTGCTGGCGCTCTTCTTCGTGTTCGCCAATACCATTGCGTTCCGCGGCGTACCGTTCCTCTGGTTGCCCGACCTCTCCCGGCCCGACCCGTTCAAGATCATCCCCATCCTGATGGGTCTGTCGATGTTCGCGCTGTCGCGCGTCGGCCAGATCGGCGTGCCGCCGAACCCGCAAACCAAGATGATGCTCTACTTCATGCCGATCTTCATGACGGTGCTGTTCCTGAACTTTGCGTCGGGACTGAACCTGTATTACGCGGCGCAGAACCTGTTCAGCATCCCGCAGCAATACATGATCGCGAAGCGCCGTCTGCGTGAAGCGCCTGTGGCCGCGGGCCGCACGCCGACGCCCGTCAAGACCTAGACTGCTTACAGACGTCATCGTTGCACTCGCGACGCCGCCTGGCCGCTCGGCCCTCGCGCTCATCCGCCTCTCGGGGCGCGATGCCTTCCCCCTCGCAGCCCGCTGCCTCGAGCCATTTCACGCCGACCCGCCGCGCGCCGTCTTCCGCGCGCGGCTGCTGCATCCCACGACGCGCGAGCCTATAGACGATTGTCTCGCGGCCTGCTTCCCCGCGCCGCACTCCTACACCGGCGACGATCTCGTCGAGCTGTCGACACACGGCGGACTGGTCGTCCCTGCCGCCGCCCTGTCCGCACTGGTAGCGGCCGGAGCACGCCTCGCCGAGCCGGGCGAGTTCACCCGCCGAGCCGTACGCAACGGGAAGGTGGATCTCCTCCAGGCCGAGGCGACGGCCGACCTGATCGACGCGGGTTCCCCCACGCAGCGCCGCCGCGCCCTGCAGCAGCTCGAGCGCGGGTTGTCCGACCGCCTCGGTGCGTTGCGTGGCGAGATCCTCGAGCTCGAAGCCCTGATCGCGTACGACATCGACTTCCCGGAAGAAGACGAGGGTCCCGTTTCGCCCGAGCGGGTGCACCGTGCATGGAGCGTGGCGCGTGGGCGGGTGGCCGATCTCCTGCAGACGGCGCCCGAAGGCGAGCGGCTGCGCGAAGGGGCGCTGCTGGTGATTGCCGGACGCCCCAACGCCGGCAAGTCGTCGCTCTTCAACGCCCTGCTCGGCACCGAGCGCGCGATCGTGACCGAGATTCCGGGCACGACGCGCGATGCCATCGAGGCGCACGCCGCGATTGAAGGGTTTCCCTTCCGCATCGTGGACACGGCGGGCCTGCGCCACAGCGACGAACGCATCGAGAAGCTGGGCATCGAGGTCAGCTGGAAGTACCTCGCTGCCGCCGACCTCGTGCTCTACTGCGAAGAGCGGGACGATCCCTCCCGCGACCAGTTCCTGCAGCGGGTGCGCGCGCCCGTCGTCGTCGTCCGGACGAAAGCGGATCTGAGCGGGGCAGGGGTGTCGGTTGTCACCGGCGCGGGTATTGCGGAGCTTCAGCGCCGAATTGCGGAAGTCGCATTCGGCCGTTTGCTGGCGCTGGGTGACGTCGAGCCGATCGTCACGCGCGCGCGTCACCGCGCCGCGTTGGAGCGCGCGCTCGCCGAGCTAGATCAGTTTTGGGCGGCGCGCCAGGCGCGCGTGGATGCTGCCGCGACGGCGACGCACCTGCGCGCCACGGTGACGGCACTCGACGATCTGATCGGCGCCGTTACGCCGGAGGATGTGCTGGACCGCGTGTTCGCGGCATTCTGCGTGGGGAAGTAAGCGCTTCGATCATTGGCCGCGCTTTGGCGAGCGTCTCGTGGTATTCCGCCGCCGGCTCGGAATCCCACACGATGCCGGCGCCCGCGTGGAATGTCGCCTGGCCATCACTGATCACGATCGTGCGGATGGGGATGTTGAGATCCATCCCGCCGGTGACGGAGATGTAGCCGATCGCGCCGCAATACACGCCGCGCGGCGCCCGCTCGAGCTCGGCGATGATCTGCATCGCGCGAATCTTCGGTGCGCCCGTGATCGACCCTCCCGGGAATGCCGCGAGCAACAAGTCGAATGCGTCGGTGTGATCGGCGAGCAGACCCCTGACGGTCGAGACGAGATGGTGCACCGTAGGATGGCCCTCGAGCGCGAACAACTTCGGCACTCCCACTGACCCCGTCGCACACACCTTGCCCAGGTCGTTGCGGAGCAGGTCCACGATCATGACGTTTTCGGCGCGATCCTTCTCACTGGCGAGCAGCTCGCGCGCGAGATCCTCATCTTTGCGCCGGGTCTTGCCGCGCGGCCGGGTTCCCTTGATCGGCCGGGCTTCGGCGATGCGCGTGACGGCGTCGAGGCGCAGAAAACGCTCGGGAGAAATGCTCGCGATCGCGGCCCTGGAGAACTCGAGGTACGCGCCGAACGGGGCCGGATTTCGGGCGCGCAGGCGCCGGTACAAGGCCAGAGGGTAGCCGTCGAATGCCGTATGAAAGCGCTGCGCCAGATTCACCTGATAGACGTCGCCCGCCGCGATGTACTCGCGGATGCGCGCGACGCCCGCTTCGAATTCATCTCGCGCAAAGTTCGACCGTGGAGGCCCGGGGATGGGAGCCGGGTGGTCGCGCACCGCTGGCGCGCGTGCCGCGAGCCGCCCCCGCACCCAGGCGACGCGAGCGGCGCCCTGCGCGTCGTCATGCAGGCAGATGATCCACGCCTTCTCTTCCAGGTGATCCCAGGCGATCACCCAGTCGTACAACCCGAGCAGCAGGTCGGGCAGCCGGGGCGTGCACCGGTCTGCGGACGGTCGGGTGACCCGCTCGAGATCCGCGCCCCAGTCATAGCCGATGTATCCGGCCAGGCCGCCCTGGAACGGCGGCAGGTCCGGCACCGGAACGCGGCGGTGCGGTCGCAGGAGCGTGCGAGCGGCGTCCAATGAATCCGCGACGGCGATGGGATCCGCAGTCAGAAACGAATAGCGACTGACAAAACCCTGGGTGGAGCTATCGAGAAACAGGAGGTGGGGGACGCCGCTGAAGCGTACGCAGGCGCCGAACGGGTCCGGCGCTGGTACGAGCGGTACGACAAGTGTCACGGGCCGACGAACTTCTTAGTCGTCCCGCGCAGCGCACTGCTGGCCGGCTGAGGCCGCCACAACGCCGTCTGCTCGATCAGCCGCGCGAGCTCTATGTCGCTCGCTGTGACGCCGCCGGCGCTGTGCGTCGACAGCTTCACCTGCACCTTGCCCCAGCTTACGGCGAGATCGGGATGATGGTCCGCGGCCTCGGCGAAAAACCCGATCGCATTCACCAGCATCAGCGTCGTCGGCCAGCCATCGGTCGGGAATTCGCGGACGATTGCCCCATCCTCCAGGCGCCAGCCCGGCAGCTTTTTCAGCTGCTCGCTGATCTCGGACGCTGAGAGCTTAGTCGAGGGTTTCACGATAACTCGCTGATTGTCCGAAGTTCTCTTCCACCTCGACCTCGATCAGTGTGAGGTGGACCGCGTCGAGCTCGGCGCGCACCCGGCCGACGAGATATTGCGCGAGCATTTCGACGGTGGTGTTGGGAATCGGCAGAATGATGCAATCGCCCGCCGGGAAGACGTAGCGAGGATCGCCCGCGAATGCCACGCGCACGCTGCCGTTGTCCTCGGTAATCGAGAGCTTGGGATTATCGCGCGGCAGCAGCACGCGGTGGTCGAGCTCCGCCGTCAAAGCGCGCATCACCTTCTTCACGGCGGAAAAGTCGACGACGAACCAGCTGTCTGTCTCGAGTCCACCTTCGATGAAAAGGCTGGCACGGTAGTTATGCCCGTGCAGCTTCTCGCAGCGGTGGCCGGCGAACGTAATGAAGTGCGCCGCCGCGAAGACGAGATCTTCTTTGGTGATCGCTACCGAGAATTCGCCGCGGGTCGCCATACCCCGGAAATCTACTCGGGGGGACTCGCCTCGCCTGTTGCCACCCGCCACACCTCGTCCGCCAGCCACTCCAGCCGCTGTTGCGCGTAGTCCAGCTCGGCCGGCGTCATGCTCTTGGCCCGGCGCGCGATCTCGCGGGCATGGCCGAGCAGGTCGTCCAGCACCTCACGCAGGGGCCGGTTACGGCGGCGCTCGGATGCCGGGGAAGCCGGCTCCCGGGAAGGCGGGGGCGGGGGCGGGGGGGGCTGTTTACCGCGAGGGGTCACGCCGTCTGAATGCCGGCGGCCCGGT
>JBHEMG010000212.1:0-3403 GCA_046262715.1 Gemmatimonadales bacterium
CCATGGCCCGGCGACACCGTCGAGCCGATGTCCAAGATGCGGGCGCTGATCAGCGAGCACATGGTGGCGTCGCGCCACACCTCGGCGCACGTCACCTCCTTCATCGAGATCGACTTCACGCGAGTCGCGCGCATCCGCGCAAAAAAGCGCGCCGAGTTCGAGGAGGCGACGGGCCAGAAGCTGACCTACATGCCCTTCATCATCAAAGCGGTGACGCAAGGCCTGCAGGCGTTTCCGATCATGAACTCGTCGGTTTCGGGGACGAACGTCATCTACCGCAAGCAGATCAACATTGGCGTTGCGGTGGCGCTCGACTGGGGACTCATCGTTCCGGTGATCAAGCACGCCGACGACCTGTCGCTCTCCGGCATCACGCGCGCGCTCAATGATCTCGCGGCGCGGGCGCGGGCAAAGAAGCTCTCCCCCGAAGAAGTGCAGGAGGGCACCTTTACCATCACCAACCCCGGCGTGTTCGGCTCGTTGATGGGGACACCGATCATCAATCAGCCGCAGGTGGCGATTCTCGGCGTCGGCGCCATCGAGAAGCGACCAAAGGTTCTTCCAGGCGCGGACGGCGAAGATACGATTGCGATCCGCACGTGCGCTTATTTTTCGATCTCGTTCGACCACCGCGTGATCGACGGTGCGGTCGCGGATCAGTTCCTCGCATTCGTGAAGAAAACGATAGAATCATTTCCGGAAACCGGACTTTAAATGCCGAAGTCTCTGACCATACAACGCTCGACCGTACCTTCGACCGAGCGCGCCAACTACACCAAGAGGCTGAAGGCGCTGCGCTCGCACTACGAGGCCGCGAACTGCCGCTTCTGGGTCTTCGAGGAATCGTCGCTTCCCGGCGCGTTCATCGAGTTTACCGAGGCTGACGACGAGCAAACGCTCACCATCGCGCACGCCAGCGCGCCGCACAAGACGCTCGATCCGACGCGTGTCTATCAGGAAGTCAAGCTGTAATGCCGGCGCGCGCGCTTCAGGTGGATGGTCAGAGGTGGGACGTATATCCCTCTGGATACATCACCCATTACACGCAGGACGAGTACGGACTCCTTTTTTCCCGCGGCGAAGGGAAGGATCGGGAGCTGCGGGTCACGCGCTATTCGCCGCAGGGTACCCGCTCGCGCGAGCAGGCGTTCGCGGAGCTGTCCGACGCGCAGCTGAAGGAGCTGTTCGAGCAATCGCAGCCGAGCTTCACGTCGCCTGAGGCCGGTTACGAGCGGTGAGTGCGGATGCGGGCCGGCCGACGTTCGTCGACCTGCATACACACTCGACAGCTTCTGACGGAACGCTTCCGCCCGAGAAGGTCATAGAAGCGGCAGAGCGCTGCGGATTGGCGGCGCTGGCGCTTACCGATCACGACACAATCGAAGGCGTTCCCGCGGCGCGCGCCGCGGGCGAACGGCTCGGCATCCGGGTGATATCCGCCTGCGAGCTGAGCGCATTCCAGGAAGAGCACGAAATTCACCTGCTGGCTCTTCATCTCACCCAGCTCGACGCGCTGCAGCGCCGGCTCGGGGAGCTGCGCACGCTTCGGCATGCCCGCGCCGGGAGAATCGTCGAGAAGCTGAACTCGCTCGGCGTCCCGCTGACCCTGGATGAAGTGCTGCAACAGGCGAACGGCGGGGCGGTAGGACGGCCGCACGTGGCCAGGGCGTTGATCGCACGCGGGGCGGTTCACGACTTTCGCGATGCCTTCACTCGATATTTGGGGGGCGGCGGGAGCGCGTTCGTGCCCAAGGAGCGGCTGTCCGTAGAAGATGCCATCGCGATTGCGCACGAAGCCGGAGGCCTCGCGATATGGGCGCATCCAGGCGACGGTGGGCGACGGGAACGACTGGAGCCGCTGGTCGCGGCCGGCCTCGACGGTTTGGAGATTCGACATCCGAGCCACTCAGGCGAGGACGTCAAGCGGCTCCAGGCGCTGGCGGATTTCTTCGGCCTGGTGCCGAGTGGCGGATCCGACTGGCACGGCGCGAGCGACGGGCCACGGCGGCTGGGTATCATGAACGTCCCCGTTGACTGGCTCGAGCGGCAGGACGAGAAGGTGGCTTCCGTTGCATCTTCCCAGACTTCCGGGTGAGGAGGGGCGAGTGGAGCTGGACGGTCGTGTAGCACTTGTCACGGGGGCTGGAACGCGGGTCGGGCGTGTCATCGCGCTCGCCCTCGGCAAAGCCGGAATGCGAGTGGGAATCCACTACGCGGGCTCGGAGAAGGGAGCGCGCCAAACCGCCGACGAGATCATCGAGGCCGGAAGCGACGCGCGCACGCTGCCCGGGGATCTGACCGATCCGGCGACCGGCCCGCGGCTGGTAGAGCACACGGCCAAGGTTTTCGGGTCCCTCGACGTGCTGGTGAATTCCGCTGCGGTCATGCTGCGCACTCCGGTGGGCGAGGTGCTGGTCGAGGACTGGGACGCGATGTTCGCGCTCAATCTGCGGGCGCCTTTTTTTCTGTCGCAGTCGGCGGCCCGGGTGATGGGTGAGCGCGGCGGTGTCATCGTCAACATCGCGGATCTCGCGGCGTTCGAGACGTGGAGGGGCTACGTTCCTCACGCGATCACGAAAGCCGGAATCCTACAAATGACGCGCGGGCTCGCGCACGCGCTCGCGCCCAGGATTCGAGTTAACGCCATCGCTCCCGGCGCGGTACTTCTGCCCGACGGTTGGACCCAGGAGCAGGCCGACAAGCTCATTGCAACCACGCCGCTCGCCAGGCTGGGCCGCCCGGAAGACGTGGCGCAGGCCGTCCTCTACCTGCTGGGCGCCGATTACGTGACGGGCGAGACCATCATCGTCGACGGCGGCCGTCACGTGCGCTACTAAAAGCGCGAAGCGGAGTTCTTCGACGGTTATATTTCAGATGCTGTCTTTTTCGCGGTAGCACTTCTTCAAGGCAAGACTCTTGGCAACTGTGCGTGAGTACGACGTTGTGATCGTCGGCGCCGGGCCGGCGGGAATGACCGCCGCTCTGTATACCGGCCGGGCAATGCTGCGCACCGCAGTGCTCGAGCGCGGATTCCCCGGCGGTGAGCTGCTCAACACCGAGTACCTCGACGACGTTATCGGGTTTCCCAAAATCCTCGGCTACGAGCTGGCCGAGAAATTTGCCGCGCACGCGAAGCAGTTTGGCGCGGAGTTCTTCGAGACGACCGGCGTTGGATCGGTGAGCAAACAGCCGGACGGGTACTTCCACACCGAGACGGACAAGGACGAGGTGTTCCGCTCGCCGGCCGTGATAGTCACCGCGGGTGGGACGCCGATCAAGCTGGGCGTTCCCGGCGAGCTCGAGTACGCGGGCAAGGGAGTGGCGTACTGCGCGATTTGCGACGCGGCGTTCTTCAAGCAGCAGGTGGTCGCCGTCGTCGGTGGTGGCGATGCGGCGTGTGAAG
>JBHEMG010000213.1:0-8189 GCA_046262715.1 Gemmatimonadales bacterium
TTTGCGGTTCGCCGCGATGCGGCAGGCGAGGCTTCGGTGCAAATCGGCGATGGCTACGCGCGCGTGCGTGCCGCGGGGCATGTGCTCCTGCCGCTTGGCTCGAGCCGCCTCCTGACGCGTGTGCAGCTCGGATGGGGAAGCGCGGGTCTGCCGCCGCAATACGCGTTTGTCATCGGTGGTCGCGGCACCTTGCTCGGTGACCCATTCCGGAATTGGGGTGGACGGCGGGCGGCCCTTTTGCATCTCGAATGGCGGGCGGCGGTGCCCTTCCTTCACATGAGCGCCGGACCGGCACGGACTCCGGGAACGCTCACCCTCGCGCCGTATCTCGCAACCGGTTGGACCGACGATCCGATCGCCGGCACACCGTGGCGCGCGACGCCGGGCGCCCGGGTGACGCTGGGCCTCGGCGCGGAGTGGCTAGGCGTCTTTCGCGTCGAGGCGGGTTATGGCGTGCAAACGGGGCGGCTCCACGTGGCATTCGACGTAACGCGCGATTTTTGGGACATCCTGTGATGTGCGATACTGGACTCGGACGCTCGCGGCAATAGCTTGGAGTCAGCCGAATGGCGGTGACCGCTTTCCCAGACGAATGGCTGGCCCAGTCTCTCGAGGGCCTGATCACTCCCGAGCTGCTTCAGCAGCTCCGGGATAAATCCGATGCTGGGCGGACGTTGTGGGAGTGCGTGGTCGCCGAGAAGATCGCGAGCGATGCCGACATCATCGAGAAGCTTTCGCATCGCTTCCGCCTGAAGATCGCCGACGCCGCCAAGATCGACTTGACCGTACGCGACGGCGTGCCCGAGCAGCTGGCGCGCCGCTACCGGGTGTTGCCGCTGCGCCTCACCGACTCCTACCTCGAGCTCGCCACCGCGAACCCGTTTGACCTCGACGCCGAAAAGGCGCTCGCATTTGCGACGGCGCGCGAGATCCGGATGCTGTTGCTCTCCCCGGCCAAGATCTCCGAGAAGCTGGACGAGATGTACAAGTCGGATAAGGGTCTCGACAAGCTGCTCGAGGGGATGGAAGGATCGGCCGATCTGGTACAGCTGTCGGATGCGCCGGAAGAGCTGAACATCTCGGAAGCGGACGCGAGCCAGAAGCCGGTAGTTCGCCTGGTCGACATGATCATTTCCGAAGGCATTCTGTCGCGCGCCAGCGATATCCACGTGGAGCCGGAAGAGGGCGGCGTCGCGGTGCGCTATCGCATTGACGGCGTGCTGCGTCAGGTAATGAAGATTCCGCGCCAGGCCGGGCTGCCGCTGATCTCCCGCATCAAGATCATGTCGTCGCTGGATATCGCCGACCGGCTGCGGCCCCAGGATGGTCGGGCGCGCGTAGCGGTGAATGGCCAGCCGATCGATCTCCGCGTATCGACCCTTCCGGCCCAGCTCGGCGAAAAAGTCGTCATCCGCATTCTCGATTCGCGCGCGACGGTCAAATCGCTCGACTCGCTGGGGCTGAATCCCGGCGAAGCGGAAGCGATCAAGCGACTGCTCGAGAACCACGAGGGGATCCTGCTCGTCACGGGACCCACCGGCTCCGGCAAGACGACGACGCTGTATTCCGCGATCAATCAGATCAAGAGCGAAGGCGTCAACATCGTCACGGTGGAAGATCCGGTCGAATACCGGATGCAGGGCATCGTGCAGGTGCAGGTGCAAGAGAAGGCGGGACTGACGTTCGCCGCCGCGCTGCGGAGCATCCTGCGGCAGGATCCGAACGTCGTGCTGATCGGCGAGATCCGCGACAAGGAAACGGCGCAGATCGCCGTGCAAGCGTCGCTCACGGGACACCTCGTGCTATCGACGCTGCACACCAACGACGCGGCCAACGCCGTCACCCGGCTCGTGGATATCGGCGTTGAACCGTACAAGATCGCGGCATCGCTGCGCGGCGTCGTAGCGCAGCGCTTGATGCGCAAACTGTGCCCTACCTGCAAGGAAGTCTGGATGGAAGCGCCGCCGGAGCGGCTGCGGCGGTGGATTCCCGCCGGCACGCCGCTGTACCGGCATGCCGGTTGCCCCGATTGCGCCATGACAGGCTACCGCGGCCGCTTCTCGATCCTCGAAATCCTCACCATGACCCCCGAGCTGGAGCGGCTGATCGCGGCGGGCGAAGCGGCGGACCGGATCGCGGAAGCCGCCCGGCGCGGCGGAATGAAGGGGCTGTGGGAGTCAGGGCTGGCGCATGTCGCGCGTGGCGAATCCACTCTCGAGGAGCTGACGCGCGTCGTGGACATCCCCGCCGAGGAGGAAGCGCCGCCGGCCGCCGACAAGAAATCCGCGCCCTCGCGGGCCGCGCCGCGGACGTCCGGTACCTCGCGGATCTCCAGCGGCGTCGAAGCGCTGCAATTCGCGGATCCGCCGGAGCCCGCGGCGCCTGTCTCCACGCATTTCGACCTGCTCGAGGAATCCGCAAGCCCGGTGCGGCGATCGGGCGCGCACGGACAGCCTGCCTCGAAGGTGCTGCTCGTGGATGACGAGGACAGTTTGCGCAAAGTGATGCGTGATCTGCTGGAGCGCGACGGATACATCGTCACCGAGGCGCGCGACGGGGTGCAGGCACTCGATCAGGTGGATCGCGTAGGACCCGACATCATCGTCCTCGATCTGAATCTGCCCGGACTGGACGGCTACGGCGTGTTGTCGCATCTGCGCTCGCGGCCGGCAACCGCCAACATCCCGGTTATCGTCTTGACGGCGAAGGGGGACGAGGACAACGAGGTTCGCGTCTTCGAGCTCGGCGCCGACGATTTTCTCACCAAGCCGTTCCGCGCCCGCGCACTCTCCGCGCGGCTCGAAGCAGTCCTCGGCAGACGCCGCTAGTTGACCTCCGTCCGCGTCTGCTTCGTGGACACCTACGCGCTGCGCGGCGCGGGCGCGGAACTCGAAGTGCTCGCCTTGCGGCGCGGCCCCAATGGCCGCAATCCCGGATCGTGGGAAACGGTGCACGGCACCATCGAGCCCGGGGAGACGCCGGTGCAGGCGTCGTTGCGCGAGCTGCGCGAAGAAACAGGCTTCGTGCCGGAAAAATTCTACAACCTGAGCCGCACCGAAGCGTTTTATCAGCATCGCACCGATGAGCTGGCGATGATCCCGGTGTTCGCCGCGTTCGTCGCGGCGCACGCGACGGTGCGGCTCTCGCCTGAGCATGATCGCGCCGAGTGGCTGCGCGCCGCGGATGCGGCGCGCCGCTTCGCTTGGCCGCGGGAGCGGAGAGCAATGGAGGACATTTTGTCAATAGTGGGGGCCGGTGACGCGGGCTTGCTGGAAGACGTGCTGCGAGTAAGCTAGAGCCGAGCCTTTTTGTGAATCCATTCTATCATCGTATCTACCGCGTTGTTCGTCACATCCCCAAAGGACGTGTGGCCACGTACGGCATCATCGCCCGGCTCGCGGGACGCCCCGGCGCGGCGCGCACGGTAGGCTGGGCGCTTTCGGCGCTTCCGGAAGACAACGATGTGCCGTGGTGGCGCGTCATCAACGCGGCGGGCCGCATTTCATTGTCGGGCCATGATCACAGCGCCGTGTTGCAGCGAGCGCTGTTGCTGCGCGAAGGGGTGCGTTTTGCGCCGGGTGGTGGCGGCTCGGTGAATCTCGCGATGTACGGATGGCCGGCGGAGGCTTACGACAGCGCGGCCGCTTCCCACAAGCGCGCCGCTTCGACGCGCAGATCCCGCAGGTTGAAAGGCTTGCGGACGTAACGCACACCGAGACGCGCCAGCGTCTCTTCCGTCGACGGCCGCACGTCGCCCGTCGCGACGATGATCCGATCCCGCAGGGCCGGCAGTCGCGTCACCAGCTCCTCCGCCAGCAACGTCCCCCGCTTTCCGGGCGCCATCGCGCGCGCATCGGTAATGACCAGATCGAAGCCGCCGCGCTGCGCGAGATCGAGCGCGTGCTGCGGATCGCCGGCGACCTCCACCTCATGACCGTCGCGCGCGAACAGCGCCTTGATCGTGCGCTGCACGGCGGGATCGGCGTCCACCAGCAGAATGGTGCGCTTCATGCCGGGCGCCGTATTCGGGAGCGGCGTGCCGTGGGCGGGCGTTAGTGCGGCGCGTGGCGCATCGGCGGGCGCCGGCGGCAGGTCCACGCGGAACGCGGCGCCGCCGCGCGCGTTGCGCGGCTCCACGGTAATCTGCCCGCCGTGACTCTCGACGATCGAGTAGGTGATCGAGAGGCCAAGCCCGGTGCCTTTGCCCGGTTCCTTCGTGGTGAAGAATGGCGTAAACACGCTCTGGAGCAGATCGTCCGGAATGCCGGGGCCGGTATCGGCGACCCGGAGATGCACCTGGCCGTCAAACCACGTCGATACGGTGATCTCGCGAGGCCGGTCACGGGGGTTGTCCGCCACCGCCTGCCCCGCATTGGTCACGAGGTTGAGCACCACCTGCTGCAGGCCATGACGGTCTCCAAAGACCTCTGGTAACACACCGCTCAACTCTCGCTCGACGGTAATATCCTTGAGCTTCAGGTCGTACGAGGTGAGCGCCAGCGTTCGCCGGATCACGTCGTTAAGGTCCACCGGAATGCGCTCGGCGGATCCTTTGCGCGCGAAGGTGAGCAGATTGCGCACAATGCGACCAGCGCGCTCCGCCTGCTCGTGAATTACCTGCAGATGGCCGCGGTCTTTCTTCCCGAGCTCTTTTTGCTCGAGCAGAAACTCCGACAGACCGGCAATCGATGTGAGCGGATTGTTCAGCTCGTGCGCGACGCCGGAGACGAGCTGGCCGACCGCAGCGAGCTTCTCGCTCTGGACCAGCTGGGTCTCGAGCGCCTGCTGCTCGGTGACGTCTTCCACCATGACGACGATGCTCTGTTCGGTCGCGGCGGGGATGCGGGCCACGTTGACGCGCACCGTGCGCCGCAGCCGCTCGGAGCGGGCGAAGAGCGGGGCGGGGCGCTCGCCGCGCCCGGTGGCGGTCAGCAACTCCATCAGTGCGTTCGACTTGCCCAGCAACGCCTCGCTCAGTGACGCGCCGATCACGTTTTGCAGCGGCAGGCCGAGCAGGCTCGCCAGCGCGCGATTGGCGCGCCGCACTCGACCTTCGTCGTCCACCACGGCGATGCCTTCGCTGAGCGCGTCGAACGCTGTTTCCCACTGCTCCTTGGCGCGGCGCACCATCTCGAAGAAGCGCGCGTTGGCGATGACGACTGCGGCGTGCGTCGCCAGCGTGGAGAGGAGCCGGATGTCCTCCGTCACGAACACGCCTTCACGCGGATCGGTGATGATGAGCGTGCCGATGACGCTGCCATGGGAGCGCAGCGGTACAGCGGCCGCGGCGGCGGCCTGGAACCCCTCAGCGATGGTGGTGGGCTCGGGACCAGAATTGCGGACCAGCTCGAGATGCTCACGCCCTGTGGAGCGGGCCACCAGGCCTGCATCGTCACTCGCGATCTTTTGCCCGCGCAGGGGGGCGAGGGTGCCCTCCGCTGCCGCGACGTGCAGCGGGTCGTGCGGCGCGCCGCCGCCTCCTTCGCCGACCAGCGCGAGCAAGGCGCCCTGCGCGTCGAGGAAGCGCACCGCGTAGCGCACGACCTGCTGCACGATGTGGTCCAGCTCGAGCGAGTCCGACAACACGTACGACAGCTCTTGCAACGAGAACAGCTCCGACAACCGGCGGTTCAGCTCCTCCGCCGCGCGTCGCCGCTCGCGCTCCGAGCGCATCAGGCGCTGCCGCAGCCGCCAGAGACCGCCCGCTGCGCCCAGCAGCAGGAGGGCGAGGGTGCCGAATAACAGCGCATGCTGCCGGACCAGGTCCATGTCCTTCTATATTCACCTGTCAATCTTGAGAATCAATCTACTTTTGCTCCTATGCCTGGCGGCGTGCGGCGCGGAGCCGCGCCCCGCCGTATCGCGCGCCTGGCCGGTCATGGGCACGATGATGTCCGTGGCCGGGTGGGGTCCGGACAGCGCGCGCATCGTCGTCGCGCTCAGCGCGGCCCGTGATTCCATCGACCATATCGATTCGCTGTTGCAGCGCCGCGTGCGCATCGCGGCGCTCGACTCGCTGCAGCGCGACGTGCGGCGCCGCACCGGGATCGTGCTACCGGTGGACAGCATCGCGTTCGGCTACGCGCTCGATCGCGCGGCGCTCGCGCTGCGCGGCATCGTGGACAGCGCGCTGCTCGATGTGGGGGGCCAGTATCTCTGGATTGGCCCCGCGGAGAAGGCGACCCATCGTTCCGTCGGCATCCCCGATCCCGCCAACTCGTTGGTCGCACTCGCCGCCGTCGAGCTGCAGAGCGGCAGCGTGCGTACGCAAGGGGCTGGGCGGGAGACACGCGGCGGGGGTGGGGGGCGCGCGCGGTCGGTCACGGTGCTCGCGCCCGATGGGCTGACCGCGAATGCCTGGTCCATCGTGTTGTTGCAATTGGGATGTGACAGCGCGCTGTCGCCGTCGCGCGGCTTGAGCGTGGTATGCGCCGACTCGGCCGGCGTGCGCTGGACTACGGAGCTTGCGAAGCGGGTGGCACTACCGACTGCGCGCGTGCCTTGACGCGCGCCCGCTCCTGATCGAGCAGGCGCAGCGAACGGGTCCACCCTTCACTCGACAATCCCTGATAGCTCACCGTCAGCTGCTCGCGTACGCCGATCCCCGGCTCAAACAGAAAGATCGCAACCGCCTGCTGGCGCGCGTCGAGCTGATTCGAACCCCACGTGGGCGAGAGTGGCACGATGCCGATGGGACGGAACAGCCGTCCTCGGCTCGTGATGTTGAGATCCTCGGGATTGAAGCGCGCGTCGGAGACGACGCCGAGAAACGTCACCAGGACCAGCGTGGGATTCTGCGTGCCTCCCCGGGCGGCCGCGTCTGCAATGTCAGCAGCCTTGCTGTACTCCAGCTGATTGAGCGAGCGGTAGGTGTCGGGGGCGAGCAGCCGGATCACCTGCTCGTCGAGCGGCAGTACCTGAATCTCGATCGCGCTGGTGGCCATGCGCATGACGACATCGTCGCGACGCAGCGATCCGAAGCCCGGGGGGATGGTGTCTTGGGCGGCGAGCGAATGTGGGGATGTTGGAATGATGAAAAGAACAAGCACCATCAGTCCGACGTTCCAACTTCCCAACATGCCAACCTTCCGTCTGTCCATCATGCCGTTGCCTTTGATATCAGTTCCCCAATCGCTTCCCGCAGCTCCACGATCCCGTCGCCCTTTTCCGCGCTTGTCACCACGACTTGATCTTCCGGCAGCGCCAGATCCTCGCGCAGCTCGCGCTCGCGTGTGGCCCGCTCGCGTGTCGACAACTTGTCCGCCTTCGTGAGGGCGGCGAGCACGTGCGTTTCTCCCTCTACCAGTACGTCTTGCATGGCCCGGTCGTCAACCGAGGGAGGATGGCGAATGTCCAACAGCCACACAACGCCCCGCAGCCGCTCGCGCCGCAAGGTGTGCTTCAGCAGGCCGCGGAACGCCGCGCGCTGCTCTTTGCCGATGCGCGCGTAGCCGTAGCCCGGCAAGTCGAGAAAGTAGTGTGACCCCTCGATCAGAAACACGTTGAGCGCGCGCGTCTTACCCGGGGTGCCGGACGTTTTGGCGATCCGTCGCCCGACGAGCGCGTTGAGGAGGCTCGACTTGCCCACGTTGGACCGGCCGAGGAAGGCGATTTCAGGAAGCGGAGGATCGACGTGCACATCGGCTCGGGGGAAGGAGCCGACGAATTGCGGGTCGGTCAGGCTTCTTTCTTCTGGCGTGGGCGCTCGGTCACGAGCAGCGGCGCGCGGCCGGACGTGACGCATTCGGCGGTAATCGCCACCTCGCGTACGTCATCGCGGCTCGGTAGCTCGAACATGATCTCCGTCATCATCTCTTCCAGGATAGCGCGCAGCCCGCGCGCGCCAGTGCCGCGCTTCATCGCTTTCGCCGCGATCGCCTTCAGTGCGTCCTTCTCGAGCGTGAGCCGGACGTCCTCGAGATCGAAGAGCTTCTGGTATTGCTTGGCGAGCGCGTTCTTTGGCTCGGTGAGAATCTTGATCAGGGCGTCTTCATCGAGCGAGTCGAGCGGCACCGTCACCGGGAGCCGGCCCACGAGCTCGGGGATCAGCCCGTAGCGGAGCAGGTCGTCGGGCTCGACGTCGCCGAACGGGTTCTTCTTGACCTTGGCGACGAGACCTTCGGCCACTTCTTCCTTGGTGAAGCCTATTTGTCGGCGTCCGGTCCGTGACTCGATGATCTTCTCCAGGC
>JBHEMG010000214.1:0-9654 GCA_046262715.1 Gemmatimonadales bacterium
GAGCAGCGCGGTGCGCCCCAGCGGCAATGCGACGGGGAGCGCCGTGGTCGACAGCAGATCGGGGTAGATCGCGCGCGGGAGAAAGATCATGGCGCCGAGTATCAGGAGCGCGCACGTCAGGAGTGAGCCCAGGACGATCCCACTCACAGACACGATCGTGTTCTCCGGCAGGTCCTTGGCGGTCCATTTCTCTTCGATCGCGCCCGAGGAGTAGAAATGGACCTCGTATTCCATCAGGAGGGCGCTGAAGATGCCGACGGCGAAGTACGCGTAGAGCGTCAGCTTCTGGCCGCCCTGCTCGGGCAGGTTGGGAACGAACCCTCCGGCAACCGCCCCCCAATGAGGATGGAGTTTCCACGTGGCGACGCCGAACACGAGCATCGCGAGACCCGCCAATCCAAACGTGCGCTCGATCCACTGGAATTTGAGCAGCCATACGATCGCGCCGAGCACCACGGCACCCGCGACGATCGCCAGCCGTTCGTTCATCCCGGTGAGCAGGTGCAGGATGATGGCGATGGCGCCCAGCTCGGCAGCGCAGGTGAGCAGATTGAGGAGGTTGGACGCGACGAGCGTCGCGAGCCCGAGCGGCCGGCCGAGCCGCCGGCGGACCACGGCGAATACCGGTTCGTTCGCCACCGCCGCGACGCGTCCGCACATTTCCATGTAGAGGGTGATCGCGATGCCGCCGAGCGCGATCGCCCACAGCAGACGAAAGTTGAACAGGGCCCCCGCCTGCATCGTGAAGACGATCTGCCCGAGGTCGACAAAGCCACCCAACGCCGTCATGATCCCCAGGGTCAGCTGGACGATGTGTTTCATTGCGTCCGTTTGACCAGGCTGTGCGCCTTCGCGCGTGCGGCCGCGATCTCCGGCTCGAGGCTCGGCGTGGGAACGGCCTGATCCAGCTTCTTGGCGTGCTCCGCCGCTGCTTGATGGAGATATGCGGCGTGCTCGGCAGCGAATGTGGTCGTCGTGCGACCGGCGACGACGACTTTGTCGAGCAGGTCTATCTCCGCGGCGAGCGAGCGGAGCTGCAATGCTTCGCTGTCGAGCTGCTCCCGGGTCATCTGTGTGGAGCCGGAGCAGGCGACGGCCACAAGCGCGGCGAGGGTCGCCCAGGCCTTCACGTCAGCGACGGCGATTGCGCGGTCTGCGGTCTGAGGACGTCCGGCGATTGCGGGGTGCGGGGGCGCTCGTGGCAGGATGGAAGCAGTAGTGTCGCGACAACCTGCAGGAGCATGATCAAGGAAAACAGCGCGCTTTCCAGAACAGCGATCTGCGCCAAGAACCGCGTGCGCTCATGTCCCGCCGCGGCGAGCCAGATCGCCCGGCCCGTGATTCCCGCCGCCACGGCAACCACGAGGGCGATCAGCGACACGAGCCGCGGCCCTATGGCGGTCTCCACGCGACAAACTTCATGGACCGAGAAGTAGCTGACCACCAAACTCGCGAACCATGCCGCCGGCGGCCCGAACACGGCAAACCACAATGCGGCGCTACCACGCCGCGACGCTGCCGGGTGTACGGCTGGCTCAGAAGATTCGCGGAGAGACATAGATCATGTAGTACAGCGGCACCCAGACCAGAACGACGAAGAACCAGTACATCACCGCGTCCGACACGTCCGCGAAGTGCTTCTTCTGAATTGGTGCCCACAGGAACAGCGCCAGGAACACCAGCGTCTCGCCAAAGTCGAAGGCCAGGAGCGTGGTGTGCGTCCCCATGGTAATCCACACGGACGATCCATACGCAGATCCGTCCCAGCGGAACGGCAGCGCGTGCAGCTCATACGCGCGGATCGCGACCATAACCGCTTCGACGACCAGGCCCACGCTGGCCCAGAAGATCACCCTGCCGCGGTCGAGGCTCTTGGCCGCGCGTCCGAGGAGCCACGAGGGAATGAGACTGAGCAGCATGGCGCCGGTGAACACAGTGCCGACCGCAAGGCTGGGCGCCGGGGTCCCCGAGGGCGGCCACAACGGGCTGCGCCGGCTCAAGTAGATGTACGCCATGGCGCACACCAGCAGCGTCGAGCCCTCGATAAACATGAACCCCAGCGTGCCCCACCAGGTGGGCGAGGCGACACCGAAGCCGTCGCCCGGCAATTGCGATGCGTCAATGGACCGCGGGTGCTGGCGAATCATTTCGACCCGCCAGTCGTGGGCCAGGCCCAGATGATGAGCGGCGGGATTGTCAGCGCAGTCCCCACCACCACTCCCCACGGATTGAAAATCAGCATCACGAGTCCAATCGTCGTTCCTACGGCGGCGAAGAAGGGCCACACCGTGGGACCGGGCACTTCCATGCGTCGCGCAGGAATTGCATCCAGTGTCGTGGTGTACAGCACCTCTCGGGTCTCTGGAGGGATGCCGACCACGACTGGCCGCTCCTCTGGCGCTACCGGCTCCCAGAGGGGATCGCGACTCTCCACCACCGGCAACAGGACAAAGTTGCCGGGGGGCGGTGGCGATGAGGTCGCCCATTCGAGTGTGTCGGCCATCCAGGGATTGTCACCGGCGGGACGTCCGAAAAATTTGCTGAGCACGAGGTTGCCGACCGTCACCAGCACGCCGAGTGCGAGGATATAGGCTCCGATAGTCTCGAGCATGTTCAGCCCACCCCAACCGGTCGATGCGAGGTAGGTGTACGTCCGCCTCGGCATGCCGTGCAGACCAAGGATGTGCATGGGGAAGAAGGTGAGATTCTGGCCGATGAACAGCAGCGCGAACGCCCACCGGCCGGCGATTTCCGAGGTCATGCGTCCGGTGAACTTCGGATACCAATAGATCAATCCGCCGATCAGCGGAAACACGGCGCCACCGATGAGCACATCGTGCAGGTGACCGACCACGAAGAACGTATCGTGGAGCTGCAAGTCGACCGGCACGGACGCCAGCATCACGCCCGTCAGTCCGCCCCGCACGAGAATAAAGAAGAAGCCCAGCAGGAAGAGCATTGGCACGCGCCACTGCGGCCGTCCACTCCACACCGTCGCGATCCAACAGAACAGCTGGATCGCCGTAGGAATCGTGACGATCAGCGACGAGGCGGTGAAGAAGCTGAGGCCGAGCTGCGGCATTCCGACCGCGAACATGTGATGCACCCAGACGCCGAAGCTGACGATGCCGGTGGCCACCGTCGCGAACACGATCGCGGTGTAGCCGAACATGGGCCGGCGCGAGAACGTGGTCACCAGATGCGAGATGATCCCCGTGCCGGGCAAGAAAATGATGTACACCTCGGGATGGCCGAACAGCCAGAAGAGGTGCTGCCAGAGGACAGGATCGCCGCCGTTGCGCTCGACGAAGAACCGGGTATTGATCAATCGATCGGCCGCGAGCATGAGCGTGCTCGCCGTGGCGACGGTGGTCATCGCGAACACGACCATGAACGACGTGACGAGCATGCTCCAGACAAACAGTGGGATGCGGTTCAGCGACATCCCGGGCGCGCGCTGCTTGAAGATCGTGATGATGAGCGTCACGGCGATGCTCAGCATCGAGATCTCGGTGAACGTGATCATCTGGGCCCAGATGTCGGAGCCCTTGGTCGGATCGAATTGTCCTTCGGAGAGCGGTGTATAGGCGAACCATCCCGCCGACGGGCCGTTGCCGAGGAGAAGCCCAGCATACAGGAAGAGTCCACCGAACAGATAGACCCAGTACGCGTAGGCGACCAGACGTGGAAAGATCACATTGCGCGTGCCGATCATCAGCGGCACGAGATAAATCCCGAGTCCCATCATCACCGGCACGGCGAACAGGAACATCATCGTCGTGCCGTGCACGGTGAAGAACTGATTGTACAGCTGCGGCGAGAGTACATGGTTCTCGGGTCGCATCAGCTGCGTCCGCATGGCCAGCGCGAGCACGCCACCCAGCGCGAGGAAGAACAGCGCCGTGCCGATGAAGCGCAGGCCGACAGCTTTGTGATCGACGCTAGTAAACCAGCCGCCGATGCCCCGCGGCCCGCCCCACGTGCGCGCAAACACGTCCTGCTCGGCGTGCGTCACGGCGGTCATCGCAGCGTCTCGAGGTAGTCGAGCAGCGCGTTCAGATCGTGCCCGCCGACAAGATTGGCCGGCATGTGATTCCCCGGCTTGATGCCCTGCGGATTCGCGATCCACCCGGCCAACTCCGCGCGGTGATTTAGAATCGAGGCAGCCGCCAGCGTGCCGCGCGTCGCGAGGTGCGTCAGATCGGGAGCCACCGAGCCACCACTCGGCGTGCCGCGAATCGTGTGACAGAACGGGCAGGCTTTGGTAAGGAACACCGCACGTCCGGCGCTCGCCGCCGTCGTTTGTGGCGGCGCCGCATCGCGCATCTGGTTCGCGTACCAGGCGGCAAAGCTGTCCGCCGGCTCCGCGATGACGAGCAGCGCCATTTTCGCGTGCTGCACGCCGCAGTACTCGGCGCACGGCGCGCGATAGACGCCTGGCGTATCCGCTTGAATCAAGAAGCCGCTACTGTAGCTGGGGACCAGGTCCGACTTGCCGTGGAGGTTGGGGGCCCAGAAGCTGTGGATCACGTCGCTCGATTCGAGCGTGAGCATGACGGGGCGGCCTACGGGAATGTGCATTTCATTCGCTGTGGTGACGCGGTAAGGAGGTGTGCGTTGCTCGTACTGGATCTGCCACCACCACTGGCGTCCCGTCAGGCGCACGTGCACGGTGTCATTGGAAATCGCGCGCGCCGTTTCGATGCCGCGGCCTGTCTTGTAATCGATGAACCCCAACGACAGGAGCGCGAGCGCACTGAGCACCAGCGCCCCGGTGACGCCCACGACGTGGCGGCGGGTGAGCCGTGCATCCTTGTCGCGCTCGCCCAACCGTTTGGGCCGCAGCAACGCGGTCGCCAAAAAGCCGAGCACCACGAGCCAGACCGCTCCAGCCACCGCGAAGAACACGCGTGCGAGATGCGCAATCGCCGCTGCCTGAGGGGAGGCGGGATTCAGGACGTCATGCGCGCCTTGCATGTGGTTAGTGTTACACCCGATCTTGAAGGAGTTCGTAGATCCTTTGGGTGTTGCACCTCTGCCACAGTGGGGACTGATCCGTCCGGCACGTCGCGTTAACACCGGGTACAACAGAATGACCCGCACCCCATGGAGAAGTCATGCGACCCGCCAGTATCATCGGTATTTTGTTGATTGTGTTCGGCGCCATTGTGCTTGTGCTACGTGGCGTCTCGTACGTGAAGGACAAGGATAAAACAAATCTTGGTATCGCCACCGTTACCACCGAACGGCGCGGTTTCGTTCCGCCCTGGGTGGGTGGGGTGGCCCTCGTCGCCGGTATCGTACTGCTGTTCAGCGGCAGGCGGTCGGGAACGACCTCGGTGTAGCGCAGGAAGTCATGACAACAAAAGGGGGCCGCCCTGGGCCCCCTTTCGCATTTCCATTGCCGTGCGACTTTTGGGGACCGTTGTATTCCCTATTTCAACACGAGCAGCGTTCGCTGAGCCTTTGACCATGCTCCGGGTACATCACTGATGACCACCACCGCCGCCCAAGAAACCCTACAATCCACCGGCATCGCGGGACTTGACGACATCCTCTACGGCGGTCTCGCAGCGGGCGGTCTGTACGCTATCGAGGGCGATACCGGAGCGGGGAAGACGACGCTGTCCATGCAGTTTTTGCTAGCCGGCGTTCAGCAGGACGAGCAGGTGCTGTATGTCACGATGTCGGAGACGGCGGCCGAGTTGCAGATGCTGGCGACGTCGCATGGATGGGATTTGAGCGGCGTACACATCCTCGAGCTGATTGCTACCGACCAGGCACTGTCTCCCGACTCGCAGTACATGATGTTCCACCCGTCGGAAGTGGAGCTGACGGAGACCACGCGCAAGATTCTCGCGACCGCTGACAGCATCAAACCGAGCCGCGTCGTGATCGATTCCGTCGGCGAGCTGCGCCTGCTGGCGCAGTCGCCGCTCCGCCACCGGCGCCAGGTCCTCGCGTTGAAGCATTTCTTTCAAAAAGACGGCATCACGGTGTTGATGGTGGACGACCCGCGGGAGGAGAATCCGGAGTTGGGCATCGCGAGCATCGCCTCCGGCATTATCACCCTGGACCGCAAGGCAACCGAGTATGGCGCGTTCCACCGGCGCCTGCAGGTGCTGAAAATGCGCGCCCGTGCCGTGCGCGAAGGCTATCACGACTGCCGGTTGCGCACCGGCGGGATCGAGGTGTATCCGCGGCTCGTCGCCGCCGAGCATAGGACGAGTTTCGCCCGCGAAACAATCAAGAGTGGCGTGACGCAGCTCGATGCCATGCTCGGCGGCGGACTGGCGCGCGGAACGAGCTCGCTGTTCCTTGGCCCGGCGGGGACCGGGAAGTCCTCATTGGCTGCGCAGTACGCCCGCGAGGCGGCCATGCGCGGCGAGCACGCTGCGATTTTCCTGTTCGACGAAAGCATCCCCACGTTCGTAGAACGCTCGGCGGGGCTCGGGTTCGACGTACAGCCGCTGATGGACGACGGGCGGCTCACGGTGCGGCAAGTGGATCCGGCCGAGCTGTCGGCGGGAGAATTCGCGAGCTACGTGCGCGCGACCGTCGAGAAACACGGGACACGCGTCATCGTGATCGACAGCCTCACCGGCTATCTCAATTCCATGCCGTCGGAGCGCCAGCTCGTTTTGCATCTACACGAGCTGCTGACCTACCTCGGCGCGCAGGGGGTGTCGACGATCATGTTGATGGCGCAGCACGGTCTCATCGGCGCCGACGACAGGTCGCCGATCGACGCGAGTTATCTGGCTGACACGGTGCTGCTGCTGCGCTTCTTTGAGGCGCGCGGGAAGGTGAGCACCGCCATCTCGGTCATTAAGAAGCGCACCGGGCAGCATGAGCGCACGATTCGCGAGTTGTCGTTCGACGGCGGCAAGATCGGAGTGGGGGAACCGATCACGAGTCTCACGGGCGTGTTGACGGGCAACCCCAGCTTCTTACCTGAAACCGTCTCCTTCGGCCGGCCTGCGAAAAAGCGGACGAAATGACAGAGCGGCTGCTGCTGCTGCCGCCCACAGCTCGGGACGCGGAGTTGAGTCAAGCGATTCTCGCCGAGGCGGGTCTCCGCGCGGACATCTGCGTCAGCCTGGAAGAGTTGTGCCGTGAGATCGGCGCGGGCGCGGGGGCCATATTGCTCACCGACACGGCGCTCAGCAGCGGCAATCCCCGGGAGCTCGTGGAGGCACTTCGCCAACAGCCTCCGTGGTCCGATATCCCGATCATTCTCTTGTCGCCGTTGGGTCCGGACTCCCCGACCGCCGTCTGGGCCATGGACACGCTCGGGAACGTGACGGTGCTCGATCAACCGGTGCGCATCATGACGCTGATCAGCTCGTTGCGCACCGCGGTAAAATCGCGGCTGCGGCAATACGAGCTTCGTGACCGGATGGAAGCGCTGCGGCAGGCGGACCGGCAGAAAGACGAGTTCCTGGCCACGCTGTCGCACGAGCTACGCAATCCGCTGGCGCCGATTCGCAACGCGCTGCACGTACTGCGCCTCGCGGGGGCGGACGAGCAGACGCGAGCCCGCGTCCTGGATACGATGGAGCGGCAGGTCGGCAACGTGATCCGGCTGGTGGACGACCTGCTCGAGCTGTCCCGCATCAACCAGGGGCGGATCGAGCTGCGCAAAGAGCGCGTCAAATTGGGCGCGGTGCTGCGCAGCGCGCTCGAATCCAGTGCGCCGATCGTCGAGGCGGCGGGGCATGAGCTCATCGTCACCGAGGTGACGACGCCACTGCTGCTGTACGCCGACCCCGTGCGTCTGATCCAGGTTATCGCGAATCTCCTGAACAACGCGGCGAAGTACACCGAGCGCGGCGGGCGTGTGACGCTGAGCGCCCGCGCCGAGGGAGACGAAGCGGTCATCGTCGTGCAGGACACCGGCGTGGGCATCCCCACGGACATGCTCGACCGTATTTTCGACATGTTTATCCAGGTCGATCCGGGAGCCGATCGCTCCCGCCAGGGGCTTGGCATCGGGCTCACGCTCGTGCGCCGCCTGGTGGAGCTGCACGGCGGCACGGTGCAGGCGCGCAGCGTGGGGCGGGGGAAGGGCAGCGAGTTCATCGTGCGCCTCCCCGCGTTTGCCGACCAGCGGGCGGGCACGGGCGACACGACGCCGCGTCAGCCGGCCGGTGCGGAGCGCCGACGCGGCGATCTCGTACGATTTCGGATCCTGATCGTCGACGACCACCACGACGCGGGTGACAGCCTGGCGACCTTACTGCGGCTACTGGGCCACGAGGTGCGCGTGGTGTATGACGGCCTGACGGCGCTGGAGGTCGCGCGAACGTTCGTGCCACAGGTGGCCTTGCTCGATATCGGCATGCCCGGCATGGACGGCATCGAGCTCGGGTCGCGACTGCGGCGCGAGCCCGCGCTGGAGCAGCTCGTCATCGTGGCGCTGACCGGCTATGGCCGGGATGAAGATCGGCTACGCTCCCGCGCGGCGGGATTCAACGCCCACCTGGTGAAGCCTGTGGATATCCCCGATCTCAACGCCCTCCTGGCGCAGCAAGTCGCAGTGCCACAGACCGCGGCGCCGCTGCTCGGAGCATCGTCATGAAACTGCGGGTGCCGCTGTTTGCGCGTCTATTCTGGGCGGGCCTCCAGGGTTGGTCCAAAGACGACGTGCCGCGGCTCGGCGCGTCATTGGCCTATTACACGCTGTTTGCGATCTCGCCGATTCTGGTCATCGCCGTCGCCATCGCCGGGGCGGCGTTTGGCGCTGAAGCGGTGCGCGGCCAGATCGTCCACGAAATCGACGGCGTGATCGGCCGCCAGGGCGCGGAGGCGGTGCAAACGATTCTCCAAAGCGCCCATAAGGATCCGGCCAGTACGCTCGCGCTGATCATCGGGACGGTCACGCTCCTCATCGCCGCGAGCGGCGCATTCCTCGAGCTGCAGCACGCCTTGAATACAATTTTTCGTGTCAAGACCGACCCCAGCAAGTCCGGGATCCAGCGGCTGATCTTGAGTCGGCTGCGCTCCTTCGGCGTCGTCGTGTCGATCGGATTTCTCTTGATGGTCTCGCTGCTCGTCAGCGCCGGCCTCAGTGCGTTGACCAGCCGCATTCAGCAGACGTCCTTCGGCAGTCCAGTCGTCCTGCAGCTGATCAACGTCCTCGTGTCGCTCCTCGTCATGACGCTGCTGTTTGGATTGATTTACCGGCTGCTCCCGGATGTCCGCTTGGCGTGGCGCGACGTGTGGACGGGGGCGTTTGCGACGTCGGTGCTGTTCTCGATCGGGAAGTTTCTGATCGGCCTCTACCTGGGCAAATCGAGCGTGGCCTCGAGCTACGGCGCCGCCGGGTCGGTGGTGGTCCTGCTGGTGTGGGTCTACTACTCGTCGCAGCTCATTCTGCTGGGGGCCGAGTTTACGCGCGTCCATGCAGAGCACCGGCGCGGCGCGCCGCCGCCGCCCAGTGGCCTCGCGCGCCGCGATCCGAGCGCCCATCCCTCCGCCCCGAAAGCGAAATAATCCAAACGGGTTACGCCCCCTCCAGGAACACTCACTGCGTGCGGGGGTCTCCTAGCCATGGCCAAATGTGACGTGTGCGGCAACGACTATTACCACGCCTTTAGCATCGTGCGCGACGGAACTACGTACACGTTCGACAGCTTTGAATGCGCGATCCAG
>JBHEMG010000215.1:0-37960 GCA_046262715.1 Gemmatimonadales bacterium
CGCCGATGACGAGGGAGATGATGACGACGCCCGGAAGCAGCACGACGAGAATGCGACTGATGCCGGCCCAGAATTGCTGCACCCCTTCGGACGTCTCGAGCACGAAGTTGTTGTCCTGCCGGGGCCGCAGATGGCGCCGGCCGCGCATGATGCCTTCGGCCTGGGAAATCGCCTCCCGCATCTCGACCTCGCTGTGGGCCTTCACGAGGAACGCATCGAGGATGCCCGGCGGATTCACCAGGTTCTGCGCCGGCGAAAGGGCGGGGACCACGACGAAGCGATCGAGCGGGAAGCCCAGGATGCTGCCCTGCTTCGTCACGACGCCGATCACGCGATACGGCACGCCGCCGATGCGGACGCTCTTGCCGAGCGGCATGCGCTCCGCAAAGAGCCGTTGTGCCACGGCGTCGCCCAGCACGACGACCGGCGCGCCGGAGCGGTTCTCCTCGCCGGTGAACGGCCGGCCGATCGCGAAGCCAAGATTCTTGATATCGAAGTAGCGCTCGCTGGCCGCCGTCAGCTCGATGTCCCGCGATTCCTTGTTGCCGAACGTCACCGTGACGTTGTCGCTCGACTGCCAGGCCGTTATCACCGGGACGGTGAGTCCCTCGCTGACCGCTTCGGCATCGCTGAAGCGGATGCGCGGCCGCCGTGCCCATGCACGCCAGACCGAGTCGGCCACGTTGGGGGTGAACATCGGCCGGCGGCGCAGCTGGAAGGTGTTCACGCCATACAGCGTCGGCGCGAACTTTTCCGTCATGTAACGGTTCACGCCGTTCACGATCGACCACGCGCCGATCAGCGAAGCGACGCCGATGAACACGCCCAGCAGCGAAAAGCCGCTCTTCAGTTTTTGCGAGCGGATCGTCTGCAGCGCCAGGCGCATCGCTTCGAAGAAGTGCACTCAGGCCGCCTGGAGTCGATCCGTGGCGACGACGCCATCGCGCAGCGTCACGACGCGCGCGGCATGCGCCGCGATGTCCTGCTCGTGCGTGACCATGACGACCGTCTGCCCCTGGCCATGCAGCTGCGCGAATACGTCCATGATCTCGCCGCTGGTCGTCGAATCGAGATTTCCGGTCGGCTCGTCGGCGAGCAGGATGCTGGGCTCGTTCACGAGCGCCCGAGCGATGGCGACGCGCTGGCGCTGCCCACCGGACAGCTCGTTCGGCTTGTGATCCATGCGATCCGCCAGGCCGACCCGCTGCAGGGCGGCGGCCGCCCGCTCGCGCCGGCTCCGCGCCGACAGGCCGGCGTAAATCAGCGGCAGCTCGACGTTGTGGAGTGCATCGGCGCGCGGCAGCAGGTTGAATGTCTGGAAAACGAACCCGATTTCCTTGTTGCGAATTCGGGCCAGCTCGTCGTCCACCAGGTCGCTCACCTTTTGCCCGTTGAGCCAGTACTCGCCGCTCGTCGGCGTATCGAGGCAGCCGATGAGGTTCATCAGCGTCGATTTACCCGAGCCCGACGGTCCCATGACCGCCACGTATTCGTTTCGGCGGATCTGGAGGCTGACGCCCCGCAACGCGCGCACCAACTCAGAACCCATGTCGTAATCGCGCGTGAGCTTGTGCGTCAGGATGATGACGTCGGGCTGCGGCGTGTCACCCGTGCGAAAGAGCTGGACGGTGCTCACGACCGGCGCCGGCTGGTGGTGTCGCCCGACTCGCGGCTGGCACGCACGTGCGCCCCTTCCTTGAGATCGCGAATCGCCTGATAGGGTCCCGCGACGATGGTATCGCCCTGATGGACCCCTTCGACGACCTCGAAATGCTCCTCGCCCGCGATACCGACCTTCACCGGGTGGAACGTCGCCACGCCATTGTGGACGATGAACACGCCTTCCGACTCTTTCTTGTTGGCGCCGCGGCGGCCCGTGTCCGCCGGCGCCGGCGTCGCTGCCTGCGCCGTGCCGCGACCCGGCTTCGTCTCGGTCGAGATCGGGGTGTTCTCCCGCACCGTGAGCGCGATGATCGGAATCGCGAGCGCATCCTTGCGGGTGTCCGTCACGATCCGCGCCGTCGCGGATAGATCGGGGCGCACGTCGGACGGGGGATTCGCCAGCGTAATTTCGACTTCGTAGTCGACGGCGCGATCGTTGGAGCCGGTCGCTGCCGACGCCGCCGAGAGGATCGCGCTATTGGACACTTTCGTAACGCGCCCCACGAATGTCGTGTCGGGGAAGGCGTCGATCGTGACCTCCACCGAATCGCCCAGATGCAGCCGGACGACGTCGGTCTCATCGACGTTCACCGTCGTTTGAATCACCGAGAGGTCGGAGATCGTGAGCAAGAGGCCCGTCTCGCGGGAGAACGTTCCGGGCACCGCCACTTCGCCCTCTTCGACCGCGAGGCGCGTCACCCGTCCGGCCATCGGCGCGGTCAGGTGCGTCTTGGCCAGCTGATCGCGCGCTTCCTGCAGACCGGCGCGTGCCTGCTCGACGAGATGCTGCGACGCGGTCGCGTTCGCGTCCGCGATGTCGAACGCGGTTTGCGCCTGCTCGAGCTGCTCCTGGGATATGAGATTCGGGTTTTGCTCGTGCAGCTCTTTAGTGCGCTGCAATGCGCGCTGCGACTGGTCGCGCGTGGCGCGCGCCTGCACCGCCCCCGCCTCGGAGGACGACATCGCGGCGTTGGCCCGTTGCATGTTGGCCTGGTAGATGGTCGCGTCGATTTGGAGCAGGAACTGACCCTTCTGCACGTAGTCGCCCTCATGCACCGCGATCCGCGTGATGCGGCCCGTGATGTCGGCGCTGATGTCGACCTTCTTTTTGGGCTGGATCTTCCCGCTGGCCGTGACAGCCGCGACCAGATCGCGCCGCCGCACCTGCTCGAAGCGCACCTCGAGCCCCTTGTCGCGCTTGGCGCTCGCGCTGACGATCACCAGGATGATCAGGAGGGCGGCTCCGCCACCACCCAACAGCAGTTTGTTCCGCTTAGACATGGCGTTTCAATTCCTCTCGGTTAGCGCAGGCTGCGGCCGACGGCGGCTTCCAGCAGCGCCAGGGCCTTGTGGTAGTCGTAAGTCGCATTCACGGCGTCGCTCTCGGCGCGCAGCGCGGCGACCTGCGCGTCGAGCAGCTCGAAGAACGTGCCTGAGCCGACGCGATAGCGTTCCGTGGCGAGCTGAAGCTGCTCGCGTGCCGCGCTGCGGTTCGTATCCTGCAGTCCTACCGTCCGGAAGGCGGTTTGCAGCGTCAGAAACGCCTGGCTCACTTCCGTTTGCACGCCTAGGCCGCGCGCCCGGACCGCTTCCTCGAGGTCGCCGTGCTGCGCCCGCGCTTCTGAGACGCGCAGCTGTTGCGAGAAGTTCGTGAAGATGGGCAGCGTCACCGTCACGCGCGCCTGGAACGGCTGCTGCGTGAAGTGAAACGGGAACACCGAATTCGCGCTCCGCACCGTCTGCTCGTTGGTCGCGCCCCAGACGAAGCCGCTGCAGTCGTTGGGCGGCAGCCCTGCGTTCGAGCGGATCGTGTTGTTGTCCTGGCACTCGGTGTACTGGCTTGCAAATGCCGCCTGTTGATTGAAGATAATCGGATCGACGTTGGTGAATTGCTGCGTGAACCCCGACCATCCCGCCGAGAGTGACAGCGACGGCCCGTACGCGGACGTCGCCGCGCGCTGGCTCCACGCCGCCGCGCCTTCACGGGCGCGCAACGCCTTCAGCGCGGGATTCTGCTGCTCGGCCATCGTCAACAACTCACTCATCTGCCACGCGGGCGCCTGCACGCTGAAGGAATCCGTCAGCTGCACTGCCGCCACGTCGAGTGGCGGGATCACGCCCATCTGCTCGAAGAGCCGGAGCTTCTCGACGTTGACGAGCGTGTGCGCGCGCAGCAGACCGACCTCCGCCTGCCCGCGGGCCACCTGGGCCTGTCGCACATCGATCAACGTCGCCTGACCCACGCTGTAGCGCGCCTGCGCGAGCTTCAAGAACTCTTCGTTGCGCTCGAGCGTCTTGCGCGCCAGCTCCGCCTGCGCGCCGGCCTGCAGCACCGTGAGGTACTGCTGCTTGATACCGGTGATCAGCGTGTTCTCCGCACCGGCGATGTCCGCGTCTGTCGCGCGCTGTTGTGCTTTCGCCAGCCCGGGCTGCGACAACGTGACGCCCGACAGCTGCCACGACAGACCGAGATCGTAAAACGACGAGACGGTCGAGACCGACTGCGAGAAGCTTTGCGTGAGAAACGTCTGCGAGCCGGGCCCCGTGTACGACATGCCGCCGGAGGCGGTCAACGACGGGATCAACAGGCTGGAGTAGGCGCTGCGCACCCCCCACGCCGCCGGACCGCGATTGTTCTGGGCTTGGCGAAATGCGGGATTCTTCTCGCGCGCGACGGCGATGGCGTCGGCGAGCGATAGAGCCGCGGTAGCGGGAGTGCTGGGAGTTGTGGGTTGCTGCGCAACGGCGACGGCGGTGGGGCCCAGGAGCAGGCCTGCCACGATCAACACTCGTCTCATGGTCGTCCTTAAAAAAGAATTATGTCGTGGGTCGAAGCGCCCCCCTCTACGGGCTCGTGCGTGGGACAGTTTCGGCCTGCGACAGAACCTAGCGGGGGGGGACGGGGCAGCAAGGTCAGCTTCCTGCGAGGCGCTCCGCGGTGACGCGTCGGCCGGGGATTTCGACTTTCATCAGGCGGCCCGCGCCATCCAGCCAGAGGTGTACGGTGTCCTGGCCTTCTCCCGTCAGCGTGATGTGCCGCAAGCGGGCGGGGTCATGATTTAGGGTCGTGGAGGCAAGGCCGAGGTCCTGGACCTGTATTGACTCGCGCCGCAACGCCCGGGGATAGATCGCCGTGAGGGCCACCGCATCCGTACGCGCGCGCCATGCCGCGAAGACGTAGGGAGCGAACACCGAGTCGTCGAGTACCGCCGCGTGCGGCCCGGTAGAGAACTCTCGGGCGCGCTCGGTCGCGCGCGCGACGAAACGCACGGTGAAACGCCCGCGTCCCAGCTCGCCCAGAATCCGCGACGGTTGGCGCGGGTCGGCAACGTCGTACTGCAACGTCGCCGGCATGGTATCACCGTTTACTTCGAGAATTGGCGCGAGCACGACGACCGGGCGCCCGCGATCGTAGCGAATGGTGGTCGCCAGGGTCCAGCCGGACTCGCCGCGGGAGAGGCGCCCTTGTGACAGTCGGAACGATTCGCGGGCGACCTCGAGGGTGTCGACGCGCACCACAAGCACGCCTTCATCCAGCGGACTGCCGCCCGCCTGGAGTAACGCCAGAGCCAACAGGCATACTGTCATGCGGCTACCGCCCCCAAAACTCGCGTCGCGATACGATCATGAATCATCTTATACAGACGGGCCCCCTTTTCGGCAGATGCGAGTGTCGGACGGCCCACTGATCCAGGGGACATGGCCGGGACCGATCCTGCCGCCCGGCGCTGGAACCGGGCGACCTGGCGCTCGGTGAGCACGAAGTCCTGCGCAAGCTCCATGCGGACCAGGTCCGGTGCCAGATAGAGCATGAGCGAGGTATCGAGCTCGCCACCGTGCGTTGGGCCGCCCGGATCATCGAGGTATTCGGCGAAGTCGAGCGCAAAGATGTCCACCGTGAAGACGCGGGCTCGACGCGTGCGAAGCGTGGAAAGCGCCTCCTGATGGGGGTCGTGTCCGTGCGCGGTGAGAATAATGAAGGTGTCCACGCCACACTGCTCCCAAGACCCGAGCAGGTCGTTCATCCAGCGGTGCAGCGTTTTCCGGCGAACGGCCGCATTGCCGGGGTAGGGGCGCTTGGTGGCAGTGTTCACCCCATAGGAGATTGTGGGCGCGCGCAGCACGTTGAAGCGGGCCGAGAGATCGTCGGCAAGCCGCTCGACGATGAATGTGTCGCAGCCGAGCGGCAAATGCGGTCCGTGCTGTTCACAGGTCCCCACGGGGACCAATAGCCGCGCGTCGCGCACCAGAGCGGTGCGCACCGCGTCGGGGGTGAGAACGCTCAGGTGCAGCGGCAAGCGCTCATCGTAATCGCCGGATGTCTCGCGAGCCTGGCTACCGCCGAGTGGCTGCGCAGCGATTCCGCCGCGTGGGCGATTCTCGCCGGCGCCGCGGGGATCGCGGCGCTGACGCTCGCCGTCCGGCCGGCGCGGCCGCGGAACAGGATGGGACTGGCGGCCGCGCTGATGAGTCTCGCGCTGGGCGTCGTGCTGGCGGGTGGCGCGCTGCGCGTGTGGCGTATCGAATGCTGCTGGCCCGCGCTGCGCGAGGGCCGGGTAACCGCCGCATCCCGCGATCTGCAAACCGCACTCGGCCAGGCGGTGGCGGAAGCGCGGCGGCTCGCGGAGCGGGGTGCGATGGCCGCGCCGTTGCCGCGCGAAGCGGTGTTCGATCGCCTCGACGCCGCGATCGGATCCGGTCCGCGGTTCGAGCGCGGCGCGGCTGTCATCCGCGACGAACCGGATCCGATCCCGGTCGCCTGGTCCGGACGCCACCGCACGATTCCGACGGAAGACACGACCGAGCTCCGAGCGGTCATGACTCCATTCTACGCGGTGCTCGAGGCGCGGCGCCAGACGCAACTCGGCCCATCGGTCGGCAGCGTGCTCCTCTCCGCGTCGTCCGCCATCGCCGACGGCGATCGCTCGCTCGCCGCCGAGTTCGCGCGTGCGCATGGCGTGTCGCTGCGCTTCTTCCCGCCCGGGCTGGGACCGCGCGACTCCAGCGTATTCGAGATCTGCACGCCACGGACGCCGCAGCCCGAGGACTGCGCTCCCGGCGACACCCTGTTTTCGGTGCTCACGATTCCGCCCTCCCAGGGGGATGCCAAGCTAGCGGCGCTCGCGCAGACAGCCGACTTGGCGCGCATCGGTATCGCGGTGCTGCTCGCGGTTCTCTTGGCAGCGGCACCGCCCGGCGCGTGGCGATGGGGCGTTCTTCTCGTAACGGGGTGGGTGCTGCTACGGGCACCCGTCGGGCCCGCATCGCTCTTCTCGCCGGCGACGTTCTATCGACCGATCGCGGGCGTGGTGGGGACATCAGCGGGCTCGCTGCTGGTCGCGGGTGTCATTCTTCTGGTGGCGGCCGGCGCGCTCTGGCGGCGCGGCATCCGGCGACGCTGGGGGGGAATCGTTGCCGCCGCGCTGTTGATCCTCGCCGCGCCCTACGTCGTGCGCTATTTCGGCCGGGGGATTGCTCCCCCGGCAAGCGGCGTCAGCCTCGAGCTGTGGTTGTCCTGGCAGGCCGCGCTCGCCGTCACCGCCATGGCGTTCATCCTGCTCGCTGCCGCGCTCGTGCGGGGTTCGGAGGAGCCGCTCCGCGTTTCCTGGGCGCTGCCGGCCGCCGCCGCGTGGGCCGCGCTCGCGACGATCAGCGGGCTGTGGCTGTGGAGCCCACACGGCGCGTGGCCGGAGTGGTACACGTTCATCTGGCTCCCCGCCCTCTGTGGCGTGATCATGCCGGCGCCGCGCCGCTGGGCGCTCGTCGGCATGGCCATCGTTGCCGGCACAGCGGCTGCCTTGCTTGCCTGGGGGGCCGCAGTGGAGGGGCGCTTGTCGCTGGCGACACGCGACGCGCAGCGATTGGGGCAGGAGGGGGATCCGGTCGCGGTCGCGTTGCTTGAGCGCTTGACGCAGCAGCTGAGCAAGCTGGGCAGGTCGGCGCCGCGCACCGCCGGCGACTTGTACGCGTTGTGGGTAGGATCGCCGCTCGTCGCCGAAGACTATCCTGCCATGCTCGAGCTGTGGGGTGCCGGGACGGAGGGCGGAAAGCCGATCGCCGAGCTGCAATTGGCGCAGCTGGATCTCCCGCCGGCGCTGCTCTCGGCGCTGGCGCGGACCGCCACGGACGGTCCGTGCATCGAGCGATTGGAGCGCATCCCGGGCATTCACTATGTGCTCGTCGCTCCGCTCGATAACGGCACGGTGCTCACGGTGGGCGTGGGCCCACGCACCCGGCTGCTGCCGCCCAACCGCGTCGCGCGTTTTCTGCGCGGCGATCCCGGTATCGAGCCGCCGTACGCGATCACGCTGTCGCTTCCGAGCCACGCGGCGGTGGTCAGCGCGACCACCGAATGGCGGCGGGAAGGGTGGGCGGCGCGAGGTGAGCGGCAAGTCAATCTCCCGGGTGGCGTGCGGCACGTGCACGCGCGCGTGGAGCTGCGCGGTCCGTGGACGCTGCTCGTGCGCGGCATGTTGGTGGTGCTACTCGACGTCGCGCTATTGGGCGGCGTCTGGCTGTTCGGCCTCGGTGTCGCCGAGGGGTGGCGCGCCCGATTGCCGGCACTGGTCGCGGCGTTGAGCACCAGTTATCGCGCCCAGCTCACGTCCGTGCTCGTCGCGTTCTTCGTACTCCCGGTGCTCGGGTTTGCGGCGTGGAATTTTGCGCGGCTCGCCGATGAGGCGCGGCGCGCCGATGACCTGCTCATTCGGCAAACGTTGCGCGATGCCGCCGGCGGCGCGGAGACGGTGGCGGAGGACCGGCCTGACGCGATTGGCCGCTCCCTGGCGGAACTGGGGCGGCGGCTCGACGCCGAGCTGTGGCTCTACCGCCGCGGCGTGCTCGTCGCCACCAGCTCACCGGTCATGGCCGAGCTCGGCCTCGTCGATCCGTTGCTCGCGCCCGCTGCATACCGCGTCACGCTCGCCGACGAGCTCGAGGCGACTATCGACGCGCGCACCGCCGGACGCCCGACACGCATCGGCTATCGCGTTGTCGCCTCGGGCGCGCCCGGCGAGCAGGCGGTGCTGGCGGCGCCGCAGCTTCTCGATGACGAGCGCGTGCGGCAGCAGCAGGAGGACCTCATCCTCGCGCTTGTGCTCGGCACGGTCGTCGGTCTCGCGGCAGCCGTGTACCTCGCGGGACTCGCCGCGCGTCAGCTGGCGAAGCCCGTCGCCGCGCTGCGGGAAGCGGCGATCGCCGTAGGGCGCGGCAACGAGCCGCCGGGCTTCCCGCCGGGTACGCCGCGTGAGTTCGCGCCGGTGCTCTCGGCGTTCGAGCGGATGGCCACCGACGTGCGACGCAGCCAGTCGGCGCTCGAGGAGGCCCGACTACGCACCGCGCGCGTGCTCGCCAACGTTGCCACCGGCGTGATCGCCGTGGACGATGGACTCCGGGTGACGATGGCGAATCCGCGCGCCTCGGAGCTCGTGTTGGGCGATGGCGAGGCGCTGGCGCCTGGCAATGTGTTGCCGCAGGCGACGGCGGCGGGCTGGGCGCCCGTGTGGCGGGCTGTCGCCGAGTTCATCGCCGCGCACCGCGACGTGATTCAGGAGCGCGAGTTCGAGATCGGCGGGCGGCAGATTCGCGTGCAGCTCGCGCTGCTCGGCGCCGCGCCCGACGGATGCGTCATCGCGCTCGACGATGCCACCGCGCTCACGCGCGCCGCTCGCGTCTTGGCGTGGGGCGAAATGGCGCGCCAGGTCGCGCACGAGATCAAGAATCCACTGACACCGATCCGGCTCGGCATTCAGCACCTGCAGCGTGTGCGCGGCAAAGCGCAGTCCACCAGCTTCGAAGCGACGTTGAAGGAGACCGCCGAGCGTATTCTGGAGGAAATCGACCGGCTGGACGGCATCGCGCGCGCCTTCTCGCGCTTCGGCACCCCGCTGTCCGGGCAGGAGGCGGTACCGCTCGAGCCGGTGGATCTCGCGGCCACGGCGCGGGAGGTCGTGCGGCTCTACGACCTGGGCGCGGCGCCGCGCTTCGAGGTGCAAGCGGGCAAGGGCGTGCCCTCGCCCGCCCTCGCGCGCAAAGACGAAGTGAAAGAGGTGCTCGTGAACTTGCTCGAGAATGCCCGCAACGCCGACGCGAAGCGGGTGATCGTCCAGGTTGCCTCGAGCGGCCGACAGCTGACGGTCGTGGACGACGGGCGCGGCATTCCGGCCGACGCGCTGCCGCGGGTGTTCGAGCCGACTTTCTCCACAACGTCGAGCGGTGCCGGGCTGGGACTGGCCATCGCCCGCCGCCTGGTGGAAAGCTGGGGGGGCGCGATCACGCTCGAAAGCGAGCCTGGCAAGGGGACACGGGTCACTCTGACGCTCCAAACGGCCCCCTCGGCGGCCGTCGGGTGACCGCGCTCACACCGGACAATGGAAAAATCGGACACAATGTGCAAAGTTGTGGCGGCCTTTCCCCTGTCAGAGGTGCTCTGTGCGAATCGGAGTCGTTGCTCTTGCGCTCGCCGTGCTCGTACTCGCTCCCCTGCGAACGGCCCACGCGCAGTTTTCCTTCGATGCGCGCCGCATCGGGATGGGGGGCGTGTCGCTGAGCCGTGACGGCAACGTCCGCCGCTACAATCCGGCGTATCGCGCCGTCAAAAACAAAAACCACGTTGCCGGCGCACCGCGGTTCTCCATTCCGATACCGATCGGGTTGATCGATTTCCTCAAGGATCATCCGCTCAACAACTTGAGCCACGATCCGCTCTTCAATCCTGATTCCGCCGCGTTCAATCCGTTCGAGCTGATGAATCTCATTTTCAATCCGCCCATCTTCTACGAGGTGCGTAAAGCGCCCACGCCCACGAACGACGTGGAGTTCACCCTCGGCAAGAACCAGCTGATCCTCAATCTTGGCGCGACGCGTGTGCTGGTGCCCGAGCAGAAATTCGGTCTCGGAACGACAAGCCGGCTGCTCGACGTAGGTGTCGGCTTTGGCGGGATCCATGTCGGCGTCATGGGATTTCTGCAATACGACGTGGGCTTCACGCTCGACAGCACGCTGCGGCAGTTCCTCACCGATACGACCGTGGGTGCGCAGCCGCTAACTAATTACACGGCGCTCGGGGACGGCGTGGCGCAGGCGGGGCTCGCTCCCACCGTGGCACTCGCCACCCGGCTGACGCACGGCGGAGGAGGAGAGGACACCGACGACGGCTTCTATGTCGGGGGAGCCGTTCATTATTATCTCGGCGCCACTTCCGGGCGCGCCATCGGTCCGGCCGGATTCACCACCGGGGCGACGGTGCTCGGCAGCGCCCCCGCACCCTTGCTCGACGCGACCCTGTTCACCTCCAACAAGGCCAATGGGCATGGCATTGGCGGTGACGTGGGGATCGCATGGCTTTCAGGGCCGTTCGAAGTTGGGTTGGGCGTGAACGACATCGGTGCCGAGCTCACCTGGTCCGACACCAAAGTGCAGCGCTTCCAGTACGACACCGCGGGCGACTCGATCAGCACGACGCTCACCGCCAACCACGTCGAATCGAAAACGAAGCTGCCGATTACCTACATCGCCAATGCGGCACTCCGGATGGGTACCGGCACGACGGTGGGGGGAGACGTCGTCAACTCGGGCCGTGGCACCGTCATTCACGTTGGCGTGGAGCAGCGCACGGGTCCCTTCGCGCTCCGTGGGGGCGTGTCGCGCGATCAGCGAAAGAAGATGCAGTTCGGCACGGGAGCGGGAGTCCGGCTGGGGCCCTTCGGTCTGGATGTGGGACTGTGGACCCACAGCAATTCGTTCGCAACCAAACGTGGCGTCACGCTGGCCACGTCGATCTCGATCTATTAAGAGGCGACCCATGAAGGCTCTTGTGATGGCTCTTCTGGTGCTGACCGCGGCGTGTGGCGAAGGTCGGGCGATCTTCAACATCGACGCCTACAGCTTCCTTGCCGGAACCGGGAAGGAGACGATTCCTTACAACGTCCCCATCGGGCTCAGCGGAACGGCATCGACCGTCCAGAAAATCAATTTGCCGCCCGGATTCGGGAGCTCGGGGATCGATTCCGTCCGCATCACCACGGGGGGCGCCGATCTTAACAATACGTCGGGGAGCGGGACGGTCGGATTTCAATTCTTCTTCGCCTCAGACTCTGCGGGGACATTTACCGCGCCCGCGGCGCTGAGCGTGCCGGCAACTGCGGTGACGGGGGCGCAGACGGTTCCGGTAGTCATTACCGGTGACCTAAGCGGCGTAGTGGATAGCCTGTTCACTCAGCAAACCGTATGGATGCGGATCGCCGCCACGGCCAGTAACACCGGCGTCACCCCGCTCACCGGTAACGGCGTGCTCACCGCCCTCGTTATCCGCGTGGTGCTGCAAGACAAGATCTTCTAGTAGATTTCCGGCCGTGAGTACCCGACGTCCCACCGCCACGGTCAGCGTGGGCGGCGTGCTGGTTGGCAGCTCCCAGCCGATCGTCGTCCAGTCGATGACCAACACCGACACCGCCGATGCCGCCGCGACGGCCGCGCAGGTGCGCGCGCTGCACGCCGCCGGCAGCGAGCTGGTGCGCGTCACCGTCAACACGGATGAAGCGGCGCGAGCGGTCGCGGCGATCGTCGCCGAGGTGGATGTCCCCGTCATCGGCGACTTCCACTACAACGGACATCTGCTGCTCACGAAGTATTCCGACTGCGCGCGCGCCCTCGCCAAGTACCGGATCAATCCGGGCAACGTCGGGACCAAGCGCCGCGACGACAACTTCCGGACTATCGTGCAGGTCGCGATCGAACAGGGAAAGCCGGTTCGCATCGGCGTGAACTGGGGAAGTCTCGATCAACAGCTGCTGACACAGATGATGGACGCCAATGCGGGCATCGCGGAGCCGCGGGACACGCGCGCCGTCACTATGGAGGCGATGGTCGAGAGCGCGATGCGTTCTGCCGAGCTTGCGGAAGAATGCGGGCTGCCGCACGATCGCATCATTCTCTCGGCGAAAGTGTCGGGGGTGCAGGACCTCGTCGCGGTCTATCGCATGCTTGCGGATCGGTCAGATTATCCGCTCCACCTCGGTCTCACCGAGGCGGGCATGGGTACGAAGGGCGTCGTCGCGAGTACCGCCGGACTGTCGATTCTACTGTCCGAGGGCATTGGCGATACGATTCGCGTCTCCCTGACGCCGCGTCCCGGCGGCGATCGGACCGAGGAAGTGCAGGTGGCGCAACAGGTGTTGCAATCGCTCGGACTCCGGAGCTTCACCCCACAGGTGACGGCCTGTCCCGGATGCGGCCGCACGACGTCGACGTTCTTCCAGGAAATGGCGGAGGAGATTCAGACGTATCTGCGCGACCACCGCGCCGCCTGGCAGGCGCGCTATCCCGGCTCCGAGGAGCTGCGTGTCGCCGTGATGGGATGCGTCGTGAACGGCCCCGGCGAATCGAAGCATGCCGACATCGGAATCTCCCTGACGGGGACCGCCGAGGAGCCGAGGGCTCCCGTCTATGTCGACGGCGCGCTGAAGCTGACCCTCAAGGGCGACACGATCGTCGCCGACTTTCTGCGGTTGCTCGACGAGTACGTCGAGCGCCGTTTCGGTTCAGCGAATGGGGCTGCCGAGCGGCACGTCGCGATCGGGATGCACGAGACAGATATCGCCCTCCCCAAGAATCACCCCTAGCGTCAACACCTCAGAAAAAAATGTGGCGATCTGGCGCGGCGGGAAGTTGACGACGCCCAGCACCAGTTTCCCCACGAGCGCGGCCGGATCGTAGTACTTCGTGATCTGCGCGCTTGACTGCTTGATGCCGAGCGCGGGTCCGAAATCGATGCGCAGCTTATAGGCCGGTTTGCGCGCCTGGGGGAACTCGTCCGCCTGCAGGATGCGCCCCACCCGGATGTCGATCTTGGCAAAGTCGTCATAGCTGATCTGGTCCATGGATTGGTCGAAGTGTCCCCTTTTGAGGTCAGTGGCAGCGCCGATCAGCGGGCATTCGTGCGTGAAAAGCTTGGCACGCGCATTGCCTTTCCGCTACGCCGCAGGGCCACTTCCACTCTTACAGGACTTCGATATGCGGCGGATCGGCATGGCGGTGCTGGGTCTTGGCGTCATCGTCACACCCCTCGTTGGCCAGCGGTCCGCGCTACGAGAGGTGCGCGACCGCGGCAGCTTCGGCGTCAACCTCGTTGTCGCGCAGCCGCTGGGCGCGTTTCGCCGCAATGGCGATGTCGCGGCAGGGCTGTCGGTCTTCGGCGTGACCAGCGGCGGGGCGCTCGCTTTGCGCGTCGACGGCGGCTGGATGGCCTACGACGCGACCTACCAAGGGTACGGCGTGTCGACGCTCTCGCAGATCGGGACGCTCGGCGCCGGGCCGCAACTGACGTTAGGGCAGGGGCCGCTGCGCTTCTACGGCTTCGCGACGGTCGGGGGCTCGTTGTTCTGGAGCACCGCGAGCTACGGCGGCTGCGGCTGCGAGGGCAGCAGCTCGTTCCTCGATGGCCACTTCACGAGCACGACGTCGGCCGGGGGCGGCATTCTGCTCGCCTTGGGAAATGGACGCACGCCTATTGCGATCGATCTCGGTGCGCGCGCGGTTCGACATGAGCGGGTGCGCTACGTTCCGGTCGGCGGCTTGACGCAGAACTCCGATGGCTCCTTCAGCGCCAAGCAAGTCGAGACGCCGGTCGAGCTGCGAGTCTTTCAAGTCGGGGTGTCGATCGGAATCCGCTAGTTCTCTCCTGCCGTCTTCCGGTCTCACCCCTCATCCTGGCTCTCTTTTTCGGGGCCAGGATTTTTTTGTAGGATCTGTGCGAGGTAGCGCTCCGGGGAATTCAAGAAGTCGCGTGTAATGCGGACATGATCCAGCTCTTCGTACGGCACCGGCCGCACCGGGCTGGAATCGAAGCTGTAGATCCGCGCCGCGGGGAACGCGAGCAGCATGGGGGAATGCGTCGCGATGATGAATTGCGCGTCGCGCGTCACCATGTCGCCGATCATCGCGAGCAACGCGAGCTGGCTCTGCGGCGAGAGCGGCGCCTCCGGCTCGTCCAACAGATAGAGCCCGCCCGGCACGAACCGCGACTGGAACAGCTTCAGAAAACTCTGGCCGTGTGAATTGGCATCGAGGTCGATGCCGTAGCGCCGCTCCATGTCCGCGAGCGAGGACCGCGTAGGTCCCATGGCGAGGCCCATCGCGTACGGCGAGCGATCCTGGCCACGATATTCCGTCTCGAGCGTTTTCAGGTGCCCCTGCAATTCGGCCCGCTGCGCCGCCAGCTGCTTGGTGAACCCGAAGAAATCCTCGGCGCGGAGGAAAAAGCCCCGCGCCGCTTTTTTCGTCCAGCTGAGCCGCAACGCTTTGCCCAGCCGCCGCTGCGCGGCGAGACTATCGTCGCGGGCAAGGTCGGCGCTTCCGACGGCGGGGAGCTTGGCTGCCGCGGCGATGCCCTCGAGCAGGGTCGATTTTCCGGAGCCGTTTTCACCGACGAAGAATGTCACCGCGGTGGCGACGTCGAGTGTCGTCAGATGGTGGATCGCCGGCACGCTGAATGGAAACGCGCCGTCTTCCGATGCGCGCCGCGCGACGCTTGCGAGGTGAATCAATCGGCGGCGGCCGGCTCCGCGACCGAGCGGCGCGCGCGCCGGCCGAAGCGATGCTGGAGTGCGTCGAGATATGTGTAAACAACCGGGGTGACGTACAGCGTGATGATCTGGGAGAAGGCCAACCCGCCCACCACGGCGAGGCCGAGCGGCCGGCGCGACTCGCCGCCGGCGCCCCAGCCAATCGCAATCGGCAGCGTCCCCATCAACGCCGCCATCGTCGTCATCATGATGGGCCGAAATCGTACGCTGCAGGCCTCAATGATCGCCTCGCGCGCCGACTTCCCCTCGGCACGCTCCGCATCCAACGCGAAGTCGATCATCATGATCGCGTTTTTCTTTACGAGACCGACCAGCATGATCACACCGACGTACGCGTAGACGCTCAGCTCGGTGCGGAAAACGAGCAGCGTCAGCAGCGCGCCGAACCCCGCGAACGGCAGCCCCGACAGAATCGTGAGCGGGTGCACGAAGCTCTCGTACAGGATGCCGAGCACGATGTAGATCACGACGACGGCGAGCAGCAGGAGGAAGAAGAGACCCTGCTGGCTCGCCTGGAACGCCTGCGCGGTGCCGGAGAATCCGGTGCTGATCGTGGACGGCAGTGTCTGGCGCGCCGCCTTCTGCACGTCGTTCACCGCGGCGCCGAGTGATACGCGCGGGGGCAAGTTGAAGGACAGCGTCACCGAGGGAAGCTGGCCGCTGTGGTTCACGCTCAATGGGCCGACGTCGTTCGATGCCGAGGCCACGGAGGTGAGCGGGATCAGGTTGCCCTTCTGCGAGCGCAAGTAGAGCAGCTGCAGTGCCGACGGATCCCGCTGATACTCCGGCAGCAGCTCGAGGATCACCCAGTACTGGTTGTTGGGCGTGTAGATCGTCGAGACCTGTCGCGAGCCGTACGCGTCGTACAGCGCCTGCTCGATTTGCTGCACCGTCACACCCAGGCTCGTCGCGCGATCGCGATCGATCTGCACGCTGACCTGTGGGTTTTTGATCTGCAGATCGGTCGTCACGTCTTGGAGCGTCGGCAGCCCGCGCAGCACGGCTTCGAGCTTCGCGGCGTTGTCGTATAGCGCATCAATGTCGGCGCTCTGCATCGTGAATTGATACTGGGTCTTGGTCGAGCGGCCGCCGATGTTGATCGAAGGCGGCACCTGCAGATAGGTCCGAATTCCGGGTACGCTGTTGAGCTTGGGCATCAGCTCGCGAACCACTTGATCGGCGGGCACCCGTTCGTTGCGCGGTTTGAGCCGGATGCTGAGACGGCCCTGGTTCATCGTGCCACCGCCGACGAAGGACATGAAGTGCGCCACGTTCGGATCCCGGCGCAGGATGGCCGCAACCGCGAGCTGATGGTCGCGCATGTTTTCGAATGAGCTCCCCTCCAGCGTCTCCGTCGTGCCCCGGATCTGGCCCGTGTCTTCGGTCGGGATGAACCCGCTGGGCACCAGCTTGGACAGCACGATGGTCCCGACGAGGATCAGGGCCGAGAAGATCATCGCCAGGCCGCGGCGGTCCATCACCCACGCGAGCGAACGCTGGTACCACGCGAGGCCACGGCGATAGACCCGTTCGGTGGCCTCATACCACCGACCATGATGTTCTTCGTGTGGCGGACGCAGGAACCGGCTGCACAGCATCGGCGTGAGTGTCAGCGAGACGAACCCCGAGACCAGAATGGCCACGCCGATGGTGACGGCGAACTCGTGGAACAGCCGGCCCAGGATGCCGCCCATCAGCAGCAGGGGAATGAAGACGGCCGTGAGTGAGAGAGTCATCGAGAGGATGGTGAAGCCGATCTCGCGCGCGCCCTCGAGCGCCGCCTGCATCGCCGGCTTTCCCTTCTCCATGTGCCGGACGATGTTCTCGAGCATCACGATCGCATCGTCCACGACGAATCCCACGGACAGCGTGAGCGCCATCAACGACAGGTTGTCGAGGCTGTAGCCCATCAGGTACATCACCGAGAACGTGCCGATGATCGAAAACGGCAGAGCGAGGCTCGGGATGACCGTCGCCGAGAGGTTCTTGAGAAACAGGAAGATCACCATCACGACGAGGCACAGCGTGACGAGCAGCGTCAGCTGCACGTCGTTGACCGACTGGTGGATGGAGACCGAGCGATCGTAGAGCGTATTGACTTCGACCGACGCGGGCAGCTGCGAGGAGAGTGTCGCGACCATCGCCTTCACGGCGTCGGCAACTGCAACCGTGTTGGTTCCCGGCTGGCGTTGAATCGCGAGCACGACCGCGCGCTTCCCGTCGTACCAGCTGGCGTTGCGGGAATCCTGGACGTCATCGAGCACGCGGGCCACGTCCTCGAGCCGGACCGGCGCCCCGTTCTGATAGATCACCGCCAACTTGCGGAACTCTGGAGCGCTCGAGATCGATCCGTCGGCGAGCACGGTATACGCGCGCTGGGGGCCCCACAGCGTTCCGGTAGGCAGGTTGGGATTCCCCGCAGACACGGCCGCGGTTACCTCATCCAGCCCAATGCCGCGCGCCGCCAGCTTCTTGGGATCGACCTGAATCCGCACGGCGTACTTGGCGGAGCCAAATACCTGCACCTGCGCGACCCCACTGACCGTCGTCAGCCGTTGGGCGAGAAACGTTTCGGCGTACTCATCGAGCGACGGGAGCGGGAGGGTGCCGGACGTCAGCGCGAGGTACAGAATTGGCGAGTCGGCGGGGTTCGACTTGTTGTAGGACGGCGGCTGGATACCGGGGGGCAGTTGCCGCAGCGTCTTCGAGATGGCGGCCTGCACGTCTTGTGCGGCGGCGTCGATGTCGCGCGATAATGCGAACTGCAGCGTGATGTTCGTCCCGCCGAGCGAGCTGCTGGACGTCATGGCGTCGAGCCCGGCGATCGTCGAGAACTGCTTTTCCAATGGTGTCGCCACCGCCGCGGCCATCGTCAGCGGGCTCGCGCCGGGCAGTCCCGCGGAGACGGTGATCGTGGGGAAATCCACGTTGGGCAGGTCGCTGACCGGCAACAATCGATACGACATCAGCCCGAACATCAGAATGCCGAGCATCACCAGCGTCGTGGCGACGGGCCGGCGGATGAAGAGTTCCGAAATACTCATTGCGCCGCCTGGGTCTCCGTGGTCGAAGCGCCGCGAATCTCCACTTTGGCGTTGGGAGTGAGCCGCAGCTGTCCGTCCGTCACGACCACCGCGCCGGCCGGGACGCCGGCAATCACGCTCAGGCTGTCGAGCGTCCGCTCGACGGTGACCGGCTGCGTGGCGGCGGTCCCGTCGCCGTTCACCACGAAGACATAGGTGCCTTGCTGCCCCTGCATCACCGCCTGACTCGGCACAACGATGGCGTCATCCTGCATGCCGAGGACGAGCGTAATGCCGACGAATTCTCCAGGCCACAGCACGCCATCGCGGTTGGGAAAGCGCGCCTTGAGCAGCACGCTGCCCGTCGCGGAGTCCACTTGATTGTCGACGAACGACAGCACGCCCTGGATCGAAGCCGCGGAATCCCGCGACGGCAGCGCAATCACGACGAGCTGCTCGTTCGCGCGGCGCCGCAGCGCGGGAAGATGCACCGCCGGCACGGGAAAGCGCACCAGGATCGGCCGCATCTGCACGATCGAGACGAGCGGGTCGCTCCCCGCGCGAAGCAGGTTGCCCCCGTGCAGCAGCAGGCGACCGGTTCGCCCGCCGATGGGTGCGCGGACGGTCGCGTACTCGAGGTTGAGGCGCGCAATCGCGGCGGTCGCCGAGTCGGACCGCACCGCCGCCGCAGCCGCGTCCGCCGCCGATTGCTTCGCCTCGTAGTCTTCCTGCGTGACCGTATTGGTGGCGGCCAGCGTTTTATAGCGGGCCGCTTCGCGCGCAGCGCTCTCGGCTTGCGTCAGGTCGCGCAGCAGCGCGCCCTCGGCCTGCTGCAACGCCGCGCGATAGGGGCGGGGATCGATCTCGAAAAGAATTTGTCCCGCCGCGACTTCGTCGCCCTCGGCGAAGCGGACGCGGAGGATCGTGCCGTTAACCTGGGGAAGAACGTCCACGGAACGGATCGGCTCGACCGTGCCGGTGGCTTCGAGCTCGTAGGGAATGGCGCGTCGCTCGACGCGCGCGACACTGACAGGAACCTTGGGAGGCGTGCCCGTCCGCCGCGCTCCACACGCGGTGAGGGAGGCCAGCGCGAGCCCGCCGACCAAGAAATTCCGAAACGTCACGACTTCTATACGCATACCCTCCTCACGGCGTCATTTCGATCCGGCAGGCATCTTTTCGGCTCCCCCCGATCCCCCGGCTAAACGTACCCTCGGCTATGCTCGCCCGCGTCCGCTCCGCTGCCGTTCTGGGAATCGATGCGTATCTCGTGGAAGTAGAAACCGACATCGCTAGCGGGTTACCGACCTTCGTCACGGTCGGGCTGCCTCAGGGCGCCGTCAAAGAAGGGCGGGACCGGGTCTATTCGGCGCTCGCCAACACCGGCTTTACCTTTCCCCTCAAGCGCATCACCGTAAATCTCGCTCCCGCCGACATCCGAAAAGAAGGCTCCGCCTTTGATCTGCCCATCGCGATCGGCATTCTCGCGGCGACCGAACAGGTGGCGGGCGAGCGGCTCAGCAAGCTCGCGGTGCTGGGCGAGCTGGGCCTGGAAGGGGCCATCCGCCCGGTGCGCGGGGCGTTGCCGGTGGCGCTTGCCGCCCGTGCGGCGGGGGTGGAGACGCTAATCCTGCCGCTGGACAATTTGCCGGAGGCAGGAGTCGTCGCGGGGCTGCGGGTCCTCGGCGCGAGCTGTCTCGCCGAGATCGCGGAATTTCTGGATGGCAAGGGCGAGCTGCCGGTCGCGGACGTCGACGTCGCCCGGCTGTTCGCCGAGCGGGCTACGGACGACGTCGATTTCGCCGAAGTGAAGGGACAGGCCCACGCCAAGCGCGCGCTCGAGGTGGCCGCGGCCGGGGGCCACAACATCCTGATGGTCGGCCCGCCGGGCTCCGGAAAGACGATGCTCGCTCGGCGGCTGCCCACGGTATTGCCGCAGATGAGCCTCGATGAAGCACTCGAGACGACCAAGATCCATTCCGTCGCGGGAACGCTGCCGCTGGGCGAGTCGCTGGTTGCGCGGCGGCCGTTCCGCGCGCCGCATCATACGATCTCGGACGCGGGATTGATCGGCGGCGGCTCATACCCTCGACCGGGCGAGGTCAGCCTCGCGCACGGCGGCGTGCTGTTTCTCGACGAGCTGCCGGAATTCCGGAAGAACGTGCTCGAGGTGCTGCGCCAGCCGATGGAGGACGGCGTGGTGACGATCGCCCGGGCGGTCATGAGCCTCTCCTATCCCGCACGCTTCATGCTCGCCGCGGCGATGAATCCATGTCCATGCGGCTGGTTCGGCGACCCGCACCACAACTGCGCGTGCGGCTCCGTGGTCGTGCAGCGCTATCTCGCCCGCGTGTCGGGGCCGCTGCTCGATCGCATCGACATCCATCTGGAGGTCCCGGCCGTGAAGTACAAGGCGCTTATTGGCGAGGCCGCGGGCGAGCCGAGCGCGGCGATGCGCGAGCGCGTGGACCGGGCGCGCATCCGCCAGCGCGAGCGGTTCGCTCATCGGCCCGGGATTTACGCCAATGCGCACATGGCGCCGCGTGACATACGCGCGCATTGCCGAGTGTCCGACGGCGCGGATGCGCTGCTCAAGACCGCGATCACGCGGCTTGGACTGTCGGCGCGGGCGTACCACCGCATTCTCAAGATTGCGCGCACGGTCGCCGATCTGGACGAAGCAGCGGCGCTCGAGCCAAAGCATGTGAGCGAGGCGATTCAGTACCGGAGCCTGGACCGTCGCGGTGTGGCTTAGGTCTCGGCCCCCGTGAGAAGCTGATAGGCGTTCTTGAGCTGCTGCGGCTGTCCGACCACGACGAGGACGTCACCAGCCTCGAGGGTGAAGCTCGCCTCGGGCGTCGCCAGGTCGCTCTCGCCGCGGCGCACGGCAAGTACCAGCGCGCCCGTGCGCGAGCGCAGGCCGGTGTCGGCGAGCGTCTGACCCACCGCCGGTGCGTTGGCGCCAAGTATGATGCGCTCGACATGCATCTGCGGCATTGCACCGAGCGCGCCGCTCAGCGTCAAACGGGGACGCGCGCCGGGACGCAACGCCTGGTAATGTGACGCCCGGATCTCGCTCACGAGCCGCTCGATTTCATCCCGCGGCACGCTGTAGTGCGCCAGCACGCGGGCGAAGATCTCGATCGAGGTCTCGAACTCCTCAGGGATCACGATGTTCGCGCCAAGGCGCGTCAGCTCGGGGATTTCGACGATGTAGCGCGTCCGCGCGATGATGTGGACCGCGGGGTTGAGGTCGCGCGCGACCCGCACCATGCGCCGGGTCGCCGAGGGATCAGAAATCGCGATGACGAACATTCGGGCGCGCTCGATCCCCAGGGCGCGGAGGATTTCTTCGCGCGTCGCATCGCCGTAGAATGCCGGCTCCCCTTCGGCGCGTGCCTTTCGCACCGACTGGGCATTCAGCTCGACGATGAGGTAGGGCGCGTGGATCGAGCGCAGTGCGGCCGCCAGGTTACGGCCATTGAGTCCGTAGCCCGCAATGACGACGTGGTCTTTGATCTGTTCGTGGATCGGAGCGAGGTCGCGAGGCCGAAATCCGGGCAACAGCCGGTCGAGCGGGACAAGTTTCTCGAGCGCATCGAGGATCGCGGGACCGCCCTGCAATAGGAACGGCGTGACCAGCATCGTGATGACGGCGACGCCCAGGAACTGCTGGTACAGGAGATCGGGGAGCAGCCCGGCGATCCGACCTTCCTTCGCCAGCACGAACGAGAATTCGCCGATCTGCGACACGGCGACGCCGGCGAGCAGGGCCACCCGCCCCGAATAGCCGAGGATCGCGGGCCCCACAGCCGCCGACAGCGTCTTGCCACCCATGATGACGGCGACGGCGACGAGCGTGAGGGCGATGTGCTCGCGAATGATGTCGAGCTGGACGAGCATGCCGACCGCGACGAAAAACAGCGAGATGAAGATGTCGCGGAAGGGCATCAGCTCCGCGAGCGCCTGGTGACCGTAGTCCGATTCCGAGATGATCAACCCGGCGAGGAAGGCGCCCAAGGCGAGCGACGCGCCTGCCGCGGCGGTGGCCAGCGCGGTCAGGGTGCCGATCAGGATGACGGCGATAAGAAACAGCTCGCGGCTGCGCGTTTTCAGGATCTCCCGCAGCGCGCGCGGTACGATGGTGCGCGCCGCGAGGACGACCCCGACCACGACGAGCGCTGCCTTTCCCAGCGCGAGCGCCAGCCCGACAACGCCGCCTTCCGATTTGCCGGCCATGAACGGAAGCACCAGCATGATCGGTACGACGCAGAGGTCCTGGAAGATCAACACGCCGGTCGCCAGGCGGCCATGCGGCGCATCGATCTCGCCTTTGTCCGTCATCACCTTCAGGACAATCGCCGTGCTCGACAGCGCGATCAAAAATCCGAGGAACAGCGCGATGCGCCAGTTGCCGAGGAACGCGAAGCCTACCACCAAGGTCGCCAGGATCGTGAAGCCCATCTGCGACCCGCCGCCGACCAGGATCTGACGGCCCATCTCCTTCAGCCGGCTGAGCGAGAATTCGATGCCGATCGTGAACAGCAGCAAAATGACGCCGACCTCGGCGAGTCCCTCGACATCCCGCGGGTCGGACACCAGGCCGAGCGCATTGGGACCGAGCACAATGCCGGCGACGATGAACCCGGGCAGCGCGGGGAGCTTGAAGCGATAGAAAACCAGAATGACGAGCAACGAGCCGGCGAAGATGACGGCGAGATCGCGAAGGATGTGGACCTGTTCCATTGGTGGCCTAAAGCTAGGACACCCCATAACTTTGGCCATCGTGCGCGATTGGCTGCAAGATCGTATCGGCCTGAGTCCCGCGATGCAGATGCATCTGCTGGTCACGGTCATCGTGATCGCGGGACTCTGGATCATCGAACGACTCATTCTGGCCGTCGTCTACCGGCGGGTCACGGACCCCTGGGCGCGCTACCGCTGGCGCAAGACGATTACCTACCTGACCCTCGCGATCGCCGTCCTCGTGATCGGCCGCGAGTGGCTGGAAGGGTTCAAGTCGCTCGCCACCTTCCTCGGCCTCGTCTCCGCCGGCATCGCGATCTCGCTAAAGGACGCGTTGGCCAATTTGGCCGGATGGGCGTTCATCGTATGGCGGCGTCCGTTCGACGTCGGCGATCGCGTCGAAATCGCCAAACACCGCGGCGACGTCATCGACGTGCATCTGTTCCAATTCACCCTGAACGAGATCGGGGTGTGGGTGGACGCGGACCAGAGCACCGGCCGGATCATCCATATTCCGAATCAGCTGATCTTCACGGAGCCCGTGGCAAACTACGACAAGGGGTTCAAGTACATCTGGAACGAAGTGCCGGTGCTGGTGACGTACGAAAGCAACTGGAAGAAGGCCAAGGAGATCCTCACGGCGATCGCTTTCAAGCATGCGGAGCATCTGACGGCGGAAGCGGAGCGGGATCTGCTCGCGGCCTCACGGCAGTTTCTGATCAATTACAAGAAGCTGACCCCGATCGTCTATACGAGCTCGATGGCCTCCGGTGTGCTGCTGACCATCCGCTATCTCATCGAGCCCCGCCGCCGGCGCGGGACCGTCTCGGCGATTTGGGACGACATCCTCACGGAATTCGCCAAGACGAAGGATATCGACCTTGCCTATCACACCGTCCGGTCATTCGCCAACCCGATCGAAGGCAAGATCGTGGGCACGCCGGAGCCGCAGGCTTAACGCAGCGCCGCGCCCGTGTCCGCCACGGCTCGCACCAGCAAATCGAAGTCTTCGCGGCGGCTGCGGTGGTTCGTAATCGCGACGCGAATTGCAAACTTGCCGTTGAGCATCGTCTGCGAGGGAATCGCCAGTCCGCTCTCCTGAATCCGGATCAGGATTTCCTTGTTCAAGGCGTTCAACGCGTCGTCGGACGCGCCGGGGATCACATAGCGGAAGCACACGACGTTGAGCGGCACGGGTGCCAACAGCTCGAGGCGCGGATGCTGGGTAACGAGCCCAGCCAGATAGTGGGCCTGCCGCACATTTTGATGAATCAGCCGCGCAAACGCGTCGAGACCGTGCGTCTTGAACGACATCCACACTTTGAGCGCGCGGAAACCGCGTGACAGCTGCACGCCGCGGTCGGCGAAAGGGAAGCCACCAGCGGCGATTCCGCGATCGAACGAAGCAAGGTAGGCGGGTGTCACATTGAACGTGGCACGATGCGCGGCCTGATCGCGCACGAGGGTACACCCCACTTCGTACGGCAAATACATCCACTTGTGCAGATCGAATGCGACGGAGTCAGCCTCCTCGAGGCCAGCCACCTGCGGCCGCAGCTCCGGCACGAGCGCCGCCAGCGCGCCGAACGCGCCATCGACATGAAACCAGATCCCTTCCTTCTGACAGAGCGCTGCCAGCGCGCGGAGGTCGTCGGTCGCGCCGGTGTTCACCGTTCCCGCGTTCCCCACGACGCAGATCGGCCGCCGCCCCGCGGCGCGGTCTACCGCGAGCGCCCCGCGTAGTGCGTGCAGATCGATCGTGAAATCGGAGGAGACGGGAATGCTGCGCAGGGCCTCGCGACCCAGGCCGAGGAGCTCCACCGCCTTGCGCACCGACGAATGCGTCTCGGAGGAGGCATAGACGGTCAGCGGCGGCGCGTTGCCATGCTGCAATCCTTGCGCGCGAATGTCGAAACCCGCGCCGGCATTGCGTGCCACCGCCAGGCCGACGAAGTTCGCCATCGAGCCGCCCGAGACCAGCAGCCCATGCGTACCCGCCGGTAGCCCCAACAGCTCTACCAGCCAGCCGATGACTTGGTTCTCGACGACGGCGGGAGCGTCGTCGAACTCCGCGACCTGCGGGTTCATCCCCGAGGCGAGCATGTCGGCGAGCATGGCGAGCGGCGTTCCGGTCCCGATCACCCAGCCCCAGAATCGCGGATGGATGTTACCGGTCGGGTAGGGCAGCACGTCGCGCTTGAATTCGTCGTAGACCTCCTCGGCGGGCGTCGGCGTGCGCGGCGCGGCCCCCGAGAGGCGCTGGCGGACCTCCGCGGGCACGGGCCGCCAGACGGGCCGCTCGCGCGCGGTCCGCAGATACTCGAGCATCTCATCCACCATCTTGTGGCCGAGGAGGCGCAGCTGTTCCCAGCCGCGAGCGTCGACGGGATCGAGTGAGACTTCAGCCGATGACGTCGTAGTGCTCGACGAAAGGTTCGCGCTCGATGAGGAACTCGCGGTCCTCGGGGTAGTAGCGGGCCTTCTCATAGTCGTCTCCAGCAAAGCGCCGAATGGCATTGAGGGATTCCCACAGCGACACGAACGTGAACTCGGCGCGGTCCTGCTGCACGCGCCGGAGCACGTAGACGCCGCGGTTACCGGGCGTGGCGCGGCAGTCACGCGCCCCCGTCTCGGCGAGGTACGCGGCGTACTCCTCCGCGCGGTCCGCGGGCGTCACGCCGCGCCAGATCCGTGCGATCAGACCGTTCTTAGAGGCGCTCCAGCTCCGGGACGGTGCGCTCATTGCGGATGTTTCCGGTGTTCAAGGTGGACTTCGGTTCGAACAGCAGGACGTGCGTTTCTTCTTCGGCAACCGGCAGATGCTCGACGCCGTGTGGGATGATGACGAACTCGCCCGGCTCGATCACGAGGTCTTTGTCTCGCAGCTTCATCCGCAGGCGGCCCTGCACCACGAGGAACAGCTCGTCCTCCCGGTCGTGATGGTGCCATACGAACTCGCCCTGCAGCTTCGTGAGCTTCACGAGGCTGTCATTCACCTCGCCGACGACTTTGGGGCTCCACTGATCCTGAAACCGGGCGAACGTCTCGGCGAGGTTGACTTTGCGAATCGTCATGTGGCCGCCAGTACAGTTTTGGTATCGATGACCGTCGAGAACTCGCCGTGGAGATCGGCAAGCGCGACGTCGTGGACAAGTTGCGACGCGTACCGTTGGCCGTTGGGGCCGGTGTTGTCGAACGTGGCCGTCGCGTCGGAAACGACGTACGTGGTGAAGCCGAGATTGCCCGCCATCCGCGCCGTCGTCGAGACGCACATGTTCGTCTGCATCCCCACCACGATGAGCGTCGTCAGCCCGCGCCGCCGTAGATCCGCCTCCAGCGACGTACCGATGAACGCGCTGCTGACCGTTTTCTGCACGACCGGCTCGCCGGGCAGCGGGCGGACCTCGTCCTTGATCTCGACGCCCGGTTGCCCCGGCCGCAGCGGCGACTGCGGCTCCTTGGACAGGTGCTGTACGTGAATGATCGGCCGCCCCGCCTTACGCCACGCGCTTTGCAGCTGCGCGATGTTGCGCTCGAGGTCGGGATTGTTGCGGTTGTACTGTTTGGCGTAAACGTCCATTCCCTTCTGGACGTCGACGACCAACAGCACCGCATCGTGCGGGAGTTGCGGATTCATGTGCTGGCTTCCGGTTCGGGATCGATGGGCTGATGGGCGGATGGAGCGATGGGCCGTGCCGTTTCCGCCAATCCCCCCATCTGCCCATCGGCCCGTCTCAGTTTGAGTGAGAATTGAATCCATACCACCGCAACCAGAATCATTCCCATCGCTACAAACGTGCGCGTACCCACGGGCTCGTGCAGCAGCAGCCAGCCGAGCAGAACGGCGATCACGGGATTCACATACGAGTACGTTCCGACGATTGTCGCGGACGCATGGCGGAGCGCATACGAGTAGGCGCTGTAGCCGAGGACCGATCCAAACACCACGAGATAAGCGATTGCGCCGATGCCGCGAGAGCTGAGGTGCCACGACGCCCATTCGCCCAGCGCCGTGCCCACCAGTGCGACGGCGGTGCCGCCCACGATCATTTGGATCGCCGCACCCATGTACGGGCTGGCCTGAGTGGGATGGCGTTTGGCGTAGACGCTACCAAGCGACCAGGAGGCGCTCGCAATCGTCAATGCGATAGGGCCGCGCTTGTCGGCCGCCAAAATTTCCGCCGGGGTCGCGCCGATGAGCAACAGGGTGCCGAGAAAGCCGAGCGCCAGACCAGCGATGACCCGCCAGTTCAGCTCGCTCGCGCCGCCGGGAATGACCGCGTCGAACAGCGCCGTCCACATCGCCACGGTCACGACGAAAATGCTGGCGATCCCCGAGCCGATATACTGTTCCGACCAGACGACGAGTGCGTTGCCGCCCGCAAGTAACAGGAGACCCACGATCGCCAAGGTGCGCCAATCGCTGCGGCGCGGGAGGGGATCTCGAAACGCGCGGGCAACCGCGAGCAGGACGAGCCCGGCGACGAGAAAACGCAAACCGGCGAACAAGAACGGCGGCAGCTCCGTGACGCCGACCTTGATCGCCAGATAGGTCGAGCCCCAGAAGACGCAGACAACGAGATAGGCGATGAGCGCCTTACCCTTGAGTGCGGCGCCCATCAGTCGGGCTCCGAGGGGATGAAGCTCGGCTTTTCGAACAACGTCGACAGGACGATTGTCGTGCGCGTGTTCATTTGCGCGTTGGGGCCGCGCAGGTCGCGCAGAATCTCCTGAACGCCCTCCAAATCGGGTGCGACCACTTTCAGGATGTAGCAGTCGTCACCGGCGATATGATGGCATTCGAGCACGCCGGGATGCTTCTCAATCTCGTGCATGCGCGGCTCGTCGCCGACGTAATCGCTGGAGCCGTAGCGCACGGCGACAAACGCTGTCACGGGGAAGCCGATCTTCGCGCGATCGAGCTGCACGCGATATCCGCGGATGTAGCCGGCCTCTTCCAGGCGCTTGACCCGTTCCATAATCGCCGGCCGTGACAGTCCTACTTCGTCGGCGACGGCCTGATAACTGGCTCTGCCATCCTGGGCGAGGATGCGGAGAATCCGGCGGTCAATCGCGTCCAATTCGGCTTTGGTTGCCATTTGGGAGGCTCTCTCCGTAGATATCCGACTATCCGTCACCAGATTCCGGTATTCCTGAACGCATCATAACTATAACCGGTTCCTGCCAGACGGAATATCCGGTCTTGGCTTTCAATGTATGATTCCAGCCATGCAGGCTCTGCGCGCTTTGGTCCGCACCTTCCCGTCGGCCCTTCTTGGCTATTCCGGGGGCGTCGATTCCGCCCTCCTGGCGGTCGTGCTGCGCCAGGAATTGGGCCCCGACCGGATGCTCGCAGCGATTGGGCGGAGCGCCTCCTATCCGGAGGCGCAGTGGCAGGCCGCGCTTGAGGTCGCCGCCCGCTTCGAGATCCCGCTCGTCGAGGTTCACACGCACGAGCTCGAAGACGCCAACTATCTCGCCAATCCCACGAATCGCTGCTTTTACTGCAAAACCGAGCTCTGGAATCGCCTGGTGCCGCTCGCGCGCGAACGCGGCATGGCGGTCGTGTGCGACGGAACGAACGCCGACGATTTGCATGAGCATCGCCCCGGCAAGGCAGCGGGGGTCGCAGCAGGCATCCGTTCGCCGCTCGCGGAAGCGGGAATGACTAAAGCGGAGATTCGCGCCGCATCGCGCGAGCTGGGCCTGCCGACGTGGGACGCGCCCGCGGCGCCGTGCCTGTCGAGCCGAGTGCGCTACGGTGTGGCGATCACGCCCTCGCGGTTGCGCCAGGTCGAGGCGGGCGAAGCATTTCTCCGCGAGCTGGGCGTCACGGGGGATCTGCGGGTGCGCCATCTCGGCGATGGCGCCCGCCTGGAAGTTGATCCATCGTGGATCGCCTGGGTCGAGGCGCGCCGCGCCGCGATCGAGTCGCATCTGATCAATCTTGGATTCGCGCAGGTCGAGATCGACCCACGTGGCTACCGTCGGGGGAGCCTGTTAGAGCGTTCGTCGCCCTGAACTTCCCGCACGCGCTCCGCGTACGCCTGTGGGGCGCGCTCGAGCACCTCCATAGCCGGTTCCCCTTCAAATGGGTGCGTGCCGAGAACATTCACCTGAGCCTCAAATTCCTGGGTGAGGTCGCGGACACGCGCGAGTCGCAGCTGTGCAACGCGTTACGGCGGGCTGCCGGCGGCCGCGATGAATCGCGGCCACTCACGCTACAGATCACAGGCTTTGGCGTCTTCCCCGATTATCGCCGGCCGCATGTCGTGTGGGCGGGTGTGACACCGGAGCCGGCGCTAGAGCTGTTGCAGCACACCGTCGCGCAAACCTTCGCGCCGCTCGGATTTCCCACCGAGGCGCGGACCTTTCGTCCTCACGTGACGCTTGCCCGCGCGGGTCGCGATGCCCGGCCACGTACTTTTCTGGGCGTCGAGGAGGCGTTGCGCGACATCGCGTTCGATGAAACAATCACGGTCGCCGATGCCGAACTGATGGCAAGCACGCTCCAACCGGGTGGGCCGGTGTACCAGGTGAAATGCCATGAGCGGCTGTCTTAAGGGAATCTTCAAACTCGGGTGCGCCGCGGTGATCATCGGCGCGCTCGCGCTCGCGTGGTGGTTCCGCGCGCCGCTCATGCAAATGGGCGCGCGCTGGTTCGGCCGCTCCAAGGCGTTACCGTCTGTCGCCGATACGTCCGTGGGCGCTCCGACGCCTTCGGCGACCGCCTCCGCGCACGCGAAGGTCGGTAACCTTGGCACCGCTGCCGCTCCCGACTCAGTCGTATTGACGCCCAACGAGATGGCGTCCCTGATTGGCTCGGCGATCGACTGGAACGTTCGCAAGATGTACGACTCGCTGCGCGTGGAGCTCCAGGAAGGCGAACTGATCGTGCACGCGCGCCTCGATACGCGCGCGCTGCCGCCCGGCACGCTCGGGCCGTTCGCCGGAATGTTCGGGGCGCACGAGCCGTTGCGCATGGGTGGCACGGTGTCGATCGAGCGTCCGGGCATCGCGCGCTGGGCAATCGAAGCAATCAGCCTGCGCGGCGTCGGGATCCCCGGTCCCATGGTGCGCTCGATCGCCAAGCAAATGGCTGGTGCGTCGCCCGACGGCGCGATTCCGCTCAAGGTCGATCCGACGATCTCCGATGTCGTCGTCCATCCCACCGGGGTGGTGCTCTACAAAAAGCGCCGAGCCGGGAGCACGACGTTTTGAGCCCGCGCCGGGTCTTGGTCGTGGACGACGAAAAAGGGATCCGCGAAGCGCTGAAGCAAGTCCTGGAGTACGAAGAAATCGAGGTGCAGGCATGCGCGTCGGGGCACGAAGCCACGCGCGTCTATCCCGAATTCAAACCGCACCTTGTTTTTCTCGACGTGAAGATGGAAGGAATGGATGGGCTCGAGACGTTGCGGCGGCTGCGGCAGCTCGATCCCGACGCGCAGGTCGTGATGATCTCCGGCCACGGCACGATCCAGACCGCCGTCGAAGCAACGCAGCTGGGCGCGTACGACTTCCTCGAAAAACCGCTCGACACCGATCGCATTCTGCTCACGCTTCGCAACGCACTCCAGCACGTCGTGCTGGTCAGCGAGAACGTACGATTGAAGCAGGAGGTGCGCGCCCAGTACGAGATCGTCGGCTCGAGCAAACCGGTGCAGCAGGTGATCGAGCTCCTCGAAAAGGTGGCCCCGACGCCCGCGCGCGTCCTGATCACCGGCGAAAACGGAACGGGGAAAGAGCTCGTCGCGCGGGCGATTCATACGCTCAGCACCCGCGCCGCCGGCCCGTTCGTCGAAGTGAACTGCGCGGCCATTCCGGCCGAGCTGATCGAGAGCGAGCTGTTTGGTCACGTGAAGGGAAGCTTCACGGGCGCCATTTCCGAGCGCGCCGGCAAGTTCGAGCTGGCCGACGGCGGCACGCTCTTCCTCGACGAGATCGGCGATATGAGTCTGCCCGCGCAGGCCAAGGTGCTGCGCGCCCTCCAGGAAGGGGTGATTTCCCGCGTTGGATCGGGGAAAACGCTGCCGGTGGACGTCCGGGTACTCGCGGCGACCAACAAGAACCTGGCGATCGAGACCGAGGAGGGACGTTTCCGCGAGGACCTGTTTTACCGCGTGAACGTGGTTCCAATTCGCGTGCCGTCACTGCGCGAGCGTCGCGGCGACGTTCCTCAGTTGGTGACGCACTTCATCGGAGCGCTGACGAAGCAGGGTGGTTTGCCGCCGAAGCAGCTGGACGAAGCCGCCATCGAGCGGCTCATGGCGCACGACTGGCCGGGCAACGTACGCGAGCTCAGGAATGCAGTGGAGCGGCTGTTGATCCTTGCCCCCGGACCCACGGTCACCGCGGCCGACGTAGAACAGCTGGTGGGTAGAGCTGGAGCGATACGGCCCAAGGGGATGGCGGGCGGAGGCAAAAACTCGTGGATGCGGATAAGCTCGTTCGAGGACTTCAGGCAGGCCTCCGAGCAGGCCTTTCTTCTGCGTAAGTTGCAGGAGCACGATTGGAACGTATCGGAGACCGCCCGCACGTTGCAGATGCCGCGTAGCAACTTGTACAAGAAGATCGAGCGCTATGGACTGAAATTCGGTGGGGGCGGGGGCGAGGGCGAGGAGGAGGAGGCATAGTGGCGAAAGAAAAAGAGCGCGACTGGGACCGCGAGATGCGCGAGGTGGACAAGCTCCTCGGCAAATTGCCGGATGCAGATCCGACGCTGGGGCGCGGCGTCCCGACTGTTCCTGGCTCACCACGTCCCGCGGGCTCCCCTGTGCCCGGGACCATGGCGGGTGCACCGCATTCCGGGCCGGCGCGGGGCAGGGCCTGGTTGACGACGTGGCTGCGCGTGGGTCTCGGAATCGCCCTGGGCGCCGGCATGCTGTTCTGGCCCTATACGCACGCCTGCGGCCTCAAGCTGGTCTTCTACCTTATCGGCGCTACAACGGTGACGGTCGCGGGGGTCTGGAGCGCGATCACATCCTGGAAGCGCCAGCTCGGGCTGGCGCACGCACTCTCCATCGTGTTGATCATCTGGGGCTTGGCGCTGGCCGGCCGGCAGATCCTGCCGCGTGTCTATGGCCAGACGACGGTCCCATTCTTTTGTCCTGAACCCTGAGCTCCATGCCTACTGCACCTGAATTCAAAAACTTCATCGCCGGCGAGTGGGCGCCTCCCGCCACCGGTGAGTATTTCGACAACCACAATCCCGCCGACTGGAACGACGTCATCGGACGGTTCCCGCGCTCGGGTGACGCGGACCTGAAGCGCGCGATCGCGTCGGCCAAGCGCGGCTTTGCGCAGTGGTCCAAGACGCCCGCGCCGATTCGCGGGCAGGTGCTGCAGCAGGTCGGGCAACTGCTGGTGGAGCGCAAGGACGACTTCGCGCGCGCCATGACGCGCGAAATGGGCAAAGTGCTGGCCGAAACGCGCGGGGACGTGCAGGAGGGGATCGACACCGCGTTTTATGCCGCGACCGAAGGGCGGCGGCTGTTCGGCCGGGTAGTGCCGTCGGAGCTGCGCAACAAATGGGCGATGAGCTACCGCCGGCCCATCGGGATCGCAGGACTGATCACGCCGTTCAACTTCCCGCTCGCGATCCCGACCTGGAAAATGTTTCCCGCATTGCTGTGCGGGAACGCCGTGATCTTCAAACCGGCCGAAGACGTCCCGCACACCGCGCATCTCCTGGTCGAGCTGTTGCTCGACGCGGGATTGCCGCCCGAGGTCGTGCAGCTCGTGCATGGCCAAGGGTCGGTCGTGGGGCGGGCGCTGGTGGAGGATCCGGACGTGCCGGCGATCTCGTTTACCGGCTCAACGGAGACGGGCTCGGCGATCGGCGCGACGTGCGGCAGGATGCACAAGCGGCTGTCGCTCGAGATGGGCGGCAAGAACGCCATGATCGTAATGGACGACGCTGATCTCGATCTCGCCCTCGACGGCGTGCTGTGGGGTGCCTTCGGGACCACGGGCCAGCGCTGCACCGCCACGAGCCGCCTCATCCTGCACGAAAAGATTCACGACAGGTTCGTGCAGCTGCTGACCGACCGCGCCGCCACGCTGCGCCTCGGTCCCGGCCTCGATGCGGAGTCCGAGGTGGGGCCGCTCATACACGAAGAAGCGCGGCAGAAGGTCGCCGAATACGTGGATATCGGAAAAAAGGAAGGCGCGAGTGTGGCGCTCGGGGGCAAGATCCCGCAGCGCGACAAGCGCCTGGAATGCGGTTGGTTCTACGAGCCGACGGTCCTGGCCGGCGTTAAGCCGGGGATGCGCGTGGAGCAGGAAGAGATTTTCGGGCCGGTGCTCGCCGTGATCCGGGCGAAGGATTTACCCGACGCAATCCGGGTGAACAACGGCGTGAAGTACGGCTTGTCGAGCTCGCTCTACACGCGCGACGTGAACAGCGCCTTCCGGGCGATGAACGAACTCGACACCGGCATCACCTACGTCAACGCGCCGACGATCGGCGCGGAGGCGCACCTGCCGTTCGGCGGTGTGAAGCAGACCGGCAATGGCCACCGCGAAGGCGGGTGGGAGGTCTACGACTTCTACTCCGAGACGAAGACCATCTACGTCGATTTCTCCGGCACACTGCAGCGGGCGCAGATCGACACGGAGTCCGGCACCTAAACGCTCCAGCCAGCGGTGAAATGGTGACGACGCTCACGCGCCGCGGCCTAGTGTCATGGCATGCCGTACGAGTCGGTCGTCGTCATCCTCGCGACGCAGGGCGCGGCGCTCGAACGTGACGCACTCGACGCGCTGGCCGGGACGATGGTCACATGGTGTCGCGTCGAGCGGGAAGGTCGGGTGGCGTGTCTGGCTGCCCGGGTTCGTCACGGCGACCCCGTTTCGGAATTCCGAGTAAGAGTTCGGCAATGGGGTGCGGCTCGCGGATGGGGCGTCACTGTTGCGCCCTGCGGAACCAATTGCTAAGATAAGTCACATGCATGACTTGGGGGCCCCGCTGGCTGCAATTGGCGCAGACACGCCACGGCTCCCGTCGCCCCCTCCATCTCAGCGCTCCGTATTAGCACGGTGGTTCGACAGTTGGATGCGATCGCTCGGTATGGCGCTCGTGTTGTTCCTCATCATTCGCACGTTTCTTCTCGAAGCGTTTCAAATCCCCTCCGGCAGCATGGAACGCACACTGCTCGCGGGGGATTTTTTGTTCGTCAATAAAGCGGTGTACGGGGCGCAGATTCCCGGCACCAACGCGCGGCTGCCCGGGTTCAACACGCCGCGGCGCGGCGACGTCATCGTCTTCGCGTATCCGAAGGATCCAACGCTGAGCTACGTGAAGCGCGTGATCGGCGCGCCGGGCGATATCGTCGAGATGCGACTGGGGCAGGTCTACGTCGACGGCCGCGCGCTGGAAGAGCCCTATGTGCAACGCGTCGATCCCCTGCATGATGGATTCGATCCGGAGTTCAACTGGCAGCGCGAGTATCTGGTGCGGCGCAATGACGAGCAACGCCGGCGCTATCACCCCACCCGCGACACCTGGGGACCGCTGCGCGTGCCGATGGACAAATACTTCGTGTTGGGGGACAATCGTGATAATTCGGCGGATTCACGGTACTGGGGCTTTGTCGATGCGAGCGCGGTCAAGGGTCGCCCGCTCGTCGTGTATTTCAGCTACAACCGGGGGACGCGCGACGCGCTCCCCTGGCTCACGGACATTCGCTGGAGCCGGCTCGGTTCGCTGATTCGCTAGGGTGGTAGCTTCCTCGAGAGGAGTGGCCATTCCATGCAACTGAATACGGCGAGACGCGCATCATTTGACGAGGGATCTCTGGATCAGTATCTGCGGGAAATCAGCCAGTATCCGCTGATCACGCGCGAGGAGGAAGTCACCCTCGCGCAGCGGATCAAGCAACAGGATCCAGAAGCGCTGGATAAACTGGTGCGCTCGAACCTGCGGTTCGTCGTGTCGGTAGCAAAGAAATATCAGAACCAGGGCGTCGCCCTGTCCGATTTGATCAACGAGGGCAACCTCGGCCTGATCCGCGCCGCGCACAAATTCGACGAGACCAAAGGCATCAAGTTCATCTCCTACGCGGTGTGGTGGATCCGCCAGGCGATCCTGCAGGCGCTCGCCGAGCAGTCGCGCATCGTGCGTGTGCCGCTGAACCGCGCGGGGACGCTGCACCGCATCGGTAAGCGCTCGGCCTCGTTGCTCCAGGAGCTTGGTCGCGAGCCGACCGTGCAGGAGATTTCGGAAGGGATGGACATCTCCGAAGAGGAAGTCGCCAAGACACTGTCGATCTCGCAGGCGCACCTCTCGCTGGATGCCCCGCTGACGCCGGGCGAAGACAACAAGCTGCTCGACTATCTCCCCGACACGACCAACCCCGGTCCCGACGACGAGATCTTCGAGCACGCGCTCACCGAGTCGATCGAATCGGTACTGGCGACGCTCAAGGAGCGGGAGGCGAGAATCCTGCGGCTCTATTTCGGCCTGGAAGGCCAGGAGCCGATGACGCTCGAGGAGATCGGCTCGCAGCTCGGCATCACGCGGGAACGCGTGCGGCAGCTCAAGGAGAAGGCGTTGGCGCGGCTGAGACACGTCTCGCGCGCCCGCGCGCTGGAAAGCTTCCTGTCATAGGCATAGGGCGGGTATCTTTCCCGCCCTATGGCCCAAGCCTCGTTCGACATCTCGACGGGTGCCGACCTCCAGGAGGTCGACAACGCCGTCAATCAAGCCACCAAAGAGATCGTCCAGCGCTACGACTTCAAAGGCTCGAAGGCGTCGCTGACCTTCGATCGCCCCAAGGCTACGTTGACGCTGGTCGCCGATGACGACTTCAAAATGAAGGCGTTGTTCGACGTGCTGCAGTCGAAAATGATCAAACGCGGCGTGCCGGTGAAGAACATGGAGCTTGGTGAGATCACGCCGGCCGCGAACGACACGGTGCGGCGCGAGATAAAGCTCACCCAGGGCATTCCGCAGGAAAAGGCGAAAGTCATCGTCAAAGCCATCAAAGACAAGAAATTCAAGAAGGCGCAGAGCTCGATTCAAGGCGAGGAAATTCGGGTCACCGCACCTTCCAAGGACGAGCTGCAGGAGGTCATCGCCTTCCTGCGGTCGCAGGATTTTGGCATCGAGCTGCGGTTCGGGAATTACCGCGGATGAAGCTCGGCGTGATCTCCCTGGGCTGCGACAAAGCCACGGTGGATTCCGAGCGGCTCGTCGGCGAGCTGGTGGGGCACGGCGCGGTCGTCACGCCGGAGCTACCCACCGCCGATGTCATCCTGATCAACACGTGCGGATTCATCGACGCGGCGAAGCGGGAATCGATCGACGCCATGCTCGAGGCCGCGAAGCTGAAGGACGACGGCGTGAAGGCCGTGGTCGCGGTGGGCTGCCTCGTGCAGCGGCACAAACAGGAGCTCGAGCAGGAGATTCCCGAGGTCGACCTATTCCTGGGATTCTCGGAGCTGCATCACCTCGTGCCCGAGCTGGCACGGCGGGGACTCATCGCCGATCCGGTCGCGTCCCACCCCGGCGTGCGGCAGTTCCTGGGCGACCAGGCGCACGTGCGCTATCTCAAGATCTCCGAGGGCTGCGACCACACGTGCGCCTTTTGCGCGATCCCGCTAATGCGCGGCAAGCACCGCTCCGAGCCGCTCACGCGGCTCGTGCGCGAGGCCCAGCAGCTCGAGGCGCAGGGCGCCAAGGAGATCAACCTGGTGGCGCAGGATCTCGGGCACTGGGGCCGCGACCTCGGCGCGGGCGGCCCCAAGCTTCCCGATCTGCTCGAGGCGCTGTTGCGCGAAACCACCGTGCCGTGGTTCCGCCTGCTGTACGTCTACTCGGCGGGGATCACCGAGCGGCTCGTAGAGATCATGGCCCGCGAGTCGCGGATCGTACCGTACATCGACATCCCGATTCAGCACGCCACCGACCGGATGCTCGAGCGGATGCGCCGCCCGGAACGCGTGCGCACGTTACGGGAGAAACTGGCATGGCTGCGTGGGGCGATCCCCGACCTGGCGATTCGGACCACGTGTCTCGTGGGATTCCCGGGCGAGACCGAGGAAGAATATCGCGCATTGCTCGGCTTTCTCGAGGAGGCGCAGTTCGACCGTATGGGCGCGTTTGCCTATTCACCGCAGGAGGGCACGCGTGCGATGCAGTTTGCGGACGATGTCCCCGATGAGATCAAGCGCGACCGGCTCGAGGAAATCGTCGAAGTGCAGCGCGTGATTTCCGGCGAGCGCCTGGCGCGCTTCGTGGGACGCGACGTGGACCTGCTGATCGACCGACTGCACGACGAGGATGACGGCACCAAGGTCGGGCGCGTGCAGTGGCAGGCCGACGACGTCGACGGCGTGACATATCTCGCCAAAGGGGGTTGGGCCCGGCCCGGCGAATTAGTGCGCGCGCGCATCACCGCGAGCGAGGACTACGATTTCCAGGCGGCCGCGCTGACGTGACGAGGGGGCGATCGAGCGAGCTCTTTGACCGGGCGAAACGGGTGTTGCCCGGCGGCGTCAATTCACCCGTACGGGCGTTCCGGGCAGTCGGCGGGACGCCTTTTTTCGTCGCGCGCGCCGCAGGGCCCAAGCTGTACGACGTCGACGGCCGGAGCTATGTGGACTACGTCTGTTCCTGGGGACCGCTGATTTTGGGCCACGCCCACCCCGCGGTGCTCGCCGCCGTCCAGACTGCCGCGGAGCGGGGATGGACGTATGGCGCGCCGTGCGAGGCGGAGGTGGAGCTCGCCGAGGAAGTGCGGCGGCGCATGCCGTCGCTCGAGATGCTGCGGTTCGTCAACAGCGGCACCGAGGCGACGATGGCGGCGGTGCGGGTCGCGCGCGCGGCGACGGGGCGCGACCTGATCATCAAGTTCGACGGCTGCTATCACGGGCACGCGGATGGCTTTCTCGTGAAGGCGGGTTCGGGCGTTGCGACGCTGGGATTACCCGACAGTCCCGGCGTCC
>JBHEMG010000216.1:0-3424 GCA_046262715.1 Gemmatimonadales bacterium
AAATCGCCGCTGATCTGGGACGAGTTCGCGATCGGGACCTACTTCACCGTCTCGACCGTGTTCCTCATCATGGGCCTCATTCCGGACATCGCGGCGGTCCGCGATCTCGCGACCGGATGGCGCCGGAAGCTGTACGCGATCACGTCGATCGGGTGGACCGGCGCGAACGAGCAATGGCGCCACTACACGCGCGGCTATCTGTACCTCGCGGCGCTCGCGACGCCGCTCGTTCTGTCGGTCCACAGCGTCGTGTCCTGGGACTTCGCGATGGCGATCGTCCCTGGATGGCACGCGACGATCTTCGCTCCCTACTTCGTCGCCGGCGCGATCTATTCAGGCTGCGCGATGGTGATCACCCTGCTCACGCCGATTCGCAGGCTGTTCGCGCTGGAAGAGCTGATCACCGTCAAGCACTTCGAGAATCTGGCGAAGCTCTGTCTGCTGACCGGCTCGATCGTCGGATACGCGTATGTGTGCGAATACTTCATCGCCTGGTACGGCGGCAATCCGAATGAGCGCGCCGCCTTCTGGTACCGTGCGTTTGGCCCCTACTGGTGGGCCACGTGGACGATGATCATCTGCAACGCGTTCCTGCCGTTGTTGCTGTGGGTCAAGAAGATCCGCACGAACATCACGGCGCTCTTCGTCATCTCGATTTTCGTCAACATCGGGATGTGGTTCGAGCGCTACGTCATCATCGTCGTGTCGCTGGCGGGCGAGCCGTATGAGCCCTGGGCCAACGCGGTGTACAATCCGACGTGGGCCGACTGGGGCATCATGGCCGGCAGCTTCGGCTGGTTCTTCATGTGGTTCCTCTTGTTCGTGAAGAACTTCCCGGCGGTCTCGATCAGCGAGGTCAAGGAAGTGCTGACGCCGCCGCGCCGGGGCCAGGTGCGCGCGACCGGTGGTGGGCCGGGAGGGCCGCGATGAGTCCTTCCCTGCGGCTGCAAATCCCCGCATCGGTGCGCGACCTCCTCAGTCCGCCCCTCACGCCCGGCGTGCTCGGCGTGTTTGGGCATCTCGACACCACGCTCCAGGCGATCCAGCGCCTGCGCGCAGGCGGCCGCGCGGACTTCACCGTGTACTCGCCAATTCCGCGCCACGAGATCGAAGACGCCCTCGGGCAGCCGGTCAGTCCGGTCAGGATCTTCACGCTGATCGGCGGCATCGCGGGTTGCGCGATCGGCGCATGGATAACGCTGTGGATGTCGAACGACTGGCCGCTGGTGGTCGGTGGCAAGCCGATCGGTGCCATCCCGCCGTACGTCGTGATCATGTTCGAGATGACGATCCTGTTCGGCGCGCTCACGACAGTGCTGGGAATCGTGCTCAACGCGCTGTTTGCCGCGCGTCGCATCGGAAGAATTCAGTACGACCCGCGGTTCACCAACGACCGCTTCGGCATCTTCGTGCCGGCACCGGCCGCGGAGGCAGGGAAGGTCGAGTCGCTGTTGCGCGAGGCCGGGGCGGACGAGGTGCGCCGTGGGTAGAGGCGTCCTGATCGCGGCCGCGGTGACGCTGCTGTGCGCCTGTAACCCCGACACGGTGGTGCACAAGGTCGGCTGGTTCGCCACGATGCGGCATCAGCGCAACATCAAGCCGTACGCCCGGCCCATTCCAGCGGTCGCCGGCGCCGTGCCTGTTGGTGGCGCGGAGGTGCCGATAACTCGCGAAACTGCCGATCGTCTCATCAACCCGCGCACGCGCACCGCCGAGTCGTTGAACCGGGGGCAATGGGTCTATCAGACCTACTGCCTCGTATGCCACGGCGAGAAGGGGCAGGGGAACGGTCCCGTCTCACAAGCGGGCGGCGGCCCATTCCCGGGCGTTCCGTCTCTCGTCGATCCGGCCCGGCCCAAAATGAGCGATGGTGCGATCTACGGCATGGTCGTCGAAGCGCAGCGGATGGGGCGCGGCCTGATGCCCCGGTACGGCGACAAGGTGCACGGTAGCGATCGCTGGGACGTCGTGAATTACGTGCGCAGCCTGCAGCTGAACGCCCGGGGTGCGCAGTGAGTGTCGCAACGGTCAGTCGCGCCGACTTGGTACAGAAAGCTCGGCCAGCGGCAGTCGCGCGCTTCATGCTCTTCGGCGCCATTGCTGCCGTGCTCGGCGCCATCGTCCTCATCCTGGGCATTGTCGGCGGCCATCCCGAACGCACGTGGTGGGCCTACCACGCGAACTTCATGTTCTGGGCTGGTCTGGCGCAGGGCATGGTCGTATTCGCGGCGACCCAAAAACTGGCGAAGGGACACTGGTCGGGCGTGATCCTGCGGTTCGCCGAGGCGGGCGTCGCGTTCACGTCGGTTGCGGTGCTGCTCTTTATAGGATTGATCGTGGGTCGGCAGTACATCTTTACGTGGATTCACCAGCCTCGGCCCGATATCGGCTGGTGGCTGACCAACAAGTGGTTCTTTCTCCGTAACGGCGCCGTCCTCGTGGCGCTGTCGTGGCTATCGTGGCGCTTCGTGCGGCGCGACGTCGCGCCTGATGTGCGCGAGCTGACCGGCGAGACGGTCGCCCGAACCGAAGACGCGGCGCTGATCTCGCGCGATGCGGCGATCCTCATTCTCGCGTACGCGTTTGGCTACAGTCTGCTCGGCTACGATCTGATCATGTCGCTTGCCCATAAATGGGTGAGCAATCTGTTCGGGGCGTTCTATTTCATGGGAAGTTTTCTCGCCGCATTGATGATGCTGGCGGTGTTAAGCGTCATGTTGCGGCGTGCCATGGCCCTCGCCGGGATTTATACCTCCCGGCAACAACACGATCTCGGCAAGCTATGCTTCGGCTTCACGGTATTCTGGGCATATCTCATGTGGTCGCAGTACCTCGTGATCTGGTACGGCAACCTTCCTGAAGAGACCTATTTCATTTTCTATCGCCTGTATGGGGCGTGGCGGCCCATCGGGGTCGCAGTCTTCCTGCTCGTCTTCCTCATCCCGTTCATCGGCTTACTCGGTGAAAAGCCGAAGAAGTTCGCACCCACGATGGTCGGGTTTGCGCTCGTGAGCCTCATCGGCATATGGCTGGAGCGCTACCTCGAGATCATTCCATCGGTCAACGCCGGCGCGGGCCCTGCCATCGGCCTTCCCGAGGTGGGAACAACGCTGTTCTTCGGCGGCCTCTTCTTCATCTCCTGGGCATGGTTCGCGGGTCGCTATCCCATCATTTCACCGCGTCACGCAGCCGACGCGCTGGACCGCGAACAGCACTAACGCCGTTCAATCCCACCAATCGCTCGTAACACGATCCGACGTCGGAACCCGGGGTAGGAGTATCACGTTTGTTTTTGTACTCGAACTCCGGAGGCATCATGCGTTTCATGCGTACGGCCGTCGCCCTGGCGATCGGTATTGCGTTTGTTGCAGCTTGTAGCGATTCCACAGGAAATGGCGGTGGGGGTGGCGGAGGGGGCGGGGGA
>JBHEMG010000217.1:0-68900 GCA_046262715.1 Gemmatimonadales bacterium
TCGACGTCATCTCGGACGACATCCGCCTCATGCTTCCCGGCGCGCCCGACGTCCACGGACAGGAAGGAGCGCGCGTCACCTTCGCGGAGGAGATGCGCGACTACAAGATCCCGTCGTTGACGGTGCATCGCTCCGATCTGCTCTTTCAGGGCGACCACGCGATCGACATCGGCACCTACGAGGAGACGCTGATCCCCAAGCGCGGCGCCACGATCAACGCGCGCGGGCGTTACCTGATCGTGTGGCGCCGCGAGAACGAGGACTGGCGGATGTGGCGCTACATCATCAACGAGTTTTGAGCGCTACTGCGGCCGTCGCACCCTGACCGGCGGCGCGGGCTCCGGCTTGAGAATCACCGGATTGGCCTCGAGCATCCGCATCGCTTCCGCCACCGCGCGCTCGAGCTGGGGGTCATGTCCCTGCGCCACGGTCGCGGGCGTCTGCGCCACCGGAATGTCAGGGGTGATGCCGGCGTTCTCGACGTCCCACTGGCCCGCGACGTTGAAGAAGCCGCCGCGCGGCGCGGTGATGTAGCCGCCATCGATCAGTCCCGGTACGTCCCAGATTCCCACGAGCCCACCCCAGGTCCGCGTGCCGACGAGCGGGCCGAGCTTCATCTCCTTGAACATGAACGGCAGCATGTCGCCGCCCGACCCCGCGTATTCATTGATCAGCATGACCTTGGGGCCGAAGATGCCGGTGAGCGGCTCGGTCCATGGCCGGCGCTCGCCGACCGGGTTGTTGAAGTAGCCGCGCAGCTGGCGGCCCAGAATGTCCACGAAGTAATCGGCGATATAGCCGCCGCCGTTGAAGCGCTCGTCCAGAATGACGCCCTGGCGGTCCTGCTGCGCGAAGTAATAGCGGTTGAAATACTCGTAGCCCTGATCCGCCGTGTTGGGCAGCCACACATACGCGAGCTTGCCGTGCGACAGGGAATCGACCAGCCGGCGGTTGCCCTCGACCCACGCGCGGGTCCGAAGATCATTCTCATCTTCGACGGGCACGACCGTGACGCTCCAGGCGCCATCGGGCGTCGGCTTGTCATTCAGGAGAAGCACTGTTTGGCGATTGGCCGTCCCCTCGAGCGCGGCATACGGGCTCGTGGGCGGCTTGAGATCGGTCCCGTTGACGGCGATCAGATAGTCGCCGGTGCGCGCCTTCACCCCCGGCGCCGACAAGGGCGCGCGCAGATTCGGATTCCAGTTCTCTCCGGAAAAAATGCGCGTCAGGCGATAGCGTCCGTTCTCCACGCTGAAATCGACGCCGAGCATGCCGACCTTCACCGTATCGATGCGCGGCGTGTCCCCGCCGCCCGTGAACGTGTGCCCGAGCGTCAGCTCGCCGCCCAGCATGTCGAGCAGATACGTGAGGTCGGAGCGGTGGCCGAGATCGGCGAGTAACGGCTCGTACATCGCGTACACCTTGTCCCAATCGGCGCCGTGATGATTCGGGACGTACAGGTAGTCGCGCTCGTACCGCCACGCCTCCCGAAAGATCTGCCGCCACTCGGCACGCGGATCGAGGCGCATCTGCAGATTGACGGCGATCTTGCCGTCGCCCGGCTTGGGTGTTTCCTCGGTCCCCGTGATCATCCAGTTGTCGCCCGATTGATAGAGCAGCTTCTTGCCGTCGCCGGAGATGCTGAAGCGCGCCACGCCCGTAACGAAGCTCTCGGCTTTGCGCTTCTTCAGATCGTAGCGGTGCAGGGTGACGCCGTCCTGGTTCTCGACCGCCTCGCTCAGGAACACGATGCCCGCTTCCGCGGTGGCGAGCGCCGTGTAGGAGCGCACCGGAACCCCCAACGCGAGCACGCGCTGGCTCAAGCCGCCGCGATCGATGCGAACGTGCACGGCGGCTTTGGCGGTGTCGGCGCGTCCCTTGGCCTTCGTCGTGTCGACGGCAGGCGTCGTGTCGCGCGCTTCTTCGTCGCTCTCGGGCAAGAGCGGCGACGGGGTGTCGGCGGCGAGCACCATGAGATAGGCGCCGCGGCGCAGATGGCGGTCGTACGAGCTCAGGTCGAGCCAGCCGCTCGACAGGCCGAAATCGGTGCTCGCGAGAAAGTAGAGATACTTCCCGCTCGCATCCCACGCCGGGCTGATCGCGTCGGAAAGACCGTCCGTCAGCTGGTAGGATTTCTTGTCGGCCATCGAGTAGCCCATCACGACATGGAACTGGCTCGGCAACCGCTTTGCGTACGCGAGCCAGCGCGAGTCGGGCGACCACGCCGGCTCGAACGTGCGCTCGGGGTGCGCGTAGGTATCGCCGTCGATCCGCGTCACCTTCCCGGTCGCAACCTCGACGAGCAGCATGTTCAGGCCTTCGTCGGTGACGGCGATGTACTTCCCGTCGGGCGACCAGTCGGCCGTATGGAAGAACGTCGGGTGCTCGAACTTGATCTCGCGCGGCGGGGTCAGGCCCTCCTGCGTGCCGATCATCAACCGATATTCGCCGCTCGCGTCCGAGAACCACGCGACCTGCTTGCCGTCGGGCGACCACACCGGTGTGCGGTCGGCCGCTCCGGGCGAGCGCGTGAGATTACGGGCGTCGCCTTTCTGCGCCGGTACGGAGAACACTTCGCCGCGCGCCGAGAACAGCGCGCGCGCGCCGCTCGGTGAGAGTGAGGCGGACTCGATCAACGGCGCCGCATCTACCCAGCGCGGCTCGGCCCACGGCCGGTCGCCGAGGCACGTGATCGCAAGCTGGCGATCGGCCGCGCTCGCGGGATCGAGCAAGTGCAGGTAACCCGCCTGCTCGTACACGATGGCGCCGGCGGCGGCGTCCATCGTTTTGACGTCGTAGTCTTTGAAATGCGTGAGCTGCGTGACCTGCTTCGAGGTCACGTCGTATTTCCAGACGTTCCCCGCCCAGTCGCGGTCGGAGATGAAGTAGATGGCGTCGCCCATCCATGCGGGCCAGAGGTCGAGCGATCCGGGCGAGGGCAGGGTGTCCACCGCCTGCGTGCCGACATTGTAGATCGTGATAGGGTGCGTCTGGCCGCCGCGATAGTTTCGCCATTCGACGTCCCAGCGCGTCACTTTTTCGTACGCGAGCCTCTGTCCGTCGGGCGAGTAGGAGCCGCGCAGGGCGTCGGGGAGGGGAAGCCGCTCGGGCACGCCGCCATTCGACGCCACGGTCCACAGCTGGTGCACGCCGACCGCGGGTGCGTGCACGCGCGGCGAGCTGAACAGCACGCGGCGGCCGTCGGGGGTCCAGCCGCGCGCGACGTCGGGCCCGGGATGCCACGTCAACCGGCGCGGCGTGCCACCGCTCGCGTCGATCACGTAGACGTCGTAGTTCGCGCCGTACTGCATCGTGAAGGCGATCTGCTTGCCGTCCGGCGAGAAGTGCGGGCTGGACTCGGTGCCGGGAAAGCTCGTGAGCCGCCGCGCGTCGCCGCCCTCGCGACCAACGATCCAGATGTCGCCCGCATAGGCGAACGCGATCTGCGTCTGACTGACGGTGGGTTGGCGCAGCAGTCGCGTACCCTGGGCGGAAAGCGACGGGACCAGAAGCGTCGCGGCGAGCACGAGTGTGGAGTAGCGCATGGCGGTGCCGGCAGTGAGAGGAGCGGCTATGCTAGCGCGGTGCCGAGCCCGCGGCTAGCTCTAGCCGTTCAAATGGCGCTTATCAACTCGTTCACGACCGCGCGGCTCGTTGCCGAGCGTGTGCTACCCGAGCACTTCGACGCGATTCGCGAGATGGACAGCGATCCCGCCTACATGGCGCTGCTTGGCGGCGTGCGTGACGCGGCCGGGACGGCAGCGTATCTCGAAAAGAATCTCGAGCATTGGGACCGCTACGGGCACGGCCTGTACATGCTGCGCGATGCGCACGACCACCAGATGACCGGTCGCTGCGTGCTGCGCCACCTGGATGTAGAAGGAACGGACGAGGTCGAGCTGGGCTACGGGTTCTATCCGCGGTACTGGGGCAAAGGCCTCGCCACCGAAGTCGCGCGCGAATTGCTGCGGCTTGGCCGCGAGGCGTTGGGGCTTCCGACATTGATCGCCGTCACGACTCGCGCCAACGTCGGCTCGCAACGCGTGCTCGTAAAGACCGGCCTGGTCTACGAGCGTGACTTCATGCACGCCGACATACCGCACATGCTGTTTCGCAGCACCGCCCGCGCACAACAGCACAATTAGTACTGCTGGACCGCGCGCCGATTGTGCTTCAGACGGAACGAGGCTAGTTCTAACGCTCTCGCTAACCTGGAGTCGTCATGCGCCCGACACATCTCTTTTGTGCCGCAATCGTCATCCTCGCTGCGTGTGGGAAAGAGGGCGCCAAGAATGCGCCGCCACGCGGATCGCAGGCAACAGCGCCGGCCGCGGCGCCCGCCGCCCCTACGGCCCCCGCGGAATACACCGTGATCATCAAGAGCACGTGGACCAAGACCACGCACCCTTTCGAGTATCCGTCGGATGGGCATTTCTCCGGCATGATCGGCGCGTCGCATAACGCCAAGTACTCGATCTTTGCCGTCGGCCGCCGTCCCACACCCGGCCTCGAGCGCCTGTCGGAGGAAGGGAAGCACTCGCCGCTCGACACGGAGATCCGCTCCGCGATGGACCAGGGCAACGCGCTGATGGAGTTCGAATCGGGCGGGCTGAAGAACTGGAAGGACTCGATGGTGTCGACGGTGCGCGTCGATGCCGCGCATCCCTTCGTCTCGGTCGTCAACATGGTCGCGCCGAGCCCTGACTGGTTCACGGGCGCATCGAGCGTGAATCTCCTCGAGAACGGCGCGTGGGTGGCGCGGCGCACGCTGTCGCTGCCGGCGTACGATTCTGGCGGGGACGACGGCAAGACCTACAAGGCACGCGACGCCGATACGAATCCCAAAAAACCCACCACGCGCGCTGCCAACCGGCACTTCGTGATCAATGGCCGGGTGCGCAACGTCGCAACGGTCACCTTCGTCAAGAAATCGTGATGGTGCCGGCAGCACTCTGTCTCGCATTGCTGGTGCAGCAACCGCCGCAGGAAACCGCGGCCCGGATCGCGACGGCGCACGAATGGATCATGCGACTGGGCCGCCAGATGGGCGACTCGATCTGGCCGGGGTTCCGGCCCGATACCATTCCGGTGCTCTACGTGCTGCGCGACCAGGGCACGCTGCTGCTCGGCTGGCATGGCGCGTTGCCGGCGGGGTTCGTGCCCGTCGCCTCTGACTCTCGCGCCGAGCCGTGGGGTGGCTGGCAGCCATCGGCCGATCGCGGCGCCGCGAGCACCGGCACCGAGCTCCAGGGCCGCAGGACGGCACAGGTCGTCGTCGGCGATTCGGCCGGCATCGCGACGCTCATCGGGCTCACCACGCACGAGGCGTTTCACGTGTTCGAAGCCGCCGCGCGCGCCGATGGTAAGAAATTCGGTCAGGGCGAGAATTCCTTTCTGGTTACGAGCTATCCCGTGTTCGACCCGCAGAACGAGGCCGGCATGGGGCGGGAGGGGCGCATCCTCGCGGCCGCCGAGGACGCGACGAGCACGGTGGAGCGGCGCGCCCTCGCGCGGGAGTTTCTGGCGGTGCGCGAATCGCGCCAGCGCGCGCTCGGCAGCGAGCTCGCGAACTTCGAGCAACTCGCCGAGCTCAACGAAGGCCTCGCCGAGTATACCCTCGTGCGGTCCGTGCAGCTGGCGGCGCGGCAGCGCGACTTCCCCGATCGCGCCGGCGCGGAGCGACTGCGCACGAACAAACGCACGGGCCTGCACAAGCTCACGGAAGACGTCGCGTTGTCGATCCGGCTGCGCTACTACGCCACCGGGCCCGCACTGGGATGGCTGCTCGACGTGCTCGAAGGGCCGTCCTGGAAGACCCGGCTCATGAACCAGAATCTCACAGTGCAGGACGCGCTTGCCGATGCCTCGGGCTACCGCGCCGAAGAGCTGACGTTACGCCGGCAGGCGGAGACGCGGTTCGTGATGCGGGCGCTGCGGGCCCAGGCCGATTCGGGCGTCGCGGGGTTGCGCGCGATTCGCCGCGCGCAGGTGGACAGCATCCTTGCCGCGCCGGGCGTGCAGCTCGTCGTGACCGTCCAGGGCCGCTACCTCGGCCTGTGCGGCATCGATCCGCAGAACCTGCTGCAGGTCGAACCGGGAGTGTTGTTGCATACGCGCTGGCTGCAGGCGTGCGCGGGCGACGCACTGCAGGTCACGTTCAATACGCCGGTGGTGCAGGAATCTGGCAGCCAGACGCTGCGCGCGGTCGTCGGCGCCGACTCGACGGTCAAAGTCACGACCGACTCCGGCAACGTGCGTGTCGAATCGCCGCTTGTGTCGCTGCGAGCCCCAAAGGCCGAGGTCTCCCGTGACGGGCGTGTGCTGACGGTTTCGATCAAGCCGTAGTGGCTTCGTTCTACGACGCAATTCCCGATTTCGGACTGCTGTACGACCACGTGCCGCTGTACGCGACGCGTGACGACGTCCCGTTCTACGTAACTGAAGCGAAGGCGGTGCGCGGGGCGGTGCTCGAGATCGGCTGCGGCACCGGCCGGGTGCTTCTGCCGATCGCGCGCGCCGGCTGTGCAATCGCGGGGCTCGACGGCTCTCCCGTCATGCTGGAGCGCTGTCGCACCAAGCTGGCCGCCGAGCCGGCCGTGGTGCAGCAGCGCGTCACTCTACATCAACACGACATGCACGACTTCGATTTCGGCGGGCAGTACGCCTTGATCATTGCGCCGTTCCGAGTCGTGCAGCACCTCACCACCGCGGACGCGCAGCTGCGTTTTCTCGCTGCCGCCGCTCGCCATCTCACGCCCGGCGGCCGGCTGATCTTCGACGTCTTCAATCCGCGCTTCGATTTGCTGGCCCGCGCCGATGGCACCGAGCCCGAGGACACGCCGGAGCAGCGCCTGCCTGACGGGCGCACCTTCCGGCGCGGGGCGCGCGTCGTGCGCGTGCGCTGGGTCGACCAGGTCAGCGAGGTGGAGCTGATTTATTACGTCGGCAACGAGCGCCACGTGCAGGCGTTCGACATGCGCTGGTACCTGCCCGCCGAGCTGCGGCACCTGCTGGCGCGGGGCGGCTTTCGCGTGCGGGAGATCTACGGCGACTTCGCCCGGGGCCCGCTGGTGGACGGCGCCCCGGAACAGATAGTCGTGGCGGAGCTTCTTTAGGGCTGGACTTGCGTCAGTGTAAGCGCGTCGGCGCGCGCGTCCACCGTATGCTGGCGCAGCGTGTGCCCGCCGCCGGTCGCGCTGACGACGACGTTGCCGGCCGTGACGTTGAAGACATACGCGACGCCATCGCTCACCGTGGAAGTCGCCGTCGAGCTTGGCCCGCTCGCCGTGTTGTAGCGCACCGTCCCCGCGGGAGTGGTCGATACCGTCGCGCCCGTGAGCGCCGTGCCGTCGCAATCCTCCACGATCACCGCGACGAAGCCTTTGCCCGCCGTCTGTGTCACGCCGGCCGCCGCGCCGAGCAGGCCCATCTCGGTGCTCGTAATCATGAGCACGTTCTCGGTCGCATCAGCGACGAGCGGCCGGGGAGGATAGCCGTAGGTCGGGAGATAGCCGCTGTGCGTGAGGCGAATGTAGCCGTCGAGCGGGGTGCCGCCCGTGAGAATCTGTAGCGAATAAAACCCCGGCGTGTTGCTGGTGCCCGACGCGAGCGTCGTCGTATCGCCCGTGCGAAAGGCCGCAACGGCCGCGCCCGACAGCGGCGCGGGCGACAGGGCGTTGGATTCGACCTGGCCGGTCACCGCGAGCGTCGCCGGCCCGGTTGTCGGCAGCGTATCGTTGAGACACCGAAACGCCGAGGAGGGACCCGAGGAGTCCTTGCTACAGGCGGCGACCGCGATCAGCAGTGCAGGCAGAACGAAACGCATGAGAAAGCAGCCTTGTGAGTTTCCGCAATCTAGTGTCTCTAGCAATTCCACTGTAGTCTCTCCTTATGGCCGAGTCCACGAACCGCGTTGAAGCATTCAGTGACGGCGTCTTTGCCATCGCCATCACGCTGCTCATTCTCGAGATTCGCGTGCCCCACGTGGAGCACGGCTTATGGGCGGGCCTGCTCGGCTTATGGCCGTCGTACGTCGCCTTCCTGCTGAGCTTTTTCGTCATTCTGATCATGTGGGTCAACCACCACGAGCTGCTGCGCATGATCCATGGGGTGAACTACCCGATCCTGTTCGCGAACGGCTTGCTGCTGCTCGCGGTGACATTTATTCCGTTCCCCACGGCGGTGCTCGCGTCCTATCTGGCGACACCCGAAGCGCGGCCGGCCGCGGCGCTCTATTGCGGCGCGTTCGTGCTCAACGCGCTGTCGTGGAACCTGCTGTTTCACACGATGGTCCACAGCGGCTTGCTGCGCCCCGGCGTCGGCGAAGAGACGATTGCCGGCGTCCGTCGCACGTACAACCTGGGGCTCAGTGTGTATGTCGTCGCCACCGTGCTCGCGCTGTTCGAGCCATGGCTCGGCCTGTTGATCAACGTTTCGCTGTGTGTTGTATGGATCCGGCTCGGCTATCGCACCACCGAGCCGGGCGTGCGGCGGATTTGAAGTAAGCGCCCGAGCGTCAGGAAACGGTAGAGAAGCAGGTCTCGAGGTGGCGGACCGCGGAATCGCGGCGTATCAGTAGTGCCATGATGCTGCTCTCCCTTGCGGTGGTGGCGCTGGTGCAGGCTTCCGGCCACTTTCCGCCCGACTCGCTGACCAACGTCAAAGTCATTCCGAAGAACACGCCGGTCATTCAAGTCATCGGCATGATGCGCAACTTTGCCGGCGCGCTCGGCGTGCGGTGTCAGTACTGTCACGTGGGCCAGGAAGGGCAGCCGCTCAGCGCGTTCGACTTCGCCAAGGACGACAAGCGCACCAAGCTGACGGCACGACAGATGATGCGCATGGTCGAGGAGATCAACCGACGTCTCGACACCTTACCCGAGCATATGCAGATGACGAGTCACGTCGAGGTCACGTGTAACACGTGCCACCGCGGTGTCAGCCGGCCGATGGGACTCGAGCAGCTGATCCAGGAGACGGCGCAGACGGCGGGCGCTGATTCCGCGGCGCGCGCCTATCGCGCGCTGCGGCAGCGCTACTACGGCCGCGCCGCGTACGACTTCGGCGAGCCGACGCTCGACATCGCCGCCTTCCGGCTGGCGCGCGGCGGGAAGTACGACGAGGCGTTCGCCATTCTGCGCTTGAACGAAGAACAGTTTCCGGCGTCGTCGAATCTCTCGACGTTCCGGGGCAACATCAATCTCATGAAGGGGGACACGGCCGCCGCGGTCGCCGCGTTCCGCGAAGCGGTGCGGCGGGATTCGACGAATGGCGAGGCGCAGGGCCGCCTCCGCCAGATTACTCGACCCTAGCGCTCGTAATCTTGTCGAGACGCGGGAACTGGCGCGCCATGTACTTCTCGCCTTCGACATTCAGCCGGTACTGATCGGGGCCGCGCCCCTGCGGCGCGCCCTCGCCATACCCGCCGTACAGCTTGTCCACGACCTCCATCCCTTCGACCACCTGACCGAACGGCGCGAATCCCATCGCGTCGAGCCGGTCGTTGTTGCCGTAATTGATGAAGACCTGCGTCGTGCGCGTGCCGGCCCCCGCCGTCGCGAACGTGACCATGCCGCGCAGGTTGGTGCGGCGCACGGGATCGTCGGCGATGCGCCGCTCGCGCCACGCCGCCGTTACGGCCGTGTCGCCATGAATTCCGAATTGCGCCATGAACCCGGGCAGCACGCGAAAGAACCGGACGCCGTTGAAAAAGCCGGAGCGGACCAGGTTGTAGAAGCGGTCGGCGCCGAGCGGGGCCCAGGCACGATGCACGGCGATTACGAAGTCGCCTTGCGTCGTGGAGAAGCGCGCGCGGAAACTATCGGGTGCCTGCTGACTGAATCCGGAGCCCGCGGGGTTGTGATAGTCGGGCGGCGTCGTGGCGGCGGCGCTGCCGGCGCCATCTTTGCCAGCAGGTTTCCGACAGGCTCCTCCCGCCACGGCGGCGAGAGCGATCGCGCAAACGTATGGGAGAGAACGCATAGCGCTATGCTAGCCTCTCACAAAGCCGTTCGCTATAGTGTGGCCCGACTTCTCCGCAGAGGGCCCCGATGGAAAATTGGATCGGCAAGCGCATTCGCATCGCTGCCCGGCGGCGCTTTGGCGCCTGGACGGTTGTGCTCGTGATTGGCCTCCTCGCCGCGACTAGCAACCAGCGCTACATCGCCAACTTCCTGCGCGGTCCGTACCCGCTGGCGCGCGCCGATCTCGATTCCATCAGCGATGTGTCCCTGACTCCGCGCTACTACGCCCGCGTCGCCGGCGAGAAGGTGCTCGACACCGGCCTGCGCCAGTATCGCGTGCACACGACCGGGGGCGTCGAGACGAGCCGCGAGGAATCGGGCGCCTATCGCGCGCTGGTGTTTGGGAACCGCTTCCTGGTCGTCCGGACGGCGGGGGGCGAGTCCCAGATAGTAGAAGGGAGGCTGGCGCCCTGGCCCGAGGGACTCGAGAACCGGCTGTTCGACAGCAAGGAAATGCTGTCGCTGCGCAGCAATTTCTATCCATTCTATCTCGACGGCGATTCGTTCCGCCGGCCGGGCTACGTCGTCATCATCGTGGCGCTGCTCTTCATCGCGTTGTTCGCCTGGCAGGCGATTCCCGCCTGGTGCGCGCTGCGCGCACCGGAAAGCCATCCATTGCACCAGCGTGTGGCTGCCTGGGGCGACCCCATGGGCGTTGCCGTCGAGGCCGAGCACGATTTCGACCACCCGATGCTCAAAGGCGGCGGGGGCTGGCGCCTGGGCAACAAATATCTCGTGCAGTCGCGCTTTTTCAGCTTCAACGTCCTGCGCGTTCAGGATGTGCTGTGGGGCTACAAAAAAATCACCAAGCACAGCGTGAACTTCATTCCCACGGGGAAGACGTACGAAGCGATCGTTGCCTGTCACGGTGGCACCGCGACGATCCCCGCCAAGGAAAAACAGGTACATGATCTGCTCACCTACGTACAGCAGCGCGCTCCGTGGGCGATCTTCGGCTTCAGCGACCAGCTCGCGAGCCTCTTCCGCAAGCAGCCGCTCGAATTCGCCAACAGCGTCGCGCAACGGCGCCAGCAGTGGGAGCAGCAGGGCGGCAAAGCGTAGTGACGCGCGCCGCGCTGCTGTCCGTGGCCCTCCTATCCCTTAGTCGTCGACGTGCGCCGTGGCGTGATTGCGCAGTTGCTCGAAGGGGGTCTGCCTGACGATTGGTTCTGGGTCAACGCGACCCGGCTGACGCCGCGCTAGTTCCGCCCCAGATCTTGATGTGCCGGGTTTCCGGCATCCGCCACAGCGAAAATAGGAATGCGACCGCCGGCACGGCGATCGAATACGCCAGTGTCCAACCGAGACTGTGCGTGCGCGTCCACACGTACGTCGTGATGAATGGCACGAGCCCGCCGCCCCACCCGTTCCCGATGTGATACGGTACCGAGACTGAGGTGTAGCGGATGCGGCTCGGGAAGTACTCGGCGAGAAACGCCGCGATCGGGCCGTACACCATCCCCACGTAGGATACCAGCACGACCACGATCAGAATGGCCATCGCGTAGTTGATCGCGCCGGGCTGCGCGACTCTGCCGAGCAACGCATACAGCGGGTAGTACGTCACCGCCGCGAGCAGAAAGCCGGTGAGGATGATCGGCTTGCGGCCGATGCGATCCGACAGCCACCCCGCCAGCACCAGCGTTGGTGTCGCGATGAGCAGAGCGGCGCCGACGATGATGCTCGAGCTGAGGACGTCGAGCTTGCTGACGTTTTGCAGAAAGAACAGCGCCCAGAACTGACTCGAATACCACACGCATCCTTCGCCGAGCACGACGACGGTCGCGATACCGACGTATCTGAGATTCTGTCCGGTGAACGCCTCGCGCCACGGATTGGACGACGTCTGCGCCTTGGCCTTCATCTGCTGGAAGATGGGCGTCTCTTGCAGGCGCCAGCGGATGTAGATCGCGACCCCGACGAGCAGCAGCGAGGCCACGAACGGAATCCGCCACCCCCAAGCGTTGAAAGCCTCAGGCCCGACTGCCGTACGCGTCCCGATCACCACCGCCAGCGAGACCACGATGCCGAGTGTGGGCGAGGTCTGCAGCCACCCGGTATAGAAGCCGCGTCGCTCGTCCGACACGTGCTCGGCCACGTAGGTGATGGCCCCGCCATACTCCCCACCAAGGCATAGGCCTTGCACCAGCCGGAGGAGGAAGAGCAGGATCGCCGCCGCGAGGCCGATGCTGGCATAGGTCGGAACGACGCCGATGAGCGCCGTCGAGATTCCCATGCCGCTCAAAGTGATGAGGAAAGTGTATTTACGACCCACGAGATCGCCCAGGCGTCCGAACAGCAGCGCTCCAAGCGGGCGAATCAAGAATCCAATGGTGAACAGGGCGATGGTGCTGAGTAACGCAGCGACCGGATGCGTCGGCTCGAAGAATTTGACTGAAAGGATTGCGGCCAGGCTGCCGAACACGTAGAAGTCGTACCACTCGATGATGTTGCCGACCGCCGCCGCGATCACCACCCGGCGCAGGTCCCTGGGCTCCAGGCGTGGAGCGGAGTAGGAATCGGGCATGAGCGAGGCTAGCCGTCCATTCCTGAGTGCGCAATGGCGCAACCTCATCATGGTGACGTACGCCATCGACCCGGCCCGCATCATCGATCGCGTCCCACTCGGCACCACGCTCGACTCCTGGCGTGGGAAGACCCTCGTCAGCATTCTCGGATTTCAGTTTCTCGGGACGAAGGTGCTCGGCGCACCCATCCCGTTTCATCAGGACTTCGAGGAGGTCAATCTCCGCTTCTACGTGCGACGCGCGACCGAGAGCGGCGCCCGCCACGGCGTGGTCTTCATCCGGGAGCTCGTCCCGCGACCGATGGTTGGCGGCATCGCGCGCCTCCTCTATAGAGAGCCCTATCTGGTGCTGCCGATGCGCAACAAGGTGGACCCCGGCCCGCCTCCTGACGTCGAGTATCAATGGGATATCGGGAATCACTGGTGCACCCTGGGCGGGACCGGCGAGGGCGAGGGACGGGAACCGGGTCCCGGCACGATAGAGGAATTCCTGACGGTGCGGCACTGGGGATACAACGGCGAGCCGGGCAAAGAGACCCTGGAATACCGCGTCGACCACCCGCGCTGGAGGGTGTGGCACTGCGGGAATTTGCGCGTGGACTACCAGCCCGGCGCCCTCTGCCGCTTCGACGTAGGGCCCGATTTCAAGACCCCCGTCTCGGCGATCATTGCGGATGGGTCGGCGGTCACGGTGCACTGGAGATCGACCGTCGATAGCTAACCCGGCAGCGGCGCCGGATTGCGCTGCACGTTATCTTAGCAGCGCATGGCAGAGAGCGGTCTTCCCAATCGTCCCTCCCGCGGCTCGGGCTCGCTCACGGTGCACCTCGCCGACGAGCTCGACGTCTACTTCAACGAAGTCGCCCACGGGCGTCCCGTCGGCTTCGTCGCCTCGCCCAAATGGAAGCCGCGCACCGACGTCTATGAGACCGATAACGAGCTCATCGTGCACATGGACATCGCCGGCATGCGCGCCGAGGACTTCAGCGTCGAGCTGGACGAGGGGATCCTCAAGATTTCGGGCCAGCGCAGCGGCATGCGGCAGTCGGGGAAGCGCCACTATCACGCGATGGAAGTGCAGATCGGGCCGTTCGAACGTCGGTTCAGGTTGCCGGTGGTGGTCGATCCCGCATCCGTCCGGGCCACGTACGAGCATGGGTTCCTCGAGATCCGGCTCGCCAAACAGCCACCGCGCTCGTCGGGCACGCAGTCGGTGCGCGTGACGTGATGGAGCGTCTGCCGGTCCTCCCCCTGGGCCAGCTCGTCGTTTATCCGCACGTCGTCCTGCCGCTGGCGCTCACAGATCCCAAAGCCGTCCAACTGATCGACGAGATCATCCAGGGCGAAAAGCGCCTGCTGCTCGGCGTCGTGAAGTCGATGGGCGCGATGGAGCCGCCCGAGGGCGCGGTCATGAATACGCTCCCGCACCAGATCTACGACGTCGGTACGCTCGGCACGATCGTACGCATGCTCAAGCTGGGCGACGGCTCGGTCCGCGTCATGGTGCAGGGCCTGGAGCGCGCGCGCCTCAGCAACGTGGCGCAGGGCGAAAAGTGGCTGATGGCCGACAGTGAAGGGATCACCGAGAACCTGCTCGAAGACGCCCGCACTGAGGCGCTGAAGCGCACCGTCATCGCGCAGTTCTCCCGGGTGATCGACATCGCCCCCTACCTCGGTGCCGAGCTGCACGAGGTGCTGGCCGGCATCCAGGAGGCCGGCAAGCTCGCCGATTTCATCGCCGCCAATCTGGATCTCGCCCTGCCGGCCAAGGCCGAGCTGCTCGCGATCGACGATGTGACCAGGCGCCTGGAGCGCCTGGGCGAGTTCCTGATGCAGGAGCTGCAGGTGCTCGAAGTGGGGACGCAGATCCAGGAGAAGGTGAAATCGCGGCTCGACCAGAACCAGCGCGAGTACGTGCTGCGTGAGCAGCTGCAGGTGATTCGCCAGGAGCTGGGCGAGGGCGAAGGGGACGACGAGCTCGAGGAGTTGGCGAAGCGCCTGGAAGAGGCACAGCTGTCGGCCGAGGCCAAGAAAGTTGCCGACCGCGAGCTGAAGCGGTTGCGCCAGATGTCGCCGCAGTCGGCCGAGTATCAGGTGGCGCGCACGTATCTCGACGTCTTCGCCGCGCTGCCGTGGGCACGCGTGACGGAGGACCGGCTGGAGCTCAAGACCGCCCGCGAGATCCTCGACCGCGATCACTATGACCTCAAGACGATCAAAGAGCGCATCCTCGAGTATCTCGCCGTCCGGACGCTGAACCCGGACGCCAAGGGGTCGATCCTCTGCTTTGTGGGACCGCCGGGTGTCGGCAAGACGTCGCTGGGCCAGAGCATCGCCGAGGCGCTGGGACGCAAGTTCACGCGCGTTTCGCTCGGCGGCGTGCGCGACGAGGCGGAGATCCGCGGCCACCGCCGCACCTACGTCGGCGCGATTCCCGGACGCATCCTTCACGCGTTGCAACGCAGTGAGACGCGCAGTCCGGTGCTCATGCTCGACGAGGTCGACAAGATGGGCGCCGACGTGCGCGGCGATCCCACCGCGGCGCTGCTCGAAGTGCTCGATCCGGCGCAGAACTCGACCTTTGTGGATCACTATCTCGAGGTGCCGTTCGACCTGTCGGCGGTGATGTTCATCGCGACCGCCAACAGCACGGTGCCCATCCCCGATCCGTTGCTCGATCGCATGGAGCAGCTCACGCTCGTCGGTTACACGCCGTCAGAGAAGCTGCAGATCGCCAAACGCTATCTCATGCCGCGCCAACTCAAAGAAACGGGGCTCGGCGGCGAGAACGAGCGCGCGCACATCGCCGACGGTGCGCTGGACCGCCTGATCGCCGAGTACACGCGCGAAGCGGGCGTGCGGCAGCTGGAGCGCGAGATCCAGGGCGTCTTGCGCAAAGCGGCGCTCGAAGTCGTCGAGGGCAAATCGACGATGGTGAAGGTGTCGTCGAAGAACCTCGAGAAGTATGCCGGCCTGCCCAAGGTGCAGAGTGAGGTGGCGGGGCGCGCGCCGGAGATCGGCGTGGCCACCGGTCTCGCGTGGACGCCCGTCGGCGGCGACATCATGTTCATCGAAGCGATCCGGATGCCGGGCAAGGGGCAGATCACCTTGACCGGCCAGCTCGGCGATGTGATGAAGGAATCGGCGCAGGCGGCCTGGAGCCTGCTGCGCGCCCGCGCCGGCGCGCTCGGCATCCCGTTGGACGCGTTTACACAGTCGGACGTCCACCTGCACGTGCCCGCGGGCGGAGTACCGAAGGATGGCCCATCGGCGGGTATAACAATTGCGGCCGCGCTCGCTTCACTTTTGTGCCGACGGCCGTCCCGCCACGACGTGGCAATGACAGGCGAGCTGACCCTGCGCGGTCGGGTGCTTCCGATCGGCGGCCTGAAGGAAAAGCTCACCGCGGCCGCGCGCGCCGGGGTCACCTCGGTGCTCGTTCCCGAGCGCAACAAGAACGACCTTATTGACTTGCCAGAAGAGGTACGGAAGTTGCTTGATATCAAGCTTGTGGAAACGATTGACGACGTGCTCGCCTTGGCATTGCTCGACGTGCCGCCGACCGAAGAGCGTTCCGAACGCCGCTCGGGCGGCATCCGGGTCGTGACGCCGCCCCCCCCGGCCACCCCGCCGGCGCCGCCGGCGCCCCCCATTCCACCGGCTGGCGAGGCCCGCCGATGAGCGACGTCGCTACGCTCGAAGCGGCGCTGGCCGAGATTCGCAAGCGCGACGGCAAGTACAACGAGCGCGCCTACGTGTTCGTGCTCGCGGCCCTCGAGTTCGCGCAGACCAAGCTGCCCGCACGCCGCCATCTGAGCGGTGCCGAGCTGGCATGGGCCTGCCGCGACTTTGCGCTGGAGCAGTTCGGCATGCTGGCCAACTCCGTGCTGACGCATTGGGGCCTCCACACCACGGACGATTTCGGGCAGATCGTCTTCATGCTGATCGAGGTCGGCTTGCTGGCGCGTCAGCCCACCGATCGGCTCGAGGACTTCGAGCGCGTGTACGAATTCGCGGAGGTTTTCAAGGCAGGGGCGGGATACCGCTGGCCTGGAGTTTCGTCGTCCTGATTTGCCCGCCCGCCACCCGCGGGCGTTTTACTCCTTGAATCACATCCCGGTTCTCTCGGCGAGCGAAGCGGCGGCATGGGACGCCGCCGCGCGCACCCAGTATCGCGTGCCGAGCCGAGTCCTGATGGAGACGGCGGGCCGAGCGGTCGTGCAGGTGCTCGTGGCCGAGCTTCCCGGCGCCGTCGCGACGGGCGTGCTCGTCGCCGCGGGCGCCGGCAACAACGGGGGGGATGGGTGGGTGATCGCGCGCGCCCTTCACGCCGCAGGCATTCCCGTCTGGGTCACGGCCGTCGATCCCAAAACTGACGACGCGATCGACAATCGCGCGCTCGCGCGCCTGGATGGGGTGCGCGAGCTGGGCCGGGAAGAAGCGTGGCCGCAGGCCGGCATCGTGGTCGATGCGCTGCTCGGCACGGGCGCCGCCGGCCCTGCCAAGGGCGACGTCCTCGCGCTCGCACAGCGGCTCACGGCCTACGGCGCGCCGATTGTCGCCGTCGACGGACCGACCGGGCTCGATTTGACGAGCGGGGAAGCGCACGGCCCGATTCACGCACAGCTCACGGTTACGTTCGGCGGTACGCGCCGCGGTCACCTGCTCGCGCGCGAATGGTGCGGCAAGGTGGTCGTCGTGGACATTGGTTTTCCACCTCCTGACGCCTCCTGGCCGGTGCTTGTCACCGACGCGTGGGCCGCCGAGCGCCTGCCGCGCCTCGCGCCGCAGATGCACAAGGGTGATCGCGGCCGGGTGTGCGTGGTGGGCGGGGCCGACGGGATGAGCGGCGCGGCGCTGCACGCGGCGCGCGCCGCGCTCGCCGCGGGGGCGGGTCTCGTCAAATTGGTGGCGGCACGCGAAACGATCGCGGCGGCGCAAGCGAGCCTCCCCGATCTCCTGACGGTCGAGTCTGCACTTGGCGCGGAGCTCGAGTCAGCCGCCGCCGAGGCGCTCGAGTGGGCGGACGCGGTCGTGCTCGGACCGGGGTTGGGCCGGACGGATGTTCGGGAGCAATTCGTTCGCCACGTCCTCTCGCGCCGGCCGGTTCCCACGGTGCTCGATGCCGACGCGCTGCATCTGTTCCGTGCCGACGTGCCAACGGGGGGAGGCAGTCGATCGATCGTCTGCACGCCCCATCTCGGAGAATTCCGCGCGCTCGCCGGCGACGCGCTCGCCGACGAAGCGGCCAACGATCGTTGGTCCGCCGCCGCGCGCGCCGCCGCCAAGCTCAAGTGCACAGTTCTGCTTAAAGGCGTACCGACCGTCATCGCCGACCTGCGCGGGCCCGAGCATGTGGTTGCGAGCGGCAATCCTGGACTTGCAACGGGAGGGAGCGGGGATCTGCTGGCGGGGTTTATCGGCGCATTCCTCGCGCGCGGCGCTATTCCCGCGGAGGCCGCCGCCCTAGGCGCCCATGCGCTCGGACGGGCGGCGGAACTCGGAGCGCGGCAGTGGACCGCCCGCAGTCTTCGGCCCGCGGACGTGCTTGCCACGCTGCCGGAGGTGTGGCGGACCTGGAAAGAGGTAAAGCTGCCCCCTCCTCCGGTTCTCGCAGCACTCGAGGCACCAGAAACGGTGTGAGAATTGTGAAGAGCGGCCGTGGCCGTACCCTGGCTGGGGCGGTTATTATCGCAGTTGGTTGCGCGACGGGATCCGGCCGCCCGTCGGGCCGGCCAAACATTTTCTTCGGGCCCGACAGTCGCGTGCTGATTTCCGATTTTTCAGATATCGAAGCGGTGGCAGCATCGTCGTGGCTCGTCTTCGCGGCGACGACGCATGGCCTGCTGATTTACGACCGGAGCGCTCGCCGGTTCCGGCTGCCGGTTACCCGGCTCGACGGCTATCCGGAAGGCAGGATCCGACGCCTGATCGCAGATCCTTCTGGCAACAGTGTGTGGTTCGATCTCGGCGCCGGACTTGGGTTGATCCGGTACGACGTGGATGGACGCATCTGGACGCCGGGCGCGATGCCCTCCGGACAGGTTGACCCACCGCTGACCGTGGAGGCGGCGCTCGCGCGCGCGCCGTTGGCCGAGGCGATGCGGGCGGCAATCCTGACGGATACGCGGCTACGGTCCCATCAGTTCACGGCCGCCGCGGCGACGCCGGACCGTCCGGAGATGTTTTTCGGCACGAATGGGTTGGGACTCGTGCGGGTAGATAGACAGACAGGAGAATGGGAAGTGCTCACGTACGGCTTGATCACCCCCGCGGTCGGCGCTCTCGCCGCGGCCGCGGACGGGAATGGTATCTGGGCCGCCGGCAACACGCGACCGGGGCTGGGGTCCGCGCGCCGTGGTCTGACGTGGGTCGCAAATGATCTTTCCGCTACACGCACGGCGGAGGGCGGGGGCGCCGCCCTCGGATTCTCTTTCCTTTACTCTCGTCGCCTGCTTGCGGTTGGTAGTCAGCTCTGGCTGGCGACGGAGCAAGGCGTGCTCCGCGTCGAGTCCTCCTCCTTCGAGTCCCGGTTGTGGGACGTGCCGGACGCGATCTGTCTCGCCGCCACGCAACGCGGCGTCTGGGTGGGAACGCGGCGCGGCCTGTCCCTTATCACGCCCGACGAGCGCGTCGTCGACATTGCGTCGGGCCCGCTCGCCGTCACCAGCCTTCTCCCCGTGGGCGAGACGCTGTGGGTCGGGACCAACGGTGGACTTGGCCAGGTGCTGCCGGGCGCGGATGCGATCAGCGTGCCGCCTGAGCTGCAAGACCGTCCCAGTCTGCGGGTCACCGTGTACGCCCTGGGCCGTCTGCAAGACACCGTCGTGATGACCACCGAGCGCGAGCTGCTCTGGCGCGAACCCGCCACCGCGGCCTGGACCGCGATTCCGCTGCCGCTCACCCTCGGCGTACCGACCGCCATTGCCGCGGCTCGTGGCGGACTGTGGATCGGCGGGACACGCGGGCTCGCCGAGGCCGACCTCAGCGGAGCGATGCACGTGCATCCGGTGCCGTTCGAAGTCCCCGGCGCAGTGCGCGATCTCGCCGCCGACCGCGATTTTCTTTGGGTGGCCACCGACAGTGGCCTGATGCGCATCCAGTGAATCTCGGTCCGGGCAGGGAGTTCGATCGGATCCGTGGGATCCTGCAGCGGATCGGCGCGCTCCTGCCAGACACCGACAGTCTGGGCGATGACTGCGCGCTCGTACCCATGGGCGATCAGACGCTGGCCGTCAGCATCGACGCGTCACTCGAAGGCACGCACTTCCGCACCGACTGGCTCGCCTTCAACGAAATCGGCTTCCGCGCGGCCGGCGCCGCGTTGTCCGACCTCGCCGCCGAAGGCGCTACGCCGATTGGTCTGCTCGTCTCGCTGAGCCTGCCCGAACACAAGAGTGCGACCGGCGCCGATCCCGGGGTGGAAATCATGGAAGGCGTCGCGAATATGGCCAGTAACGTCGGCGCCGTCATCTTGGGCGGCGATTTAACCCGTGCCGATCATTACGGCGTCCACGTCTGCGTGCTGGGTATGGTGGAGCATCCCGTGCGGCGATCCGGAGCACGGGAAGGCGACGCCTTGTGGGTCACCGGCTACCTCGGCGGTGCCGGCCGGGCGTTGGAGCATTTCCGCACCGGCAAGGTGATGTCGAAGTCGCTGCGCAATCGCTACGCCTGTCCCGAGCCGCGCATCGAGGCCGGCCGTTGGCTGGCGACGCACGGCGCGAGCGCCATGATCGATATCTCCGACGGGTTGGCGGCGGACGCGCAGCATCTCGCCGCCGCGTCCGAGGTGGGCATCGAGATCAATCTCGAGCGTATCCCGTGCTGGGAAGACGTGGACGCCATGGCGGCCCTGGCCAGCGGCGAGGAGTTCGAGCTGCTATTGACCATGCCGCCCGCGTTCAGCGACGCGAGCGCCTCCACGTTCCGCGCGCAGACCGGCGTGCAATTGAGCAGAATCGGTAGCTGCCTGCGCGGCTCCGGTGGCCGCCGCGGCGGCGTGCGCCTGCTCGACCATAACAAGCCGGTGCCGCTGCCCGCGGGATACGATCACTTCGCGTGAGCGTTCGGACTGTCTGGTATTACGTCGTCTTCATAATCTCCGGGATCGTGCATGCCGGCGGCGCCGCGCTCGCCGGACTGTTTCGCGTCCGCAACAAGCGCGGCGGTGTGTACGACTGGGCGGGCACCGGTTGGGCGCGCGACATTTTGCGCGCCGCCGGCACACCGATTGTGGCCGAAGGCCTGGAGAATATTCCGCGCGACCAGCCGGTGATGTACGCCTCCAACCACTCGTCGATGTTCGATATCTGGGCGCTGTTCGCCTCACTCCCCGATTCCGTGCGGTTCGTCGCCAAGCGCGAGCTGTTTCGCATCCCGCTCTTGGGCCGCGCGATGCGTGCGGCGGGCCACATTCCGATCGATCGCACCGCGCGCAAAAGCGCGTTCGCAGCCTACGACGAAGCGGCGCGGCTGATCCGCGGGGGATCGTGTCCCGTCGTCTTTCCGGAGGGGACGCGTAGCAGGACCGGCGAGCTGTTGCCATTCAAAAACGCGCCCTTCGGCCTGGCCATCGCCGCGCAGGTACCGATCGTGCCGATCTACGTCCATCACACCTTCGAGATTCTCCCGAAAGGCGCGTGGCGACTGCGGCCGAGGCCGATCCAGCTGCTGATTGGTACGCCGATCCCGACGCAGGGTCTCACGTCCGAGGACCGGGAGCGACTGCGGGACGAAGTACGCGCCGCGATAGTTGCCCTACAGTCAAAGGCACGGTAGGGTTGGTCCCACCATGAGCACCGTCATTTCGGTTCACGCACGCGAAATTCTCGATTCCCGCGGCAATCCTACCGTTGAAGCGGACGTGACCCTCGCCAGCGGCGCGGCCGGCACAGCCGCGGTTCCCAGCGGCGCCTCGACGGGCGAGCACGAGGCGGTCGAGCTGCGCGACGGCGACAAGAAACGCTTTGGCGGCAAAGGCGTGCTCGAGGCGGTCAAGAACGTCAACGAGGTGATCGGGCCTCGGCTCGAGGGCATGTCCGCCGAAGATCAAATCGCGATCGACTACGCCATGCTCGATCTGGACGGCACGCCGAACAAAGGCCACCTGGGCGCCAACGCGATTTTGTCGGTGTCCCTCGCCGTCGCGCGCGCGGCGGCGCAGGACGCCGGATTGCCGCTGTATCGCTATCTCGGTGGCCCGGTGGCGCACGTCCTCCCCGTCCCGATGATGAATATCCTGAACGGCGGCGCGCACGCCGCGAACACGGTCGATTCGCAGGAGTTCATGGTCGTGCCGATCGGCGCGGAGACCTTTCCGGAAGGGCTGCGCATGGGCGTCGAGGTGTTCCACGCCCTCAAGAAGGTGCTCGCCAAGCGCGGCCTCTCGACGGCGGTGGGCGACGAAGGCGGCTTCGCGCCCGATCTTCCCAACGACGAAGCGGCCTTGGAAGCGATCATGGCGGCGATCGACGCAGCGGGATTCGAGGCGGGGAAGGACATCGCGATCGCGCTCGATGTCGCCGCGTCGGAGCTGTACGCCGACGGCGATTATACCTTCAAGAAGAGCAAAGGCGGCCGGAAGAGCGCCGAAGAGATGATCGCGCTCTACAAGAGCTGGATCGACCACTATCCGATCGTGTCCATTGAAGACGGTCTGGCGGAGGACGACTGGACGGGGTGGGCCAAGCTGACCGAGGCGCTGCAGGAGCGCGTCCAGCTGGTGGGCGACGATCTCTTCTGCACCAACGTCGAGCGGCTGGCCCGGGGCATCGAGGAGAGCGTCGCCAACGCGATCCTGATCAAGGTCAACCAGATCGGCACGCTCACCGAGACGCTGCGCTGCATCGAGCTGGCACGCGGCAATGGCTACGGCTCGATCATTTCGCACCGCTCCGGGGAGACCGAGGACACGTTCATCGCGGACCTCGCCGTCGCCACGGGCGTGGGACAAATCAAGACCGGCAGCGCCTCGCGGAGCGAGCGCGTCGCCAAATACAACCAGCTGTTACGCATTGCCGAGGAGCTGGGCGACGTGGCGCATTACCCCGGCCGGCATCTGTACGGCTTGTGACCCGCCTCCGCGTGGCCGGCATTGGGGGCGGCGTTGGTCTGCTGGCGCTGGGGTTGTGGGGCGGGGAGTACAGTACCGCCGATTGGATCACGATCCGGCGCCAGTTTGCAGAGGAGCGGTCGCGCGTGGTGGCGTTGCGGACCGACATCGATTCGCTTGCCACGCTTGCCCACGATCTCGAAACCAACCCGATTGTCCAGGAACGCGTTGCCCGCGAGCAGTTCGGAATGATCCGAGACGGCGAGGTCTTGTACCGCGTCGTGCCCAAATAGTAGAAGGAGGCACCGTGAAAGGTCTGTTGTGTGTCGGTCTCGCCCTCGGCGCCCTCGGCGTCGTCGCGGCGTGCAAGGATTCAAGTGGTCCGGGCGCGCGCGCCTCCTCGGTCACCGGCATCGCCGGCGACAGCCAGGCGGCTCCCACTGGGGCGGCCCTCACATTTCCGCTGAGCTTCGTGGCGCTGGGCTCCGACGGCCAGCCGATCCGGGGCGTCAACGTGTCGTGGAGCGTCACGCCCGCCAATGGCGCGGCGTTCACCCCGGCCCAGTCGGTCACCGACGTCAACGGCGTAGCATCGACGAGCGTGGTCCTCGGCCCGACCGCAGGGGAGCTCACCATTCAAGCGACGGTGCCAGGTGTCGACCCGGTCGTTTTCCACGCGCTCATCCTCGATCCGTGCCTCTTTGCGACAGCCCTGACGGTCGGACAACCGCTCAACGGCGCGTTGTCGTCACTCGATTGCAATCTCAGCGGCAACGGCTGGTACTATGACTTTTACGCCTTGACTGTGCCTACCGGACAGCAAAGCCTCCGCATCACGATGCGGTCCAGCGCCTTCGACACCTATGTCGATTTCTTCCGCGGCGACAGCGGGATCTACTCCGCCTACGATGACGACATCGTCCTGGGTGGGCCGGCGGACTCGCTCAAGAATTCACAGCTCGACATCATCTTGCCCGCCGGAGACTATCTGATCGGGGCGAATTCCTTCGACCGATTTGCGACGGGCGCCTACTCGGTGGCGGCAACGGTCCGGCCCGCCGCGTTGAACGGCTGCCGCCAGGTATGGATGCTGCGCGGCGTCAGCGCATCCGATTCCGTTACCGCGAGCGACTGCGCTGACTCGTCGGCCGCGCCACACCACTACGACGTCGCGAGAATCATCGGGTATGCCGGCACGGTACTCACGATCTCGGCGCACTCCACAGCGCTCAATCCGACGCTGACGCTGTATCAATACAATGTGAATACTGACACGCGCACCCTCGTCACGTCGAACGACGACAGCTCGGCGACGAACACCAATGCCGTCATCGTGTACACGGTGACCACGTCGTCCATCTTCGACGTCATCATCGGCACGAGCACGGCCGGCGAGACGGGGGCGTACACCTTCGACGTCTCCGCCTCCACGACGCTGAGCGCCCGCGCGTCGCGGCCCCGCTTCACCGGCCGCGACTTCTGGCTGGGGCGGACGCTCGTGCCGCAGCGGGCGAAGCCCACTCGGCTCTAGCTTGCTGCGCGCAGTCGTCCTGCTGGCGATTGCCGCGGGGATTTGCGAGGGACAGCAGCGGCCCTGCGATCCGCAGACGCCGGTCGGTCCCAGTCACGACCTATACTGTCTCGAGCTCGTTCCCGCCCCGGGCGTCAGCGGCGTCTCGGGGCGGATCGAGCTGTCGATTCCCCCCGGACCGTTCACGGTCGCCGTCACCCCCGACGGACGCACGCGATTCCTGCCACAGATCACGATCACGGGCCTAGCGGCTGGACGCCGCTACGACGCCTGGGTCGCGTCTCCGCTGATGGACACTGTCATTCGATTGGGCAGCGTCCACAACGGCATGACGACGCTGCCCATCGTGGACCTCGAAAAGTTCTTCTTCCTTATTAAGGACCGTTCCGGGCGCGTGATGCTTCGGGGCCAATCGCCCAGCACGCGGCTCTTTCCGCCCGACCTACTGGAGTTCTCCGCAGGGGCCGTGGGGCAGGGGTCTGGGGTCGAGCATCAGCATGACATGTCGGGCTGGCCGATGGTGCCGGTGCCCGCGGGCCTCACCATGCTTCCCGCCGAGATGGCGCTCCGCCCCGCGATTGCCCCGTTCCTGCCGGATTCCATGCCTCCCGCTCCGGACGCTCGGCCCAGCGAGGTCATGCATCTCAAAAGCGGCGATACGCTGCGGCTGCAAGCGGGATTGGTGCGTCGGACGCTACAGGGCCGTACGTACACGATGTATGGCTACAACGGTCAGTACCCGGGGCCGCTGCTCGAGGCCGCGCCTGGCGCCGACATCGTGGTCCGCTTCTCCAATGCGCTGCCGGAGTCGTCTTCCATTCACTGGCACGGCATCCGCGTCGACAACGCCTCGGATGGTGTCGAGCCGGTGGCGCACGAATTCATCTATCACCTGCGCGTTCCAGATGCCGGGATCTACTGGTACCATCCACACGTGCGGGAAGACACGCAGCAGGAGCTGGGGCTGTACGGCAACATCCTGGTCCGGACCGAATACGGACCCGTCAATCGCGAGGAAGTGCTGATCCTGGACGATGTGCTCGTCGGCGACGATGGGCTGATTCCCCTGGCAAGGAGTCTCCCACGCATGCGCTCATGGGACGGTTCGGGAATCTGTTTTTGGTGAACGGCGAGCCGGGCTATCAGCTTTCGGTGCGACGCGGCGAGGTCGTGCGGTTCTATTTCACCAATGCCTCGAACACGCGGACGCTGAATGTCTCATTCCCCGGCGCCCGCATGAAGGTCGTGGCCTCGGACGCCGGTCCGTTCGAGCACGAGCAATGGGTCGAGAGCGTGGTGATCGGACCCGCCGAGCGCTACGTCGTCCATGTGCGGTTCGACCGTCCCGGTGCCGTTGCATTCGTCAATCAGGTGCGAGCGCTCGACCATCTCTATGGTCGCTTCTTCTCGCAGGTCGACACGCTTGGCGTTGTGGCAGTCTCGCCACGGCGGGTCGCAAACGATTTGGGTGCGGCCTTTGCCCGCCTGCGTCGGTCATCGCGGCTCGCGACCTATCACCGCTTTATCGACCGCGCCCCGGACAAGACGCTCGTGCTGACGCTCGAGACGCATGGATTGCCCTTCGTCACCCAGCGGCTGATGCAGCTCGATTCGATCTACTTTGCCCCGGTCGAGTGGGGCGGGACGATGCCCATGATGAACTGGGCCTCCACCGGCCGTCAGGTGCGATGGATCCTCAAAGACGCGGCCACCGGGGCGCAGAACATGGACATCGACTGGCATTTCCCGCGCGGCGTGCCGGCCAAGATCCGGCTAGTCAACGAGCGCCGCGCCTTTCACGGCATGCAGCATCCCATTCATCTGCACGGACAGCGCTTTCTCGTGTTGGCGGTGAACGGCGTGCCTACGGAAAATCTGGTGTGGAAAGACACCGTGCTGGTGCCTGCGGGCGCTGTGGTGGATATTCTGCTCGACACGACCAATCCCGGGTCGTGGATGTTGCATTGCCACATCGCCGAGCATCTCTCGGCCGGAATGATGATGCACTTCACCGTGAATTAGCGAGGTCCGTCATGTACGCGCTTACGCTTCTGCTCGCACTCACCGCGCAACGCCCCGATTCCTTCACGACCAACGTGCGCGAATACATCACCGTCGATACCTCGCTGTTGGCGTTGACGCATGTGCTGCTGGTGGATGGTACGGGCGGCGCGCCGAAGACCGATCAGACGATCGTCATACGCGCCGGGAAGATCGTAGCGGTTGGCTCGGCGGCGTCCGTCCAGGTGCCCGCGAGCGCACGCGTGATGGACATGAGCGGGTCGACCGTCATTCCCGGGATCGTCGGTATGCATGACCATCTGTTCTATACCGCCGCCGGCGGGCGCGCGGTGCAGATGTCGTACACCGGGCCGCGCCTGTATCTGGGGTCGGGGGTCACGACGATTCGTACCGCCGGCAGTCGCTCGACCTACGCGGAGATCAATCTCAAGGACGCGGTCGACCACGGATCGGCGCCGGGGCCGCGCATTCACATCACCGCGCCGTACATCACCGGCTCGGCAGGTGGCGGGTCGATGGCGATCATCAATTCGCCCGAAGCCGCGCGGCGCTTCGTGGCGTACTGGGCCTCGGAAGGCGCGACGTGGATCAAGGCGTACACCGACATCCGTCGCGCCGATCTCGCGGCCGCGATTCAGGAGGCGCACAAGCGCGGGATCAAAGTCACCGGCCACCTCTGCTCGGTGAGTTTTCAAGAAGCCGTCGCGCTTGGCATCGATAATCTCGAGCACGGCATGCTGACCGCGTCCGATTTCACGACGGCTAAGCAGCAGGATGTCTGCCCGGCCGATCTCATGACGCAGATCAGCGCGTCGGATCCGAAGGGCGCGGCGGGGCAGGAAACCATCCGCACGCTGGTGCAGCATCGCGTCCCGATGACTTCCACGCTTGCCGTGTACGAGCCGTTCGTGGCCGGTCGCCCGACGAAGGATGAGCGTACCCTCTCGGCGATGGACCCTGAGGTGCGCGACAGCTACATGAAGATGCGCCAGCAGATCGACACCAGCTCGAGCGGCGGCTGGGTGAGTATCGCGGCCTTCAAAAACGCGATGGCATTCGAGCGGGAGTTTGTCGCGGCGGGCGGGCTGATGGCCGCCGGCGTCGATCCCACGGGGATCGGCGGGGCGCTCGCGGGATACGGCGACCAGCGCAACTACGAGCTGTTCATCGAGGCCGGCTTCACCCCGTCGCAGGCGATCCAGATCATGACGTTGAACGGCGCCAAGGTTCTCGGCGTGCAGCAGACGCTGGGGACGGTGGAGGCAGGCAAGCTGGCCGATCTCGTCGTCCTGCGCGGCGACCTGACGGCGGATCCGTCAGTCATTCGGAGCCCCACGATCGTCTTCAAGGACGGCGTCGGGTACGACTCGGCCAAACTGATCGCGTCGGTGCAGGGGAGGGTTGGCGTGAACTAGCGCCCTTGCTAGGTTTTCTTTCGCTGGTCGCGGCAGGGTAGCTCAGCCTGGTGAGAGCACCACACTCATAATGTGGGGGTCGTGGGTTCGAATCCCACCCCTGCTATGGAAGCAATGCCGCTGTCGTATTGACCCTGCAGCCCGTTCGCGGGTCTCACAGGGATGCGGGTCGCCCTCGTTACCGAGTTTTACTACCCCCACCTCGGTGGCGTCACCGAACACGTCCACAATTTCGCGCTCGAGCTCCGTCGCCGCGGGCACGAAGCCACCATTATCACCGCACACATGGCGGGCGAGCGCCGCGATCCCGACTTCGTGGAGCGCGTGGGCACGAGCCGCGTCATCTACAGCAACGGCTCCTTCGCCCGGCTGACGACCGGCTGGGGACTGACGCGCCGTATCGGGGCGCTGCTGCGCGAGCGCCGCATCGAGCTCGTACATGTCCACGACATCCTGGCCCCCACGCTCGGCATCGTCGCCTCGACGGCGGCGTGGCGCCAGGATCTGCCCGTCGTCGCGACGTCGCATACCTGGTTCCGCCGCTCGCTCGCGTACGCCTTCTTCCGGCCGCTGCTGCAGCGGCGGCTCGATCGTGTCGCGGCGTGCATCGCGGTGAGCCAGCCCGTGGTGGAGGCGATGTCGCGCTACTTCCGCGCGAGCTGGGAAATCATCCCGAACGGCGTGAACGTTGACCACTTCCGCGCGCCGCCGCGCGCAGCGGACGGCGTGCCCCCCGCGCCCCAACTCTTGTTTCTCGGCCGTCTCGATCCCCGCAACGGATTGGAGAACGTGCTCGCGGCCATGCCTATCGTGCTCCAGCACTTTCCCCGTGCCCGGCTGACTGTCGCCGGTGACGGACCGTTGCGCCGCCACTACCAGGACCGCGCCGCCGCACTCGGGAATGCCGTGGCCTTCGTGGGGCGGGTGAACGGCGAGCGGCCGTATTATTACGGCGCGGCCGATTTGTATCTCTGTCCCTCCACCAAAGCATCGTTCGGGATCACACTGCTGGAGGCGATGGCGTGCGGAACGCCGATGGTGGTCTCCGATATCACCGGATTCCGCGAGCTGATCGACGGCGGTGACGAAGCGGTGCTCGTGCCGTGCGGCAAGCCGGACGCCCTGGCCCACTCCGTCGTTCGTCTCCTCGCCGACCCACAACGTCGCGCGGTGATGGCCGCTGCCGGACGCGCCAAGGCCGAGACATTTGGGTGGGCGCGGATCGCCGATCGTGTGCTCGCCGTGTACGAGCGAGTGCTGCGGTGATCGACGTGCTGCTTGCAGGCGCGGGGGGCGCAGTGCTGGGCGCACTCGCCACGGGCGTCTACGCGCCCAACAGCGGCCTGTTCGGTCCCGCCGTCGGCTGGGGTCCGCCCGAGCAACGGCGCGTCTATCTCACCTTTGACGACGGTCCCAACTCGCGCGCTACCGATGCGATTCTCGATACGCTGGCGGCGTGTGGCGCTCCCGCCGCGTTCTTCATGGTCGGCGACCATGTGGCGCTCTTTCCGGGTGTCGCGCGCAGCGTAGCCGCCGCCGGTCATCTCATCGGCAATCACACCCAGCACCACGTGAAGCTGCATCGCCGCGGGCCGGGGCGAATTCGCCGGGAGCTAGGCGAGGCGCATCAGACAATCGCGGACGTCACAGGCGTAGCGCCGGCGGCATTTCGCGCGCCGCACGGGTATCGCAATCCGTTCGTCGCTATGGCAACGCGCCGGCTAGGATATACGGTGTTCGGCTGGAGTTTCGGAGTCTGGGATTCCGCGCGCCCGCCCGCGCATGAAATTCGGCGTCGAGTACGGGCCAAGATCGCTCCGGGCGCGATCATTTTGCTGCACGACGGGGACGGATACGATCCCAACGGCGACCGCACGCCCACTGCCGACGCCCTCGCGGGCATCATCGAGGACGCGCGGGCCGCTGGGTATGAGCTCTCATCGTTGGGAGCGTTACTGCGGTGAAGCGCGCGCTGTGGTGGCTGGCGGGGCTCATCGGTGTCGCGCTGCTGCTCCGCCTCGGTCTCCATTTTCCCTGGCGCGAAACGGGAATGACCTTGGCGAAGGCGAAGGGGTCGCTGCTCGCCGCCGCGCTGCTGGTGAATCTCATTTCTCCGCTTACCAAAGGGTGGGGCTGGCATCTGTTGCTGCGCAGCGTCGCGCCGCACCGCTGGTGGGCGGCCCAGCAGGCGAACCTCGTCGGAACAGCGGTGAACGTGATCGGCGTCGGCGTGAGCGGGGAGGCGGCGCGCGTCTCGTTCATGGTGCGGCGCGAGCGCACTCCGCTGCGCGCTACAACGCTCTCGGTCGTCGGCTCGCGCGCCGTGGAAGCATTTGGCCTCGCGGTCTTCGTGCTGCTCGCTCCGCTGGTGTTCGAATTACCGTCCGCGATCCGCGCTGTGCAGCTGGGCGGGGGCGTCCTGCTGCTCGTGACGCTGGTACTGGGTCGGTTTGCGGTATGGGATAGGCTCGTCCAGTGGCTGCCGCGGCGTCTGCGCGCGGGGGCGCTCGAGCTGGGGACGATGGGGAAGGGAGGTCAGCTCCTCGCCCCGACCATTCTTGCGGTTATCAACTGGCTGGCGCAGTGGGCCACTTACTATCTCGCGCTCCAGGCCACGCACGTCGCGGCGTCGCCATCCGCCGCGTTCGTCGCGCTACTCGCGGTGAACCTCGGCGGCATCGTCCGGATTACGCCGGCCAACGCGGGGGTGATGCAGGCGGCCATGGCCGCCGCGCTGCTCCCCTTCGGCGTTCCCGCCGAGCGAAGTGTTGCCGCGGGGCTCGCGCTTCAGGCGATTCAGGTGGTGCCGATGCTGATCTGCGGGCTGCTGATTGCCGGACGGGCGGGATTCAGGGTGACCGCCGCGCCGCTTAACGCTGCTTCCACACCACCGGTTTGATGTCCCGCGAGCGCTGCTCTGCCGTCGCCTGCGCCTCTTGCAGTTTCGCTTCGAATTCTTTCCGCCACGCGACCGGGATGTTTGCGCGGAAATAGGTCGCCGTCAGCAGCTCGCCTTTCGGCTCGAGGCTCCTTTCGTTGCCGCGTCCGACCGCCATCACGTCGCCAAGGAAGAGTGTCGAGCTGCCAGTGTCCATCACGTTCACGACATTGCACTCAAAATGCGCGAAACATTCGTCGAGCACCGGGACGCCGAGCTGTCCCTGATGGTGGGGAATCGCGGCGAGCTTGTCCCGATCCCGGCCACTGAAAAATCCCAGCTGGTGCACGACGTCGAGCTGCTGCGTATGCAGCAGATGCATCGCGAAGCGGCCGGTCTCGAAGATCATGTCGTGGCTGTAGTTGAACTTGTGGATGTAGACGGACACTCTGGGGATTGACGGGACGATCGACGCGCGCACGGCCGCGTCGGAGATCATGCCGTTCTTCTTCCCGTTGCGCTCGGCCGTGATCGCGACGACCGGCGAGGTCAGATTGCGCAGCAGTTGGTAGGTGAGGCCGGGCGCAAGCATACTTCAAGATACATGGACACTCCGCGCTCGCTTCCCATGCGCTTCCTCGCGCACATTCGGCAGACCCGGCTGTTTCGCGAGCCGGGGGAAACGATCGTTGCCGTCTCGGGCGGTGCCGACTCGCTCGCGCTGCTCGACTTGCTGCACGGCGTCGCCGAAGAGCTCGGCCTCAGCCTCGTCGTCGCGCACGTGGATCATGGAATTCAGGCGGACAGTCGGTTCGTCGGCTCGGCGGTCAGAAAGGTAGCCGAGCGGTATGCGCTCCCGTTCGAACTTGCAGAGCTCGACCTCGGAGCTGATGCGACCGAGACCGAGGCGCGGCGCGGGCGCTATGCGTGGCTGCGCGAGCTGCAGCAGCGACATGGGGCGCGATACATCGTCACGGCGCATCACGAGGACGATCAGGTGGAAACGATCGTGCTGCGCGCGCTACGCGGCTCGGCCCTCGCCGGCCTCGCCGGTATCGCCCCGCGCGCGCGCGGCGGGCTCATCAGGCCACTGCTGCCGTTCAGCCGTCGCGAGCTCGCGGCGTACGCGGCCGAGCGCGATCTGCCCGTGCACGACGATCCGGCGAATGCCGACCCGCGACACCTGCGTTCCTGGGTGCGCGGGACGCTGCTCCCGCTGCTCACGGAACGGCTCGGTCCGCGCCTGCGTAACGACCTGCTCGGCCAGGGCCGTCACGCAGCGAGTGACCGCAGGGCCTGGGATCAAATCCTCGATGTGATGCCCGATCTCGCGCTCGACGTGCAGGGAGAAGGCTTTGCCGTTGCCCGGGCAGTGCTGTGCGGCTATGATAACGCATTGTCGGTCGCACTCTTGCGCGCGGCAGCCCGACGAGCGGGACTGGTGCTCGGGCCTACGCGCGCGCGACGTCTTCTTGATCTCGCGCGACGCCCATCGGGGCGCCGCCTCTCACTCGGCGACGGATGGTCGGCCGAAGTGGCGTTCGGGCAGCTGCGCGTCGGTCGCGAGCCGGTAGCGACAATTGCGTGCGCGCTGGAGCGCATCCATCCGAGCGGCGAGCGCGGCTCAGCCCGGTTCGGCGCCTTCGAGATCAGGTGGTCGAGCGCGCCGGCGCCGGAACGAATCGAGCGCGCGACGTGGACGACCTGGCTGGATTCGGCCACCTGGGAAGTGCGGGCGCCGGCGCGCGGTGACGCGCTGGTGCCGCTGGGTGGAGTGGGGCATCGACCGCTGCGCCGCTTACTTATGGAAGCACGAGTACCGCGCAGCGTGCGGCCGCAGTATCCCGTAGTGAGTAGGGGCGAGACCATTCTCTGGGTGCCGGGCATCTGCCGTAGTGCGGAGGGCGTGCCGACCCCCGGAACTCGAGCGGTGAGGCTGGATGTTACCGAGCACGGCTGAGCTCAAGCGTGTCGTTTTCGATCAAGAGACCATTGCCGAGCGGGTGCGGGAGCTCGGGCAGGACATCGTAGCCGCCTATCCTGACGGCGAGCTGCTCGTCCTGGGATTGCTCAAGGGGTCTTTTATCTTTCTCAGCGACCTCGTGCGGCAGATAGATCGGCCGCTCCAGGTCGATTTCCTGGTCGCCTCGAGCTACGGCGAGAGCACGGTATCGAGCGGGAACGTGCGACTGGTGTATGATCCGGAGACGGAGCTGGCGGGGAAGCACATTCTGCTGGTCGAGGACATCATAGACACCGAAAAGACGTTGAACAAGCTGGTCGCACTGCTGCGGCAGCGGCGGCCGGAAAGCCTGGAGATCTGCGCGCTGCTGCACAAACATGTGGCTGAGCACTTGGAGCTGGAAGCGAAGTTCGTGGGCTTCGACGCCCCGACGTTATTCCTGGTCGGATATGGCCTGGATCACGCCGAAAACTTCCGGCACCTTCCCTATATCGCGAGTCTGACGTAGATGGCCAATCGCCTCCCCCCGCCCCCGCGGGAATTCAACTGGGCCCGGATGCTGCGGACGCTGTCGTTCTGGGCGCTCCTCATCGTCGGGACGATCGCGCTGGTGCAGCTCGCGTCGAGCCGCCGCCGCGAAGAAGCCGAAATCGGCTACACCCAGTTCATGGAAGAGCTGAACGCGAGCAACATCGCCACGGTGGAAATCGCCGAGCGCCAGAAAGTGCGCGGCACGTTCCAGCGGCCGGTCGTGGTCAAGCGACAGACGGTCGAGCGCTTCAACGTGCTGCTGCCGTTCGAGGCCGACGATCAGTTCGTCCAGGGCCTCAGCGCCAAAGGGGTGGACGTACGGGCGCGCGAAGCGGGCCAATCGTTCGGCGTCGTGCTGCTGACGTTCCTTCCATACTTGCTGATCTTCGGTCTCGTGATCTTCATGCTGCGCCAGATGCAGCAGGGCGGCAATCGCGCGTTCGCGTTCGGCAAGTCGAAGGCCAAACTGCTCGCGGGCGACACGCCCAAGATCACTTTCGCCGACGTAGCGGGCTGCGATGAAGCAAAGCAGGAGCTCGAAGAGATCATCGACTTCCTGAAAGACCCGCAAAAATTCCAGCGGCTCGGCGGCCGGTTGCCCAAAGGGGCGCTGCTCGTCGGACCGCCGGGGACAGGTAAAACGCTGCTCGCCAAGGCGGTGGCCGGTGAGGCGGGCCGGCCCTTCTTCTCGATGTCGGGCTCGGACTTCGTCGAGATGTTCGTCGGCGTGGGCGCCTCGCGCGTGCGCGATCTGTTCGAGCAGGGCAAGGCGCATGCGCCGTGCATCATCTTCATCGACGAAATCGACGCCGTCGGGCGCCACCGCGGCGCCGGCCTGGGCGGCGGCCACGACGAGCGCGAGCAGACGCTCAATCAGCTGCTCGTCGAAATGGACGGCTTCGAATCGAACGACGGCGTGATCCTGCTCGCGGCCACGAATCGGCCCGATATTCTGGATCCGGCACTGCTGCGGCCAGGCCGCTTCGATCGTCAGATTGTCGTGGACATGCCGGACCTGAAGGGCCGCGAGCAGATCCTGCGGGTGCATATCCGCAAAATCCCGCTCGCACCCGGCGTCAACCTCGAGCGCATCGCCCGCGGCACGCCCGGCCTGGCGGGCGCCGAGCTCGCGAACATCGTCAACGAAGCCGCGCTGCTTGCCGCGCGCCGTAACAAGGCGCAGGTGGACGGACAGGACTTCGAGGACGCGAAGGACAAGGTGATGCTCGGCCTGGAGCGGAAGAGCCGCGTCCTGTCCGACGAAGAGCGCCGCCTGGTGGCCTACCATGAAGCGGGACACGCGCTCGTCGGGCTTACCGTGCCCGACGCCGATCCCTTGCATAAGGTGACGATCATCCCGCGCGGTCGCGCGCTTGGCCTCACGGCGTACCTGCCGGAAGAGGAGCTGCACAAGTACACCAAGCGCTCGATCGAATCGCGCCTCGCCATGGCCTACGGCGGCCGTGTGGCTGAGGAGCTGGTGTTCGGCCCGGAGAAGGTCACGACCGGCGCGGCGCAGGACATTCAGCAAGCGACCAACATCGCGCGCCGCATGGTGACGCAGTTCGGCATGAGCGCCGTCGTTGGCCCGATCGCCGTCGGCGACCGCGAGCAGGAGATCTTCCTGGGCCGCGAGGTCGTGCAGCGCCGTGAAATCTCCGATCGCACGGCGCAAATCGTAGACGAGGAAGTCCGGAATATTCTCACGCACGCCTACAGTGAAGCGCAGCGCATCCTCACCGAGCGGCGCGCGGCGCTCGATCGCTTGGCGGCCGCGCTGCTGGAGCGCGAGACCTTGGAGCGCGAAATGGTCGAGATGGTGATTGCCGGCCAGCCGCTGCCGCCCTACGTCCCCCCGCCGAGGCCGGCGCGGGCCGAAGCCGGCGAGCAGGAGAAGGAGAAGCCGTCGCAGCGCGCCTCCGGCGGCATACTCCGTAATCCGCCGCCCGAGCCCGCCGGAGCGTGAGCGCTCCGACTCCCGCAGACCTCTCCAAACTCCGGATCAATCGCGACGACCCGCCGCCCGCGGTCAAACGGGCGCTGGGGCGCGTGCTATGGATCGCGGCCGCAGCTGTGGTGGTCTTCGTCGTGCTGCTCATGATCGTCCGACGCGGCGGCACGGTCCCGGTACAGGTCGTCACGGTCACTTCGAGCACGCAGGGAGCAGGGAGCGGCGGCGGCGGTGGATCGGTGGCGGTGGTGGCGAATGGGTACGTCGTCGCCCGCACGAAAGCCGCGGTCTCCGCAAAGATTCCCGGCCGGCTCGCCATGCTCAACGTCAGCGAGGGCTCGCGTGTCGCGAAGGGCGACATCCTCGCCCGGCTCGACAATGCCGATTACGCGGCGGCCGTGGGGCAGGCCCAGGCCAGCGTGGCGAGCGCCAAGGCGACGCTGATCGAGGCGCAGTCCGACCGCGACCAGCTGCAGCGCGAATTCGTGCGCGTGCGCGACATTCACACCCAGAATCCCAATCTCGTGTCGCCCCAGGAAGTCGAAAACGCCGAGAGCAAGGCGCGGCAGGGCGATGCGCGCGTCGATGCGCAGACGGCGCGCGTGCAAGCGGCGGAGGCCGGGTTGCGGGTCGCCGAGGCGAATCTCGAGAACACCTACATCCGCGCGCCGTTCGGCGGGACGGTGTTGCGCAAGGAAGCCGAAGTCGGCGAGGTGGTAGCGCCTTCGGTGGGCGGTGGGCTCACGCGCGGTGCGGTGGTGACGATGGCGGATCTCGCGACGCTCGAAGTCGAGGTTGACGTCAACGAGGCCTACATCTCCCGCATCGCCCGCGGCCAACAAGCGCGCATCACGTTGGACGCGTATCCCGACACGGCATTCCGCGGCGCGGTGCGCCAGGTGGTGCCGACCGCCGACCGCCAGCGCGCGACGGTGCAGGTGAAGGTCTCCATCGTGGATCGCGATCCGCGCATTCTCACCGAGATGGGCGCGAAGGTCGAGTTTCTCGAAGCGCCGCGCGCCGCGCGCACCGACGCGACGCAGCCTCCCGCGCGCCCGCGCATTCTCGTCCCCGCCGAGGCGGTGCGGTCCGATGACGGCCGCGACGTCGTGTGGATCGTGCGCAACGGGAAGTTACAGAAGCGTGACGTTGACGCGGGTCCGGTCAGCGGTAACTTCCGCGAGATTCGTGCGGGACTCTCGGGTGGAGAACAGGTGCTGGTGGGCGGTGTTGACACCCCTCGCGAAGGGCAGCGCGTAAAGCCGAATAACCAATGATCAATGTTCATTGATCATTGATCATTGAACATTCTTCATTGGACATTCGCCAAATGGCTCTCGTCGAGATTCGCGACGTCTACAAATCGTTCCAGCGCGACACCCAGCGCATCGACGTCTTCACCGATCTGACGCTCGACATTGACGCTGGCAGCTTTACGGCGCTGATGGGGCCGTCCGGCTCAGGCAAGTCGACGCTGCTCAACCTCATCGCGGGGCTCGACAAGCCGACGCGCGGCACCGTGCGCGTGGGCGGAGCCGAGGTGAGCTCCATGAGCGCCGGCCAGCTGGCGGCCTGGCGCGCGCGCAACATCGGCTTCGTGTTCCAGTCGTTCAATCTGCTGCCGGTGCTGACCGCCTATCAGAACGTCGAGCTGCCGCTGCTGCTCACGAACCTGTCGAAGAAAGATCGCGATGAGCGCGTGAAGATCGCGCTCGATGTCGTCGGCCTCTCCGACCGGGCGAGCCATTATCCGCGCCAGCTCTCGGGCGGCCAGGAGCAGCGCACAGCCATCGCCCGCGCCATCGTCGCCGACCCTACGGTGATGCTTCTGGACGAGCCCACGGGGCAGCTCGACGCAAAGAGCTCGCAGGAGGTGCTCGCCCTGCTGCAGCGCCTCAATAACGAGTTCAACAAGACGATCATCATCGTCACGCACGATGCGCACGCCGCCGAGCGCGCGAAGTCGACGCTGCATCTCGAGAAGGGCGACCTGATCGAGAAGCCACGCGCGGTGGCGGCCGCCCGGTGAAATACCTCGGGCTGGTCTTCGCCAACCTCGGCCGACACAAGCTCAGAAGTATTCTCACGATTTTGAGTGTGGCGCTGGCGCTGTTCCTTTTTGCCTCGCTCCGCAGCGTGACGACGACGCTCGCCGCGACCGCGCAGCTCGGCGGCGCTCGTCGGCTCGTCACCACAAACGCCACGGGGATCGTGTTCGTGCTGCCGCTCGCCTACGGCAACCGCATCAAGGCGTTGCCGGGTGTCACCGGTCTCTCGTGGGCCAACTGGTTCGGCGGGCGCTACGGTGATGGCAAGAATTTCTTCGCGAATTTCGCCGTGGACCCCGAGTCGTACTTGAAGATGTATCCCGAGTTCATCATTCCGGCCGACCAGAAGGAAGCGTTCCTGCGGGACCGCACCGGCGCGCTGATCGGCAAGCGCCTGTTGCGGCAGTTCGGGTGGAAGGTGGGGCAGAACGTGACGCTGCAGGGCACGATCTTCCCGGGCGATTGGACATTTACGGTCGATGCGGTCTACACGCCGAGCGATCCGTCACTGGGCGACGATGCGCTGGTGTTCCATCACGAGTATTTCGACGAGCGGATCGGCCGGGCCGGGATCGCCGGGTGGTACATCGTGGAGATCGACGATCCGGCGCACGCGCCCCGGATCGCCAAAGCCATCGACGACATGTTCCGCAATTCGAGCTCGCCGACCAAGACCGGCACGGAGAAGGAATTCCAGGCGAGCTTCGCGACGATGTGGGGCAACGTGAGTTTCCTCATGAGCACGATCGGGCTGGCCGTCGTGTTCGCGATTCTGCTGGTCACGGCGAACGCGATGATGATGAGTGCGCGCGAGCGGACCGGTGAAATCGCGGTCCTCAAGACGGTCGGGTTCTCCGATCGTCTTCTGTTCGCGCTCGTGATGGTCGAAGCGGGAGCGCTGGCGCTCACCGGCGCCGCGCTCGGACTCGGGGGCGCGAAGCTGCTGTACCCCGCGATCAGCTTCAACGGCGCCGGTTTTCTCCCCGGCTTCAAGGTGGCAACCAGCACCCTCGTCGTCGGCGGTCTCGTCGCCGTCGGACTGATGCTGGCGAGCGGACTCGTGCCGGCGCTCCGCGCCGCGCGCCTCCCGATCGTCCAGGCATTGCGGAAGGTTGAATGATTCCGATCGTCTACAACGTCCGCAGCGTGACACAGCGACCGGTGTCCACGGCGCTCACCGCGCTCGGCGTCGGACTCGTCGTCGCCGTGTTCATCGGCATGCTGGCGCTGGCGAACGGATTCAGCGCCGCGCTCGCCAAGACGGGCTCAGACCGCAACGTCATCATCCTGCGCAAAGGCGCCGATTCGGAACTGTCGAGCGGGCTTGGGCGTGACGTCGCGAGCATGATTGGCGCCGATCCGCACGTTGCCACGGGATCGGACGGGCACCCGCTCGTGTCACCAGAAGTGTACGTGCTGATTCCGATGGCGAAATCGTTCGACACGACGCAGATGGCCAACGTGGTCGTGCGCGGCGTCAGCGATCAGGCGTGGCAGGTGCGGAACAACGTCAAGATCACTGCGGGTCAGAAGCCGACGTCCGGTCGTGCCGAGGTGTGTGTCGGCAGCCGGTTGACGCAGCGGTTTCCGCACACCAAAGTCGGACAAACGCTGCGCTTTGCGGGGCGCGATTGGACCGTCAGCTGCAATTTCACGGCCGCCGGCTCGGCATTCGAATCGGAAGTCTGGGGCGAGAACGAGCAGTTCATGCCGGTCTTCCGCGGCGACGTATTTCAGTCGATCACGTTCCGCCTGAAAGATCCCGCGGCGTTCCCGGAAGCGCAGCGTGCGCTGCAAGCCGACAAGCGGTCCACCGTCGACGCGCATCGCGAAGCGGAGTTCTACGCGCAGCAATCGCAGCTCCTGGGACGGATCTTGAGCTTCCTCGCCGTCATGATCACCGCCATCATGGCGGTGGGCGCGGTGTTCGGCGCGATCAACACGATGTACGCCGCGATCGCCTCGCGCGCGCCCGAGATCGGCGTCCTGCTGACGCTCGGCTTCAAACCGGGCAGCGTGCTCCTGAGCTTTCTCGCGGAGTCGGCGTTCATTGCCCTGATCGGCGGCGTGCTGGGGTGTCTGTTCGCGCTGCCGCTGAATGGCATCGTGACCAGCACGACGAACTGGTCGAGCTTCAGCGAGATCGCGTTCAGCTTCCGGGTCACGCCCGCGCTGCTGCTGGTGGGGATGATCTTCGCGCTGGTCATGGGGATCGTCGGGGGATTCTTCCCCGCATTGCGCGCGGCCCGCCTCCAGGTGGTCCAGGCGCTCAGGTGAAAGTGACCGCGCTCGCCGCGCACACGCCGGAAGCGGTGCGCGCGGCGCTCGCGGCAAGGGGATGGGAAGCGCAGCCCGCCTGGTTCGCCGCAACCGGGATCCAGTCACTCGCCGTACTCATCGAAGACATCACCGAGGACGAACGCGAGGCGCTCGTGCATTGGGGCACGAAGTCGGGCGCCGATGTGCTCACGGGCGAGGGCTGGGCCCTCGTCGCCGGCGCCGCGAGCCGCATCGCGCCGCTCGCGCGCTACGACCGCGCCCCGCAGGAGCTCGCGCGGCTCGCGCCGGCGTTGGGCCGGGTGCTCGCGGCGCGGGCGCAGCCGCCGCGCTCCTGGGCGATCCGCGGCGCCGAGCTCTCGCTCGAGCGGCCGGTGATCATCGGCATCGTGAACGTCACCCCCGACTCCTTTTCCGATGGCGGCCAGCTCCCCTCGACCGCGGCCGCCGTCGCGCACGCCGAGCAGCTGATGGCCGACGGCTGCCGACTGCTCGACATTGGCGGGGAGTCCACGCGCCCCGGCGCCGCTCCCGTGCCGGCGGGCGAGGAAATCGCCCGCGTCGTCCCCGTCATCGAAGCGTTACAGCGCCGCGGGATTGGTCCGCTGTCGGTGGATACGCGGAAAGCCGAGGTGGCGCGGGCGGCAATCGAGGCGGGCGCCGCCGTGGTGAACGACGTATCGGGGTTGTCCTTCGATCCCGCGCTGGCCGACGTCGCGCGCGCGAGTCAGGCGGGCGTCATCCTCATGCACATGCGCGGCACCCCCGCGACCATGGACGACTTCGCGGAATACCGGCAGGTGGCCGCGGAAGTCGCCGGCGAGCTCGGGGGGCTCATCGCGCGGGCAGAGCGGGGGGGCATCGCGCGCGAGCGGATCGTCGTCGACCCCGGATTCGGCTTCGCCAAGACCGCGACGCACAACTTTCGCCTGCTCGATGAACTGGCAACGATCGTCGCCCTGGGCTATCCTGTAGCCGTCGGCCTTTCGCGCAAGCGGTTTTTGGGGGCCGCGACCGGCCGGCCCGTAGCAGATCGCGATCGCGCCACGGCCGTCGCATGCGCCCTCGCCTGGGAGCGGGGGGCGCGGCTGTTCCGGGTCCATGATGTCGTCCTGGCACGCGAAGCCCTTGCACTGGCGAGCGCTACGACCAATCCAACGTGAACGTCGACGCCTTTAAGTTCCTCTCCCCGCGGCTCTGGCCGGATCTCTTCGAGATCCTGCTGGTCTCGTTCGTCATCTACCGCTTCCTGCTGTTCCTCGTCGGCACCCGCGCGCTGCAGATCGTGATCGGTCTGGTGATCCTGTCGCTGACCTATTTCGTCGCGGTGTTCGCGAAGTTCACGATGATCAGCACGCTGCTCGGCGTCGTCTTCACGTACGGCGCGTTCGCGGCCGTCGTCGTCTTCCAGCCGGAGCTGCGCAACGCGCTCGCCCGGCTCGGGCAATCGCGCTTCATGCGCGCCTTCTCGCGCGGGGACCGGCAATCGGTCGCCGAAGAGATTGCCGAGGCGCTCGACCGTCTGTCGCGGGCCGGCACCGGCGCCATCATTGCGGTCGAGGGCGATATCGGGCTCGAGGAGTTCATCACGACGGGTGTGCCGATGGAAGCCAAGGTGTCAGCCGATCTGCTCACCACCATCTTCACGCCGTACTCGCCGCTGCACGATGGCGCGGTCCTCATTCGCGGGGACCAGATCATCGGCGCGGGATGCGTGCTCCCGCTCACACAGTTCAAAGTCGCCGATAAATCGCTCGGCACGCGCCACCGCGCCGCGCTGGGACTGTCGGAGGAAACCGACGCGACCGTGCTCGTCGTGTCGGAAGAGACGTCGACGATCTCCGTGGCGAGCCACGGTTTGTTGTACCGCCACCTCACGCCGCAGCAGGTGCGTGATCTTCTTTCCGGCGCCGTCTCACATCTCGAAGGCGGCGAGCGCGTGACCCAACCTGCTACCTGATTCTCCGCCGCGTCCGCCGTACCGGGAGGCCGCCGCTGTCGCGCTCCTGGTTCTCATCGGTTATGTGATCACCCTCGCCCCCACCGTCACGCTGTGGGACGCGGGCGAATTCATTACCGCCGCGAAGGTCCTCGGCGTTCCGCATCCGCCGGGCACGCCGCTCTTCGTCCTGCTGGGCCATGTGTGGGCCGACCTGCTCCCGATCGGCACGTACGCGTGGCGCACGAATCTGATGAGTGCCTGCTTCTCCGCGGCGGGCGCCGGCTGCCTGTTCCTGGTGGCGCATCGATTGCTGGTCGGCGAGACCGCATGGCTGCGCCTGAGCGGCGCGGCGGCCGCGGCGCTGCTGTCGGCGTTCACGTTCACGGGATGGCAAAACAGCAACGAGACCGAGGTGTACACGGTGGCGACATTCAGTATCGCCGCCATCTGCTGGCTGTGCCTGCGCTGGCGTGACGTGCGCGGCTCCGCGCGCGCTCCGCACTTCTTGCTCCTCGTCATCTACATCGCCGCGCTGTCGATCGGCAATCACCTGCTCGCACTGCTCGTCGGACCTGCCGTCTCGGTGTTCATGCTGTACACGCTGCGCGCATCACCGGCGGCCGATCCCGCCCAGCGGGGCATGGAATGGGCGGAGTGGGGAGCGCTGAGCGCGCTGTGGATCGTGCTCATCGGTGTCGGACTCGGCAGCGCCCCGGTGCTCTATGTGGGCGGCGCACTGCTGGTAGCCGCGGTCGTGGCGTGCGTCATGGCCGGCTCGCGCGCCTTTCCGGTTATCGCGATCGCCATCGCCGCGGTGGGAATTTCGATCTACGCCTTCCTCTATATCCGTTCCGGGCTCCAGCCGCTGCTCGACGAAGCCGATCCCGAGACTTGGAAAAACCTCCTCGCCGTCATTCGCCGCGAGCAGTTCGGCAGCCGCGGTCTGCTCGACAATCCCAACTTTCCTCCCGGCGCCGGCAACCCCGGCCGGACGCTGACGATGTTTGGGCAACAGTTGCTCAACTATTTCCAGTATTTCTCGTGGCAGTGGGCGCGCGCCTTGCCGTTCGTCGTCATGGTCGCGGTCTCGTTGGTGTTCCTGACGTTGGGAATCCTGGGATTCGAGTTCGCGCTCCGCCGGGACCGCGGCTTTGCGTATCTGATCGGCGCGCTGTGGCTGATCACCGGAGTCGGGCTCGTCATCTACATGAACTTCAAGGCCGGGTTCTCGCTCTTCTGGGATCAATACCGAACGTTCAGCCAGCACGAGGTGCGCGAGCGCGACTATTTCTTCGTCGTGAGCTTCCAGGTTTGGGGGCTGTTCGCCGGGTTCGGACTCGTGAGGCTGCTGCGAGAAATGCGCGCGGGCGCAAGGCGGGTCTCGGGCACCGTCGCCGCTGGGCTGATCACCGTGCTGCCGTTTGCCGCGAACTTCACCGCCGCGTCCCGTCGGCACGGACCCGATACGACGATCGCCCGCGACTTCGCCTACAACCTGCTGCAATCGGTTGCGCCGTACGGCGTCCTCTTCACGTTCGGCGACAACGACACCTTCCCGGTCTGGTATCTCCAGGAAGTGGAGGGGGTCCGGCAGGACGTCATGCTCGTCAACTTGTCGCTCGCCAATCTCGACTGGTACCTGCGCCAGCTGGCGTCCCGCCCCACGCGGCCGTTCGATGCGACGCGCGCCCCCGCGATTTATCGAACCCTCGTCCCGCCCACACCTCCGTCGGGGCCGGGCCTGGGACTTTCCGTGCAAAACATCAATGCCTTGCGACCACTCCAGGTCGGCGAAGACGGTGTCTTTCGCGCCGGCAACTTCGCGCTGCCGATCCGCAAGGGTCAGATATTTCGCATCGCCGACCAGGTAATTCTGTACACGATCGCGTCGTATTTGCCGAATCGCCCCGTGACGTTCGGCGTGTCGTCGGGCCGCGGCTCCTGGCTGGGACTCGATCCCCATCTCGTCTTCCAGGGCCTCGTCTTCAGCGTGGTGGCGGGCGCCGACTCGGTGAAACGGTGGACGCACGGGATGCAGGGGACCATGGTGGACTCCGCGCGCACCAGGATGCTTGTCGACTCGGTCTTCCAGTTCGGGGAGCTCTTTGCCGCGGACACGCTCGCGCTGGAGCCCGCGGCACAGCAGGTCGCGACGTCGTTCGCCGTGCCCTTCCTGGAGCTGGGCAACGCGGCGGCGGTGCGGGGAGACCAGCGGGCGACCGTCGCATCGCTGCGCCGCGCCTATCACCTGAATCCCAGTCCCGTGCTCGCCGATATCATCCGCCGCGCGGAAACCCAAGGCGTCCAGAGCCTCTTTCAGCGCTAGCGGAGTTCCCGTAGCCCCTATATTCAACGGCTATGAGTTTCGAGGCCCTCGCGGAGCGTCTGGCGCTGGTGCGGGCCGAGATCGCGCGACACGCCGCGGAGCCGGTGACGATCGTCGCGGTGACCAAGGGATTCGGCGTCGATGCCGTGCGGGCCGCGATCGCCGCTGGAGTGTCCGACGTCGGTGAGAATCGCGTGCAGGAAGCGCTGCAGAAACAAGACGCGCTGGGTGCGCCCGCCGAGATTCACTGGCATCTGATCGGGCATCTGCAGCGCAACAAGGCGCGCGCGGTGGCGGGACGGTTCGACTTGATTCATGCGCTCGACTCACTCGAGCTGGCGCAGGAAGTGGACCGCAGGTCCGCGTCGTCCCAACGGGTGCTGTTGCAGGTGAACGTGGCGGGGGAGTCGCAGAAGAACGGCTGCGCGCCCGAGCGGGCGGTGGATCTGGCGCGACAGATCGCCGCGCTCGCGCATCTGCGGCTTGAGGGGTTGATGACGCTGGCACCATTTACTGATGACGAGGACGTGCAGCGCCGGACCTTCCGGGATTTGCGCGTTCTGCGGGATACGATCAAGACGGAGGTGGGAGTATGGCTGCCGACCCTCTCGATGGGGATGTCCGGCGACTACGTTTCGGCGCTCGTGGAGGGAGCAACGGTGATCCGATTGGGTACCGCCCTCTTCGGACCGAGGACATGAACGACGAAGTCTTCACGCTTACGCCGCTCGACATCCGCAAGCAGGAATTTCGCAAGACGCTGCGCGGTTACGACGCGGTGGGTGTGGAGGATTTTCGTATGCGGGTGGCGGATGCGCTGGAGCGCGCCATTCGCGAACGCCAGGTGCTGGAGGAGCGTCTGGCCGCGCTGACCGAGCAGCTACGCGTGTTCCGGGAGCGCGAGAAAGCGATGAACGAGGCGCTCGTCGCCGCGCAGCAGCTGCGCCAGGAGACGCGCGCCGCCGCCGAGCGTGAGGGGCAGGCGATTGTGCGCGAGGCGGAGCTGCAGGCGAGCGCCGTGCAGGCGCGCATGGCCGAAACAGAGCGCCAATATCAGCAGTACGTCGGCGGCTTCCGCGCGCTGCTGGAACGCCAGATCGCGGAGCTGCGCGCGCTCGACGGTCAACGCGGGTGATGGCGGTCGCTGATGCCGTCCGCGCCGTTCGGGCGCGGACCGCCGTCGTACCCGAAGTCGCCGTTATTCTCGGCACTGGCCTGGGCGCGCTCGCCGACGAAGTGCGCGGCGCGACGGCCATCCCCTATCCCGACATCCCGGGCTTTGCGCTGCCGACGGTCGAAACGCACAAAGGGCGGCTGCTGGTCGGCACGCTCGCCGGCCGCCCGGTCGCGATGATGCAGGGACGCTTCCACCGCTACGAAGGCTACACGCTGCAGCAGGTGGCGTTTCCCGTCCGCGTGCTGCGCGCGCTGGGGGCGAAGACGCTGATCGTGTCCAACGTTTCCGGCGGCATGCACCCGCTCTGGGCGACGGGCGATCTCGTGCTACTCTCCGATCACATCAACCTGCTCGGTGATAACCCATTGACCGGACCGAATGTGGACGCGGAGGGCCCGCGCTTTCCCGACATGTCGACCGCGTACGACCCCGGCCTGCGCACGCTCGCGCGCGCCGTCGCGCTCGAGCACAAAATCGTATTGCGCGAGGGCGTGTACGTCGCCGTGCCCGGCCCGAACCTCGAAACGCGCGCGGAATACCGCATGTTGCGCGCTCTCGGCGCGGACCTCGTTGGCATGAGCACCGTGCCCGAAGTCATCACGGCGGTGCATCAGGGCATGCGCGTGTTGGGATTGTCGATCATCACCGACAACTGCCTGCCCGACGCGCTGGAGCCGACGTCGGTCGATCAGATCATCGCCGTCGCTCGCGCCGCCGAGCCGCAGCTCGCGGCGGTGGTGCGCGGCGTGCTGGAGGGTTTGGAGGGCTGATGCCGTACCCGCCATCCGATCCGTCGCAGCCGGTCGACGCACTCGAGAAACAGTTGCTTGCCACGTGGAAACAGGAGCGCCTGTTCACGCGCGTCATCGAGGCGACCCGTTACGGACCCCCGTTCATCTTTTTTGAAGGACCGCCGACGGCCAACGGCCGGCCGGGCATTCATCACGTCTTTTCGCGCACGCTCAAAGACGTGATCTGCCGCTATCACACGATGCTGGGACAGGGCGTCACGCGGATCGCGGGCTGGGATACGCACGGGCTTCCGGTCGAAATCGAGGTCGAGAAAGCGCTGAACATCAGCGGGAAGCGCCAGATCGAAGCCTATGGCATCGAGCGCTTCAACAAGCTCTGCCGCGACAGCGTGTTCAAGTACAAAACCGATTGGGAAGCGCTGTCGGATCGCATCGGCTACTGGCTCGATTACGAACATCCGTACGTCACCTACACCAACGAGTACATCGAGACGGTGTGGTGGCTGCTGAAGCGCTTGCACGAGAAGGCGCTGCTGTATCGCGACCACAAGGTCCTCCCGTACTGCCCGCGCTGCGGCACGGCGCTCTCGTCACACGAGGTCGCCCAGGGCTACGAGACGGTCCAGACCAATTCGGTATACGTGTCGTTCCCATTGCTGGGACGCAAAGGCGACGAACCGCGCGAGCTCGTCATCTGGACGACGACGCCGTGGACGCTGCTGGCCAACGTGGCCGTCGCGGTCCATCCCGATCTCGAATACGGCGAGTACGCCGTCGCAGATACGGCCGGCACGATCACCACCTATATCGCCGCGGTGGCGCGCGCAGCAGATGTCCACGTGCACGGCCGGCCGTTGACCGAAGCCAACCGGGTGAAGACCTACTTGGGCCGTGAATTGGTCGGCAAGAAGTACGCGCGGCCGCTCGAGGTCGTGGTGCTGCCGGCGGAAGGTCAGCGCGCCGTCGTGGTTGCGGGCGCCTTCGTCACCGCGGACGAAGGCACGGGTCTCGTGCACATGGCGCCCGCGTTTGGCGCCGACGACTATGCCGCCGGCCAGCAGAACGGTCTGGCATTCGTGAATCCGGTCGCGCCGGACGGCACGTTCCGGGGCACGAGCTGGCCGGAGGCGGAAGGGAAGCTCGTCACCGACAAAGAGACCAGTCGCGTCATCATCGAGCGGCTCAAGCAGGATGGCCGCTGGCTCGAGACCAAGCCGTACACGCACAGCTATCCGCACTGCTGGCGCTGCGACTCCCCGCTCATCTACTACGCGCGCAGCTCCTGGTTCGTGCGCACGACGGCGGTGAAGGCGCGGATGATCGAGGTCAATGCGGAAGTCGACTGGCATCCGCCCGAGGTCGGGACCGGTCGCTTCGGCGAATGGCTCGAGAACAACGTCGACTGGGCGCTGTCGCGCGACCGCTACTGGGGCACACCGCTGAACGTGTGGGAGTGCGATACCGACCACGAGCATCGCGAAGTGATCGGCTCGTACGACGAATTGGCACAGCGCTGGGGCAAGGCGCTGCCTGAGGGCTTCGATCCGCACAAGCCATACATCGACGCGTACACCTGGCCGTGTCGCGCCTGCGGGGGAACGATGCGGCGCGTCAACGAGGTCATCGACGCCTGGTTCGACTCGGGGTCGATGCCATACGCGCAGTGGCACTATCCGTTCGAGCATCAGGCCGATTTCAAGGCGCATTTTCCGGCGGACTACATCTGCGAAGGTGTCGATCAGACGCGTGGCTGGTTCTACTCGCTGCTCGCGATCGGCGTCACGGCGTTCGATGCGCCCGTGTACAAGCACGTGATCGTCAATGAGCACGTGCTCGACGTGCACGGCCAGAAAATGGCGAAGAGCCGCGGCAACGTCGTCGATCCGTGGAAGCTCATGAGCGAGCACGGTGCCGACGCGATCCGGCTCTATCTGCTCGGCCAGAGCCAAGTCTGGCTCCCCAAGCGCTTCGACGAGCGGCAGATCCCCGAGGTGTCGGGCGGATTTCTCAATACCCTGCGCGCGACGTACGACTTCTTCCGCCGCTACGCCCAGGACTGGAATCCTCCGGCGGAGGAGGACGCGACCCCGCCGGCCCAGCGCCCAGCGCCCGACCGCTGGCTGCTCGCCCGGCTCGACGAAGTGGTCGCCAGCGTGCGCCAGTCCTGGTCCGCGTACGACGTCACCGCCGGCGTCCGCACGATCATGGACTTCGTCGGGGAGGATCTCTCCCGCTGGTACATCCGGCGCAACCGGCCGCGCTTCTGGGCGCCCGACCGCGCGACCGATCCCGTCGCGCTCGAAACGTTGCACGAGGCCCTCGTGGCCGCCGTCCGGTTGCTCGCGCCGGTGGCGCCCTTCATTGCGGACTGGGTGCACCGGGCGCTGACGGGGGCGTCGGTGCATTTAGCACCCTTCCCGGTGGACCGGGGGCACCGCGAACCCGAGCTCCTGAGCGCCATGAGTACGGTCCGCCGCTTGGCGTCCCTGGCCCGGGCGGCACGGGAATCGCGGAACCTACGGGTGCGCCAGCCCCTGGCCCGGATGCAGCTGGCCGTTCCGGCCGCAGCCCAGGGCCCGGCCTTGTCAGACCTGTTAGATATTCTGGCTGCCGAAGTCAACGTAAAGGGCGTTCAAGTCGTCGCGTCCGATCACGATTTGGTGCGGTTGCGCGGCAAGGCGAATTTTCGAACCCTCGGCAAGCGGTACGGCAAAGACACGCCGCGGGCCGCCGCCGCCGCCGCCGAGCTGAACGCGGCACAGCTGCAGACGCTGGAGCAGGGTGGCCCGGTGCGCACAGGCGAGTGGGAGTTTCGGCCCGAAGATGTCACGGTCACGCGCGAAGTCGCGAGCGCCTGGCTGGTACAGGCGGATGGGCCGTACGTCATCGCGCTCGATCCGGAATTGAGCGATGACCTGGTGCAGGAAGGATTGGCGCGCGAGGTGGTGAATCGCGTGCAGCGCCTCCGCAAAGAGGCGGGATACGATTACACGACGCGCATCGAGCTGAGCGTCACCGGCGCCGCCGAGGTGGTGGCCGCGACGCGCGCGTTTCAGGGGTTCGTGGAGGGGGAAACGCTGGCGCGCCGGATGGTGCTGGACGCCACGCTCGATGATCCCGACCTGCAGCGTGAAGTAGACATTGAAGGGCGCAGCGCCACCATCGCGCTCCGGCGTCACGACGGAAGAAAGGGCGGAACCCGATAATGCCGACCAAGTCCACCAAGGTGAAGGCGAAGCCTGGCCTCAATAAGAAACAGCTGACGCATCTCGAGAAGCGACTGCTCGAAGAGCGCGCCCGCGTGATCAAGGAGCTGGGTCACTACGGGGAGTCGTTCAACTCGAGTCTCCAAGCCTCGGATGGCGACCTCTCGAGCTACTCCTTCCACATGGCCGATCAGGGGACGGACGCCATGGAGCGCGAAAAGCAGTTCCTGTTCGCGTCCCAGGAAGGGCGCTATCTGTGGCATGTGAACGAGGCGCTGCGCCGGCTGTACAGCGCGCCCGAGCGCTTCGGACGCTGCGAGCAGTGCGGCGATCCGATCGGGTTCGACCGCCTCGACGCGCTGCCGCACGCGCGCCTCTGCATCAAGTGCAAGGCCAAAGAGGAAGATGGAAAGCGTCGCTGAGCGCCGGTTGTTCTGGGGGACGGCGATCGCGGTCGTCGTTGCGGATTTTGTCACCAAGCTGATCGCGGAGTCGTTCCTGGCGCGGCGCCTGCCGTTGCCGGTGCTCGGCGACGTCGTGCAGTTCCGCCTCGTCTACAATGAAGGGGCGGCGTTCGGTCTGCACGTGGGCGACAACTCGCGCTGGATTTTTCTCGGCCTCGCCATCGTCGCGCTGTTCGTGCTCGCCTCGCTGGTGCGCGGCACCCGTTCCGGCGACCGGTTCCGCCTGCTGTCGCTCGCGCTCGTGTGCGGGGGTGCCGTCGGCAACCTGGTCGACCGCATTCGCAGCGCGCAGGGCGTTGTCGACTTCGTGGATGTCGGCATCGGCGCCTGGCGCTGGCCGACGTTCAACGTCGCCGATTCGGCGATCACCATCGGCGCCATCGCACTCGGACTCTCGCTGTGGCAGGAAGGCCGGGCGCAGCAACGGGCGAAGGAGGCGCGGGCGGCCGAACCTTGAACATCACGTTGTGTATCGTTGCGCAGACCGAACGCCTAGACAAGTTTCTCGCCGACCAGCTCGCCCTTTCCCGCACACACGCCGCACGTCTCATCGCCGACAAACGCGTCAGCCTGGACGGGAAACCGCTGCGCGCCTCCGCGCTGCTCGAGCGCGGCGCCGAGATTACCGTGGAGTTTCCTCCCGAAGACCCGCCCCGCACGTACGCGCCCGCGCACGCCGAGCTCCAGTTCGTTTACGAGGACGAGCACCTGGCCGTACTCGACACACCGGCCGGACTCGTCGTGCATCCGGGCCCGGGACACTGGAACGACACGCTCGTGAATGTGCTGGTGGGGCGGGGCACCGACCTGTCCGGAGGATCGACCGAAGGACGGCCGGGAATCGTGCATCGCCTCGATCGTGATACCTCGGGACTGCTCGTCGTGGCAAAGACGGATCTTGCGCACCGGCGTCTCGCCGGGGCGATCGAGCGGCGCGAAGTGAAGCGCGTCTACGCGGCGCTCGTGTGGGGACACCTGCGCAAGAGTCCCGTGGACATCGAGGCTCCGATCGCGCGCGATCCCAAGGAGCGCAAGCGCATGACGGTCGCGCAGGGGGGGCGCCATGCCACGACCCACGCCGCCGTCGTGGCGCGCTTCGCCCACGTCGATCTGCTGCGCGTCCGTCTCGGCACGGGCCGCACGCACCAGATTCGCGTGCACCTCGCGCATGTCGGGTGTCCCGTCGTGGGCGACCGCGAGTATGCATTCGGCGGCAGCCGCCGGGTCAATCCGACCTCGCGCGCGGAGGCCGAGCGGCTCGAGGCGCTCGCGCCGCGACAGCTGCTGCACGCCGCCGCGTTGTCGTTCACGCATCCCGTGAGCGGCGCGCCGATAACGCTCGTGTCGGAATGGCCCGCGGATTTGCGGCCCGCCCTTGCCGAGGCGGCGGACGACGCCAATTTGCTTGCTCAGCTTAAACCCCTGCAGTATCTTGGCTTCTTCGCATCCGATGAATGAAGGAAGCCTCGTCTCCGCCCGCTTATTGCTGTTCCGCGTCGGAACACTGGCGTGTGCAGCCGAGGTGGAACAGGTGCGGGAGATTCTCCCGCGGCTCCCAACGACGCGTATCCCGGGCGCGCCCCCGGTTGTCGCGGGGCTCGTGAATGTCCGCGGCACGCTGGTGACGGTCGTGGAAGGGTGGCGCGCGCTGGGGCAGGATGCTCCTCCAGCCGGTCCCGCCGCAAGCCTCCCGAATCAAACGTCCGAGCCCGCGCCCGACGCGGTGGGAGGGTCCACGATCATCCTCGAGATCGCCTTGGTTGCGGGCGACAAGGGGCGCGTGATCGGCTTCACGGTGGATGAAGTGATGGACATGGTGTCCGGGGGCGACGCGAGCCTGGAAGACCGCGCCGAGCTGCCTGGCGTCGACGACGCGCTGGTGCGGGCCGTTGGGAGGTGCAACGGCGAGCTGTTCATCGTCTTGAACGTGGCGGCGTTGCTGGGCCCGATTCTGACAACTTAAGGAGCGAGCGGTGAGCCACACGGTTCTCGTCTGTGACGACGCCATCTTCATGCGCACGATGATCACCGATATTCTGGCGCAGGCCGGATTCGAGGTGGTCGGGGAGGCGGAAACGGGGACCCAGGCGGTGGAGAAGTACCGGCAGCTGAAGCCGGACCTGGTCACCATGGACATCGTGATGCCGGATATGGGCGGCATCGACGCCGTGCGCGAAATCGTAAAGCAGGACCCCGACGCCAAGATCCTGATGTGCAGCGCGATGGGCCAGCAGGCGCTGGTCGTCGAAGCGATTCAGGCGGGGGCCAAAGACTTCGTCGTCAAACCTTTCCAGCCTTCCCGCGTCCTCGAAGCCGTCCAGCGCGTCCTGGGATAGCGATGGACCTGTCGCAGTACGCTGAGCTGTTCCTGGCCGAGAGCCGCGAGCACTTGAGCGCCTGCAATCAGTTGCTGCTCGAGTGGGAACGGAATCCCGCCGCCGCCGAGCCGGTGGGCGGCATCTTCCGCGCGGTGCACACGATCAAGGGCATGGCGGCCACGATGGGGTACGGCCGCGTCGCCGATCTCGCGCACCGCATGGAAAATCTGCTCGACCAGCTGCGTCGCAGCGGCAAGGCCCCCGGCGATGAAACGATCCAGCTGCTGTTCCGCGGCACGGACGCGCTCGAGAAGGCGGTGACCCTGGCGGTCGCGGGCCGCGAGCGCGATGCCGATCTCGCGGTGCTCGCCGACTTCGATCGGCTCGCGCAGCAAGCGAAGCCCGCGCTGCCGTCCGCACTGGCCCGCGTCTCGCCCGAAGCCGCGGCGCCGCCCGACGCGCCTGCCCCGCCTGTCCAAGGCGCGGCCGGCGCTCATCGCGTCGTCCAGATCACGTTGCGGGCCGAAGCGCCCCTGAAGGGCGGTCGCGCGATGCTGATCGTGCGCAAAGTGCAGACGCTCGGAACCGTGCATCGCGTCCAGCCGTCGATGACCGCGTTCGAGTCCGACGATTTCGATGGGCGGTTCACGATCGAGCTGGCGAGCGCCGCCGGCGCCGCCGACATCGAGGCGGCGGTCCGCTCCGTGGGCGACGTCGAGCGCGTCGCCATAGGTGGCGACGACTATCACCTCACTCCCGCGGAGAGCGCGGGCGGCACGGCGGGCCGCAGCCGCCACATCCGCGTCGACCTGCGCCGCCTCGACACGTTGATGGACCTGATCGGCGAGCTGGTCACCGAGCGCGGCCGGCTCAACGACGTCGCGGCGCGCTGGATCGGTCAGGATCCGGAGATCGACGAGGTCGCGATTCAGATCTCGCGGCTCTCGGCCGATCTGCAGAACGAAATCATTCAAGCGCGCATGACGCCGGTCTGGCAGGTGTTCGACCGATTCCCTCGCCTGGTGCGCGATGTGGCGCGGCAGCTCGACAAGCAGGTGGCCTTCCGCGTCGAGGGCAAAGAGATCGAGCTCGACCGTGAAATTCTCGACGCGCTCGGTGATCCGCTCGTGCATCTGCTGCGCAACGCCGTGGATCACGGGATCGAGCTGCCCGGCGACCGTAAGCGCGCCAAGAAGAATCCCGAGGGGGAAATCGTCCTCACCGCCGTGCGCGAGCGCTCCAGCGTCGCGATCAGCATCAGCGACGACGGCCGCAGCATCGATCGGGGCGCGATTCTCGAGAAAGCCAAGCGCGAAGCAATCGTCGGTCCGCACGTCGAGGCGCTCTCGGACGACCAGTTGTTGCGCGTCCTGGCCCGGCCGGGATTCTCGACGGCCGAAGCGGTCACCAGCGTGTCGGGCCGCGGCGTCGGCATCGACGTCGCGATGACCCGCATCCGCGCGCTGGGCGGCTCGGTCGAGATCCGCACCGAGCCGGGGAAGGGCACGACCTTCATTCTGCGGCTGCCCGTGACGCTCGCCATCGTGCGGGCGCTGATCGCGGCGGTCGGGCACGAGCGCTACGCCCTGCCGCTGACGTATGTCGCGGAGACGGTGGAATTCGGTACCGTGCCGCTCACCACGATGGAGGGTCGTGACGCGATCGTGCTGCGCGAGCGCGTGGTGCCGCTCGTCGATCTGCGCAAGCTGCTCGGAACGAACGGCGGCGCCGCCGCGCCGCCGCGCCGTCCGGTGATCGTGCTGGAGATGGGCGAGCGGCGGGCCGGGATCGTCGTCGACGGCATGTTGAGCCAGCAGGAGATCGTCGTGAAGGGATTCCACGCGCCGCAGGGGATGCTGCCGGTCTTCAGCGGCGCCACGATCATGGGCGATGGTGTTCCGGCGCTGATTCTCGATGCCGCCGGCCTCGTGTAGAGACAGGAGCCAGGCATGGAAGACGTCCGTGATCTGAAAGCGCTGCAGCTCGACGCCCTGAAGGAGGTCGCCAACATCGGGGCCGGCCACGCGGCGACGGCATTATCGCAGCTCACGCACCGCCGCATCATGATTTCCGTGCCCGAGATCAACATCGCTCGGCTCGAAGACGTGCCCGGGCTGCTCGGCGATCCGCAGGAAGTCGTCGCCGCGGTGCTGATGCACATGCTGGGGGATCTGACCGGCCGCACCCTGCTGCTGTTCCCCGAGCCAGTCGGCCGGAAGCTGTGCGACATGCTGCTCAAGCGCCCGCTCGGCACGACGACCGTGTTCGAGACGATCGAGCAGTCCTGTCTCAAGGAGGCCGGCAACATCCTTTCCGGCGCGTACATGAACGCGCTGTCGGAATTCATGGGCATGCTCCTGCTGCCCTCGGTGCCGAGCCTCGTGGTGGACCTCTCCGCCGCCGTGCTCACGACGACGTACCTGAATTTCGGACACGACCGCGACTTCGTGTTTTGCGTCGAGACGGAATTCAGCATTGAGGCGCAGGACGGATTACGCGGGCACTTCCTGCTCCTGCCCGACTTGGCGTCCCTGAAAGCTATTTTCGACGCCATTCGGTTGACTTGACGGTATCTGAACGTGACGTAGCCGTCTTGCGGTCCTTCGCCCGCCGGATCGATCCGTCGGACGCGGGGGCGCACAACAATCTTGGCGTTCTCTACTATCAGAAAGGCCTCGTCCCCGAGGCGATCGAGCAGTTTACGCGCGCGCTCGAGCTCGATCCGCGCATGCAGGTGGCGCAGCGCAATCTCGAAATCGCGTATCACAACACCGGCTTTTACGACCGCCGGGTCGCCGAGCTGCAGGAGCGCCTGCGCCAGGCGCCCGACGACCGCGACGCGCGCTGGGAGCTCGGCCGCACCTACGCGGTGTTGGGAGCGTTCGAGGATGCGGTCGCCGAGTTCGAGGAGCTGCTCGCCCACAGACCGAAGGACGTCGCGGGGATCATCCAGCTTGGCCTGGCCGAGAAGTCACGCGGACGCCTCGAGGTAGCCACCGAATGGTTCCTGCGCGCCGCCGAGGAGGAGCCGGACTCGTCCGTCGTCCATTTCTATCTGGGAGAGGTTTACTACAACCGCGGACTGAATGAGCCAGCGCTCACGGCGTTGGAGCGCTCGGTGCGCCTCAACCCCGACAACGCCAATGCGCACTACCTGATGGCCTTCGTACTCGGCGACATGGGCCGCCACCAGGATGCGCGCGCGGCGTCGAAGCGCGCGATTCAGCTGAACCCGCCGCTCGCGCGCGCGCAGACGAACCTGTCGCTGGAGCGCTATCGCGCCGAACGGCAGTCCGCCGAGAAGCGCGTGCGCGACCAGCCGAGTCCGGAGGTGGCGGAGGGAAGCGAGCTGGCCCACTTCAACCTCGGCCTCGCGTTCCGGCAGAAAGGCTATTACACCGAGGCGCTCCGGGAATACCGCGTCGCGATCGAGCGTGGCGAGGATCGGCGCCTCGTGCGTCAGGCGATGGCCGAAGTGCACCTCCTGAAGCGCGACTTTACCGACGCGCTCGAGATCTACGAGTCGCTGATTCACGACGTCCCCGATTCGCCCAAACTCTGGAACGAGCGGGGCGTCGTGCTGCATCAGGCGGGGCGCACCGGCGAGGCGCTGACCTCGTACCGGCAGGCGACGGACGTCGACCCGCGCTACGCGCTGGCGTGGAATAACGTCGGCGTGGTGCTGGCGCATCAGAGCGATACCGAAGATGCGATCGAGGCGTTTCGGAAAGCACTGCAGCTCTCGCCCGACTTCGCCGGGGCGCGACTCAACCTCGCCCTGTTGCTGGCGCACCTGCGTCGCTTCCAGCTCGCGTTGGAAGCGTATCGCCAGGTGCTCGCCGTGCAGCAGGCCTCCGCGCCCGCCTGGAACGGCGTCGGCCTGGTGCTCGTCGAGCTGAAGCGCTTTCCCGACGCGCGGAATGCGTTCGTCCGCGCGGTGGAAGCCGATCCGCAGAACGCCGGCGCGCACTATAACCTCAGCTTCACGCTCTCCAATCTCGGCGACTACGACGGCGCACTGCGCGCCACCAAGCGCGCTTTGGAGCTCGATCCCTACTACGTGTCGCAGAAATTCGCGCTGGCGATCGACCTGCAGTACGAAACCGTCGCCATCGGCATCGTGCCCGAAATCTCCGCCGACGTGCAGGCGGAGAATCTCGGAACGGAGTTCGCGTTCGATCAGCGGCTGCTCGACAACATCTTTCAGGAGCTCGCGCCGCCCGCGGCGGCGCCGCAGGCCACGCCCCCGGGGATCGCCAAGAAAGCCAAGGACGATCCGCTCGCGCTGGCGCGCGACTACGTCAGCAAAGGGATGATGGATCTCGCGGTGGCCGAAGCGATGCGCGCCGTGCAGCGGGGCGCGGATCGCGGTCTCACCGCGTCGTTGCTCGGCGACATCTACGCGCGGCGCGGCCTGCATGGCGAGGCACTGGAGCGCTATCGCGAGGCGCGCACCCTCGACGGCACCAACGCGGCGGCCGCGCTGGGGGAGCTCAAGAGCCTGCTTGCGGTGGGCCGCGCCGCCGAAGCACTTCCCCTCGCGGAGGCCCTCGTCGCGACGGCACCCGACGACGTGGAGGTGCTGGTCGCGATCGCCAAAGCACGCTCGGCGGTGGGCGACGCCGCGGGGGCGCTCACCGGACTGCGCCAGGCGCAGACGCGCGCGCCGGCCCGCGCCGATCTGCACAAACTCCAGGGCGACATCGCGCTGAAGGTGGGCGACCGCCAGGGAGCGCGGCAGGCGTACCGGTCGGCGCTCGATCTCGATCAGGGCTTTGTACAAGTGTGGCTCGATCTCGGACGACTGCACGAGCAGGACGAGGAATGGCCGCAGGCGCGCGCGGCGTACGAGGCGGCGCTCGAGTCACTGCCGACCTTCCACGAGGCCTCGCTCGCCTTGGCCGACCTGCTGCGCCGGTCAGGCAGTGTGCGTGCCGCGATCGTCCGGCTCGCCGAAATGCTGGAGCAAGATCCCTACGACATGGACGCGCTGCTCCTGCTCGGCCGCGCGCTGCTCGATGACAAGCATGATGCCGAGGCGCTGGAAGCGTTCCGCCGGGCTTTGAAATTTGATCCCGAGCACACCGCGGCCCTGTTCTACGTCGGCGCGACGCTCGCGCGGCTGCAGCGCTATACCGAAGCCGTCGCGGCGTGGGACCGCGTGACGCGCATCGATCCCGCCGGCCCGTTCGCCCAGCGCGCGCGCATGCACGCGCGCACGGCGGTCGACCTGCAGCACATTTTCTCCACCTCGGACGCGGCGTAGGCTATGGCGATCGAAGGACCGCTACGCGAGCTCGGCATCCACGACGTCTTCCAGCTGCTCGACTTGAGCCGCAAGACGGGCGCGCTGCGCGTGACCTCCGAGCTGCGCCATAACGAGGGCAAGATCTACTTCGATAACGGCGTTGTCATCTCCGCCGAGATCCGCAGCAACCCGCACCCGCTGGGCGCGCTCTTGCTGCGCACGGGGAAAATCACGGAATCCGATCTCGAGCGCGCGCGAGACATGCAGCAGCGTCAGGGCGACAAGCGCCGGCTCGGCGAAATCTTCGTCGCGCTCGGCGTCATCACGCCGCGCGAGGTGGAGCGTCAGATCCGCTTCCAGATCGAGGAAGTGGTGTTCGAGGTGATGAGCTGGAATGAGGGGTACTTCTCGTTCGCCGAGGACTCCGAAGCCAAAGTGCCGACGGAAGTGACCGTCCGCATTCCGGTCGAGGCGCTGCTTATGGAAGGCGCGCGGCGCATCGACGAATGGTCACGTATCGAGAACCGTATTCCGCATGTGGGCGTCGTGCCGTCGCTCGCTCCGCCGCCGCCAGAGGGCGTGGGCGGTGAGCTGGATTTGCTGCCGCCGGAATGGGAGGTGCTGGCGCTCATCGATGGCCAGCGTTCCGTCCGCGGCTTGGCGACTGAGCTGGGGCGCTCGGATTTCGAAGTGGCCAAGACGCTGTTCGGCCTCGAGAGCGCGGCGGTCATCGTGCTCGTCGATCCCGGAACGAGCAAGCGCGGCGGTGCGAGCACCGCCGTCGATCTCACCGAGCTGGTGGCGAAGGCCGAGCGCGCGCTGCAGGACAAGGATCTCGACGCCGCGCGCGCGGCCGCGGAGCAGGCGGGCAGCATGCAGCCGCATGACGCGACGGTCCACCTCCTGCTTGGGCGCATCCATCTGGCGCAGGGCCACGGCTCTGCCGCCGCGGAGGAGCTGCGGCGCGCGCTGCGACTCGACCCGCTGCTGGCCGCGGCGCATCGCCAGCTCGGGTACGCGCTCGTGTCGATGGGGCGCTTCGGCGAGGCGGTGCAGAGCTGGGATCACTGGGAACGGCTTGCCGCCCGCAGCCCCGAGGAAGAGGCGCAGCGCGAGGACGTGCAACGGGCGCGCGAGGCCGCGAGAGTGTTCAGCCATGGCTGATGACATTCGCGCCCTCTCCGCTCAGCTCGCCCAGGATCCGCAGAGTCTCGTCTTCCTGCGGCTCGGCGAAGCGCTGCGGCGCAAAGGCCAGCTCGACGCCGCGTTCCGCGTCGCCATGAACGGTCTGGAGCGTCACCCACACCTCGCCGACGCGCATGACCTCTACGCCCGCGTGCTGACGGACAAGCACGATTACCAACGGGCGTTTGACGAATGGGATATGGCCGTGCGCATCGCGCCACATCACACGGGCGCGCTCAAGGGACTCGCCTTCCTCTATTTTAAGGTCGGTGACCTGGCCCAGGCGGAGGCGCATCTCGAAACCGCGCGGAAGGTCGAGCCGGACGATCCGAGCATTGATCAGGCGATCGCCATGATGCGGGGTGGGGTCAGTCCGCCGTCACCGACAGCGACTGCGGAGACCCCGATCGCGTCACCGCTCGACGAATCCCGAGTCTTCGCCGGCCTCGAAGGCGCGAACGAAGGACTGCTGCTCATCGATGGCGCCGGCCGGGTGCTGGGTGGCGCGCTGCGAGACAAGGGCGGCGCCGATGTGACCGATGCCGTCGCGGCGTACCTCGCCGGCGTATCGCAGGAAGCGGCCCGTACGGCGAAGCTATTGGGACTTGGTGCCTGGATCGGGCTTTCCGCGGAGGGCCAGCACGGCAACGTGCACCTCTCGCATCCCACGCCCGAGGCATTGCTGCTCGTCGTCCGCGAGCGTGGGATGCCGCTGGGCCGGCTCGCAATTCTTGCGCAGCGCGCCACGGCGATGGCGCGCCGGTGGTTGGAGAAACAGGGATGAACGCCACCCTCGATCTGATCACGCGCGTGCGCGGGGTCCGCGGCGCGATGCTCGTGTCGTTAGAGGACGGGCTCGTAGTCGCAGAGCAGCTGATGGAGGGCATCAAGGGCGGGGCGGTGGCGGCACTCGCTGCGAGCCTCGCCGGCCGCCTGCGCCGGGCCATGGAAGCGGCCGGCACCGGCACGAGCGTGTTCTGGCATCTGCAGGCCGAACAGGGCGCGTTGCTGGTCGTTCCCACCGGCGATGCGAGCACCGGCATGATCGTCGTGGCGGTCGCCGAGCCCGATGTGAACATCGGACTGGTGCGACTGGAGCTGTTGCGTACCGCCGGGAGTGTGGGATGAGCCCGCACACGCGCGCCGTCGAAAACTGGACGCTGCAGCCGCTGACGGACTTCGTCAAAGAAGCGTCGGTGCGTCTTGTCCTGGTGCTGACGTCGTCAGGCCAGGTGCTGGCGCAGTCCGGTTTCTCGCGCGCGGTGGACGTCATGTCGGCGGCGGCACTCGCCGCGGCGATCGTCGCGTCCACGGCGGAGCTGGCACGACAGCTGCGCCAGCCGCCCTTTGCCGCGCTGAGCCACCAGGGCCCCAAGCACGGATTCTTCCTCGCGACGTTCACGACTGACCGCGGGACGCTGGCGGTGCTGGCCGTCTACGATCTCGATGTTTCATCGCTTGGCCTGGTACAGTTATTCTATGAGCAACTTGCCGAGGACTTGAAGTCGGCGAGTCCCAAGGGAGCGGTGCCAAAGCAGGTGTTGGCCGCGGACTTCGAGCGCGAATTGACGGACAGTCTCAACACCCTGTTCGGGAGATAGCCGTTGTCCCTGGTGAATTTCACGACCCGAGAGATCACCTGCAAAATCGTTTACTACGGACCGGGGCGGTCCGGGAAGACGACGAATCTCCATTACGTGTACGGGCGGGTGCCGGAGACGCGGCGGGGGCGCATGGTGTCGCTCGCGACGCAGACGGACCGCACGCTGTTTTTCGACTTCCTGCCAATCGATCTGGGGCAGATTTCCGGGTTCTCGACGCGGTTTCAGCTCTACACAGTTCCGGGGCAGGTCTACTACAACGCCACGCGGCGCCTCGTGCTGCAGGGGGCGGACGGCGTCGTGTTCGTGGGCGACAGCCAGGCGCGTCAGCTCGATGAAAACATCGAAAGTCTCCAAAACCTGCAGAGCAATCTGCTTGAGCACGGCGTCGACGTGCGGACGATGCCGCTCATTATGCAGTACAACAAGCAAGACCTGCCGCCGGAGCTGATTCTCACGCAGGCCGAGCTCGATGATGCGCTCAACTTCCGCAGCGTACCGAGTTTCGCGGCCGACGCGCTGCACGGCCGGGGGGTATTCGAGACCTTGAAGGGGATCTCAGAGCTCGTGCTGAAAAAGCTGGCCGCGGGGAGTCCGGCATGACGAGCACCCTCAATCCGCGCTTCACCTTCGAGACGTTCGTGGTGGGCGCGGCCAACCGTCTGGCGGTCACGGCGGGGCGTACCGTCGCCGAGAATCCGGGGTCCGCCTACAACCCCCTCTTCATCTATAGTGGCTCCGGGCTCGGCAAGACGCACGTGCTCATGGGTATCGGGCACGCCGCCAAGACGCTCGCGCCACAGCTCAACATCGAATACCTGACGCTGGACGAGTACGTCGAAGCGTTTCATGCGGCGATCGCGGCTGGGCAAGGGGATGCTTTCCGTCGCCGCTTCCAGAACGTCGACGTGCTGCTCGTGGACGACGTGCAGTTTCTCACCAATCGCAAAGAGATGCAGGCTGAGCTGCTGCGACTTACGGAAGCGCTGCAGCAGGCGGGCCATCAGATCGTGCTCGCCAGCGATCGGCCGCCCGCGGAGATCGCGGATCTGGACGAGCGGCTGATCTCCCGCTTTTCCGGCGGCTTGGTCGTCGACATGGGCATTCCCGATTATGAGACGCGCGTCGCGATCCTGCGCCGCAAAACGGAGGAGCGCGGCACATCGTTCCAGCCAGGCGTGCTCGAGGCCGTCGCAAAGATCGAACATCCCAACGTGCGGGAGCTGATGGGGGCGCTGAACCGCCTGATCGCCTTTCAGGCGGTCAACGAAACGCCGATCAACGAAGCAGCTGCGCGGCAGGTGCTCGGCGTTCCGACCGCTGCGGGATCGCCCGCCGCCGCCGCTCCCGCCCCACCTGCGGCCGCGGCACCGGATGAGTTTTCGGAGTTCCTCAGTGACGTCACGGTCACGGTAGGAAAGGCCGTCGAGGCGTGGCGCGCGCGCGTGGCCGAGGCGGTGCTGCGCTGGGAAGGGGAAGGGTATCGCACCGGCCGGCTCGAGAAGCTGCTGGACCAGGAAACACCGGCCGCCGTGGATGAAGCGATCGCGGCCTACATCCAGGACGTGGATCGGCTCAAGGCCCTCGAAGCGGACGTCGCGATGCTCGATCCGCAAGCAGCGGGCGAGAAAGTGTTCCGCGATCCGGACCGCATGGCGGAAGCCGAAGCCGCGGCCGCCAAGGTCCGTGAGGGTGCGGCGCCCCCGCCGGCCCCGTCGGCCGCATTTCCGCTGGAGAGCTACGTCGCCGGTCCCTCCAACGAAGTCGCGCTCAACGCGGCGCGCGACGCGATCGCCGCGCCGGGCAAGAAATACAACCCGCTCGTGATCGTGGGAAAAAGCGGCCAGGGAAAGACGCACCTCCTCAACGCCATCGGTTTGGAGCTGGCGAAGCGGAAGAAAGCGGTCGTGGCCTGTTTGTCTACGCAGCAATTCGTGGACGAGCTGATCGCCGCGATCGACGGTAATCGCGTTGACTGGTGGCGGGCGCGCTACCGCCGGGCGACGGCGCTGCTGCTAGACGACATTCAGCTGCTCGCGGGCAAGGACCGGACGCAAGAGGAGCTGTTCAATCTCTTCAATCAATTTGTCGAAGGCGATCGCCAGCTCGTCTTCACCGCGCCCGCGCACCCCAATACGCTCCAGGGGCTGGAGGAGCGCATCGTGTCGCGGCTCGAGGGCGGGCTGGTCGCGGAGATCGGCGAGCCAGACAAGGAAGTGAAGCGCGCCGCACTCGAGCGGCTCCTCAAGAACCAGCGTGTTCCCACCGAAGCGGCGCTCCTCGATTACCTCGCCGATCGTCCCGCCGATTCGGTGCGCAGCTTGACCGCCGTGGTGCAGCGCGTGGTGGAAGCGGCCGCGGCGCAGGACGCGCCCGTCACCGCCGGTCTGGCTCGCGACGTGCTCGAGGCGCCCGCGCCGCGGCGTACGACGGGGCTGCGCACGAGCGGCATCGTCGTGTCGAGCGCCGGTGGCGTGCGCAGCCGCGAGAAAATGGTGTGGGATTGGCCGTCGTCGGCGGACCGCGTCATAGAGGATTTGCGCTAGAATGGCCATCAAGGGCTCGCTCAAAGAGGCGTCGCTGCCCGACGTGCTGCAGCTGCTCGCGCTGGGACAGAAAACCGGCTGCCTGTCGATCGCCGACCGCTCGAACTTCGGCTACATCTACTTCGACAAAGGCCGCATCGCGTACGCATCGATTGTGAATCGCCGCGATCGCCTCGGCGACATCCTGGTGAAGCACGAGAAGATCACCCAGGAGCAGCTCGACGCCGCCATTCACCGCCAGGCAAAGGCACGTGACAAAAAGCTGGGCGAGATCCTCGTCAGCCAGGGCGTGATCTCGCAGCAGGAGCTGGAGCGCTACATGCGCATGCAGATCGAAGAGTCGGTCTACTACCTGTTCACCTGGACCCAGGGCACGTTCAACTTCGAGGCCGATGTCCGCCCCGAGCAACAGGACTTCCTGGTCAACATCAACCCCGAGTCCTTGCTGCTCGAGGGGGCGCGCCGGGTGGACGAGTGGGGGCTGATCGAGAAAAAAATCCCCTCGTTCGATTTGATCTTTCTCGTCGATCGCGACCGGCTCGCGATCAGCGACGCCAAGCTCACGGAGATGCAGGACCGGCTGCTGCCGTTGCTCGACGGCTCGCGCGACGTGAACCAGGTCATCGAAGATTCGGGGCTCGGCGAGTTCGAAGTGGGCAAAGCGCTGTACGGGCTGGTGACCGCGGGGTTCCTGCATCGCGCCGGACGCACCGCCAGCGCCGAAGACCTGAAGATGACCGATGCGCGCGTCGAAGAGCACCGCAATCTCGGCATTGCCTTCTACAAGACCGGGATGCTCGACGAGGCGGCGCGGGAATTCCGCCGCGTGGCCGAGCTCCGCGCGACCGATGCGAACGCGCATTTCTTCATCGGCCTCGTCGCCTTGAAGCAGGCGCGTTGGCGCGAAGCGATGGAAGCGCTGCGGCTCGCCGCCGAGAAGGGCGGCTCGCGCCCGGCCGTGCTGCATAATCTCGGGCTTGCCTACGAGCAGCTCGGCCGCCTCGAAGAGGCGGAGGCGGCCTATTCCGAGGCCGCGTCACGCGCGAAGACCGATCCGCGCGTGTACGTGGGCTGGGGTATCGTGACGCTGAAGCAAGGGGACCACGCCGCGGCCGCCGGCCGGCTCGATCGCGCCAAAGAGCTGTTTGCCGAGCGGGTCCCGCCGATCTGGTTCTGGGCGCGCGCGCTCGCCGCGGCCGCGGCCGGAGACTTTGAGACCGCGGAGCAGGTCGCGGTGCAGGCGGTGGAGGCACATCCGCAGCATGGCGTGCTGCGCAACAACCTCGCGGTGTTGCACGAGCTGGCCGGCGAGCTCCCGAAGGCCGAGGACCTGGCGCGTGCGGCCTTGCAGGACGAGCCGTCGCTGCCGCAGCTCTCCAAAAATCTTGGCGATCTCGCCTACCGTGGCTCGCGCTATGATGAAGCCTGGGACCTCTATCAGCGCGCCGTCGAGCTCGCGCCCGAGCTCGGCGACGACGTCTACTTCAAGCTTGGCAACATCGCCTACAAGCGGAACGACCGCGCGCAGGCGAACGCGTTGTGGCGCCGCGCCCTCGACCTGAATCCCAAGCACGAACTGGTGAAAGCGAATCTGGAAACATTGAGCACCTTGTCGTGAGCGAGGGAGGTGCCCAGGACTCGTTCGAGGCATTGACGAACAAGATCTCGCGCGAGCGCGGAGTGAGCTGCGGGTCGTACAAGGACAAATGCCTGAAGCGGCGCATCGCCGTGCGCATGCGCGCGCGCGGCGTCCACACCTACGCAGACTACGCCAAGGTGCTCGACGCGGATGCGCGCGAATATCAGGAGCTGCTCGACACGCTCACGATCAACGTCACGAAATTCTTTCGCAACGCGGAGATGTGGTCCGCGCTCCGGCCACACCTCCACACGCTGGCGCAGGACCGGCCCAAGCTGCGCGTCTGGTCGGCCGGCTGCGCATCGGGCGAAGAGCCCTACACGATCGCCGTCCTCCTGGCCGAGCTGGGCGTGGACGGATCCATCGACGCGACCGATATCGACCGCCTCAGCCTCGAGCGCACACGCCAGGCCAGGTATCCCGACGCCGCGTTTTCCGAGATGCCGGCCGATGTGAAGCGCCGCTATTTCGCGGGCGGCGAGCCCGCGGCCGCCGTGCGCGGCGTGGTCCATATCCTCACACACGATCTCACCCGCGAACCGCCGCCCCATCCGCCCTACGATCTCATCGTGTGCCGGAACGTCGTCATCTATTTCGAGCGACAGGCCCAGGAGCGGCTGTTTCAGGTCTTCGTCAACGCGCTCGCGCCCAATGGCATTCTCGTGCTGGGGAAGGTCGAGACGTTGTTCGGACCGGCGCGCGAGCGCCTTACGCTGGTGGACCCGCGCGAGCGGATCTACATCAAGCCCGCGGCGTCGTGAAGGAAGTCATCGTCAAGGTGGCCGATTGGGCGGCGGAGCAGGGGGACGGCGTATTAATCACGCTCGGCCTCGGCTCCTGCGTTGCGATCATGCTCCACGATCCGCAGACCAGAACCGGCGCGATGGCGCACGTGCTGCTGCCCTCGACCAGTCTGGCGCGCGACACCACCAATAGAGCGAAGTTTCCCGACACCGCGGTCCCGCTGCTGATCGAGCGGCTCAAAGCGATAGGCGCGGATCCCCGGCGGTTGGTGGCCAAGCTCGCCGGCGGCGCCAGCATGTTCAGCCAGCTCGTCACCCCGAGCACGATCCAGATGGGGGAGCGCAATGTGCTCGCGTCCCGCAGCGCGCTGCGCAAGGCGGAGATTCCAATCCTGCGCGAAGCGGTGGGAGGTGAGCGCGGTCGCAGCGTGCGCTTCCACGTGGGGGACGGCCGGGTCGAAATCCGTTCGGTGGGAGCCGCGGCCGATGTCATCTGAGGCGCGCCCGCGCGTCGTCGTTGCGGATGACAGCGCGCTGATGCGCCGGGTGCTGGTGGATGTCCTGGGCGCGCAGTTCGACGTCGTCGCCACCGCGCGCGACGGTATCGACGCGATCCGGAAGATCCATCAATACAAGCCGGACGTCGTCACGCTCGACCTCGAGATGCCGGAGCTCGATGGGCTCGGCGCGATCGGCTACATCATGTCCGAATCACCGCTGCCGATCGTCGTCGTGAGCGCCCACGCCGGTCCCGGCACAGCGACCGCGATTCGTGCGCTGGAGCTCGGCGCGGTGGAGATCGTCGCGAAGCCGCCGCCCGATGTCTTCGGGCACGCGCGCGGCGCGCTCGAGGCCCTCGCGCCGCAGCTCGTCGACGCGGTGCGGCGGGCGCTCGCGGCCGATGTATCGCACGTCACCGTGCTGGCGCGCCCCCCTGCGCCGGTCATGCACCCGCCGGAGCTCGCGCTGCGCGGCCGCGCCACGCTCGCGGTGGCACTCGCGGCCTCGACGGGCGGCCCACGCGCGCTCACCGACGTCGTGCCTCGGCTGCCCACTGGGCACGCCGCCGCCGTGCTCATCGTGCAACACATGCCGCCCAAGTTCACGCGCAGTCTCGCGGAGCGGCTCGATTCGATGAGCCGGCTGCGTGTGGTGGAGGGGGACGACGGCGCGCCGATCGTGGCGGATACGGCGTACGTTGCCCCGGGCGATTATCATATGCGGGTGCGCGCCGCTCCCGATGGTCCCGTCATTGCACTCGATCAGTCCGCGCCCATCTGGGGCGTCCGGCCGGCTGCCGATCCACTGTTCCGCTCCGTCGCCGAGGTGTTCGGCGCGCGCGGTGTGGGCGTCGTGTTGACGGGAATGGGCCGGGACGGGGCGGACGGGTTGCGGGCGCTGCACGACGCCGGCGGGACCGGGCTCGCCCAGGACCGCGAAACCGCCGTCATCGCGGGCATGCCGGTCGCCGCGGTGCAGGCCGGTGGCGTCGACGCCGTGCTGCCGCTGGGCCAGATCGCCGATCGCGTTGCGGCAGAGCTGGCGCGCCGGAGGGCGTCGCGATGAAGGGCTACCTGCTGGTGCGCGCTGAGGGGAAGTCGTACGGCCTTCCCGTCGCGCGCGTGCTCGAAGTCGGCGATGCCACCGAAGTGCTGCAAATTCCTCATACCCTGGCCGCCATGCGAGGTCTGACACCGCTGCGCGGCCGGCTGGTTCCGCTCATTCATCTCGGCGCCTTTCTGACTGGCAGCGATGCTCCCGCACGCGCATCGAGCGCCGCGCGCACGATCGTGCTCGTCGAAGTGGGTGGAACCGCGGGGCGCCGGCAGGTCGCGCTCGAAGTCGACGACGCGGACGTGGTCGTTCGCGAGCAACCGCTGCCGGTACCACGCGGGCAGGCGTTGCCGTGGGCAGCCGGCGTGGCGGAGGTCGAGGGCGGGACGCTGGTCCCGGTACTCGATTTGGACGCTTTGGGGGACCGGATCGGATGACGACCGTCGACACGGGCGATGAGGTCCAACTGGTGACCTTCCGGGTGGGCGGCCAGGATTTCGCGTTCAATATCTTCCAGGTGGAGCGCATCCTGCGCTACGAGGCGCCCGCGCCGCTTCCCAAAGCGCCCGATTTCCTCGAGGGCGTGCTGCAGTATCAGGGAAAAGCGATCCCGCTCGTGGACCTGCGCAAACGCCTCGGAATCGCCGCCCCGATCAAGGAAGACACGCGCACCGTGGTTCTCGAATTCGAAGGCGGCAAGATCGGCATGATCGTGGATACCGTCACGGAGGTGCTGCAGGTGGCGGCGCAGGCCGTCACGGCGCCGCCCGGAATCGTCAAAGGGCTCGCCGCCGAATACATCGCGGGTCTTGTCGTGCAAAATGGCCGCACCATCATCGTCTTGAACACGAACAAGCTGCTGACGGCCAAGGAAAAAATGGCCCTGCAAGGAGCGGCATGACCGAGTCGCCCGTCGCGGCGCTGCGTCGTGAATACGAGGCGATCGCGCGCCAGCTCGACGGCGCGCCGTGGGGTGCGGAGCGTGAGGCCGCCAAGCGCGAGATCATCGCCTACTTCAAGAAGGTGGATGGCATGCTGGGCGAGATGACCCAGCTCAAGGACGACATCCGCCAACTCGTGGATCGCTACAAGCAGCTCGCGGCGGATACCAAGCAGGCGGCCGCTCCCGAATTCACGGGCCAACGGCCGGCGATGCATGCCGATCACATCGGCGCGTCAACGTTCATCGAAAAAGGATGGAGCCTCATCTCGCTGGGCGATCACGCCGGCGCGATCCAGTCACTCACCAAGGCGCTGCAGCTCTCTCCCGGGGAGACCCAGGCCGAGTCACTGCTCGGCTGGGCGCAGATGCTGCACGAGGATTACGACGACGCGCTTGGCACATTCCAGAAGGTGTTGATGAAGGAGCCGGCGAATTCGCTCGCGCGCATCAACGTCGGCTACATCTGTCTCAAGAAGCGAATTTTCGGTGAGGCAATCGAGCATCTATCGAAGGCCATCCGGCTGGATAACGACAAGAAGGCGACGTTGTACGCGCACTTTTATCTCGGGCTCGTCTATCTGCAGCGTGAGATGTACGAAGACGCCGAGACATTCTTTCAGAAAACGTTGAAGCTCGGTCCCAATCTCATCGAGGCGTACTACGAGCTGGGACGCGCGCACTGGTTCGCCGGCGATCAGGCGAAGGCCAAGTCGACGTGGGAAGACGGTTTCAAGGCGAACAAGTTCAATCCCTGGGGCAAGAAGTGTCAGGAGATGGTTGAGCTTGTCGCCAAGGGTGAGGAGCCGCCGCGAGACTAGTTGCCGTACTCATCGCGCTGTGGGTGCAGGGTGCCGCGCCGACGGTGACGGACGTTGGCCGTGTGACCGTCATCGCGTGGCCCGGGCAGCAGCTGCTCGCGACCTGGGTCGCCGAGCAGGCGGACCATGCCGAGGGGTTCCCCGGGATCGGCGCGCTTCCGGACCGTCCCCTCCGCATCGTCCTGGCGCCGACACGCGCGCTGTATGATTCGCTCACGCGCGGCCGGTTGCCATTGTGGAGTGAAGGGGCCGCGTTTCCCGATGCCGGAACGGTCGTCATCCTCACCGACAAACCGGCGAACCGCCCGATCGCCGTCCTTCGTCACGAGCTCGCCCACCTCGCGCTGCGCTGGCACGTCGCGCGGCATATACCGCTCTGGTTCGAAGAGGGCTACGCCGCGGTCGCGGCGCAGGAATGGAACCGGCTCGACGCGCTCCGGCTCAACTGGCAGCTCGCGCGCGGCGCGCGGATGAATCTCGATGAAGTCGACCGCGCGCTGCGCGGGGCGCGCGGTGACGCGGAGACCGGCTACGCGCTCGCCGCGACCGCCGTGCTGATGCTGCAGCGCTGGGGCGGCGCCCGGGGACTCGCGCCGCTGTTGGAGGCGCTGCCGAAGGCGGAATCGTTCGATGCGGCGCTGCGCGCCACGTATCACGTCACCGAGGGCGACTTCGAGCTGCGGTGGCAGCGCGACGTTTCGTCGCGTTACGGCTGGCTGTCATGGCTCGCGGCGATGGGCTTCTTCTGGCTGGCGCTGGGCGCCATTCTGGTCGCGCTCGTCGGCTGGCGGCGCCGCCGCGACCAGGCCCGGCGCACGGCACTCGATGCCGAACCGAGCCAAGTGCTTGACGAGCTTGAAATTGACGAATAGACTCCCACCCCGATGCCAGACCAAATGGTGGCGCGCTCGCGGCTTCGCTTCGGACCCCGCAACTACATGATTCTCGGCGGGGCGCTCGTGTCGCTCGCTCTCGGGTACTGGTTGTTGTCGAAGGGATCCACTACGCTCGCGCCGGTGCTGCTCGTGCTGGGCTACTGCGTGTTGTTTCCAGCAGGCCTCGCGCTTTAGCACCTCCACTCTCCCCATGGCACGGGCGAATAGCTCAGCGGTTCAGAGCGCCTGCCTTACACGCAGGATGTCGGGGGTTCGAATCCCTCTTCGCCCATTGGTGTAGCAGCCTGTAACGGAGGAACGCACAGGTGAGAGCGCTTCAACTC
>JBHEMG010000218.1:0-6053 GCA_046262715.1 Gemmatimonadales bacterium
CCCCCGATGGTGGGGCCGCCCTTTTCCGTGCGCTCGATCGGGACGGCGCTCTCGCTGGCCAGCTCGCGGAACGTGTACGTGACGAACTGGAAGTCTTCCGCCCAGAGCAGGGTCAGCAGGTCGTCCGCCGCGTCCGCCTGGAGGTTCTTCGCCTGCTGTAGCACGGCGAGGAAGCGCACGATCTCGCTGTCTTCGACGCCGGGCTTGAAGGTGAGGGAGCGGACGCCATCCTTGTACAGCGTCCAGGCGATGCTCTCATTGCGCTGGTCCTGCGTGTATACCGCGTTGTCTTCCCAGCGCATCTCGGTTTCGCCGATATCGAAAATCAAATCGTCGGTCGCCTGCCAGATCTGCCGAAATGCCGTGCGAATATTGTCTACGGCGCGCTGGTAGACCGGATTGTTCGGCATGTACAGCTGCGTTGCCCGCATCCCCTTGCTGACGACTTGCATCAGCTCCTCCACCTGCGACGGAGGAAGCGCCAGCTCGGGGATCTGCGAGGCGGGATTCGTCAGAGCGCTGCTCCCATAAGCTCGGCGACCATGGCGACGTCCTTGTCGCCACGGCCGCTCAGGTTGATCAGGATGAGGTCGTCAGCGGCTTGCCGGTTCTTCATCACCCAGGCGATGGCGTGCGCACTCTCGAGCGCAGGCAGAATGCCTTCCAGTCGGGACAACGCCGCAAACGCATCCAGCGCCTCACGATCCGTGACAGCGTCATACAATACGCGCCCCGTGTCTTTCAAGTAAGCGTGTTCGGGGCCGACGCCGGGGTAATCGAGTCCCGCCGAAACGCTATGGGCGGGCTGCACCTGGCCATCAGCGTCTTGCAACAGATAGCTCATGCTTCCGTGGAAGACGCCGGGACGGCCGCCGCCGAGCGTAGCGGCATGTTTGTGCGTGGTCACGCCCTCGCCCGCCGCTTCGACGCCCACGAGCCGGACGCCCTTGTCCTCGAGAAATCCTGCGAAGATCCCCATGGCATTCGACCCGCCGCCAATGCACGCCACGACTACCGTCGGCAACCGATCGAATTGCTCCAGCGTTTGCGCCCGCGCCTCGCGCCCGATGATCGACTGGAAGTCGCGCACCAGACGGGGGAACGGGTCCGGCCCCACGACGGAGCCGATGATGTAATGGGTCGTCGTGACATTGGTGACCCAATCGCGCAGTGCTTCGTTGGTCGCATCCTTCAGCGTCCGCGTGCCGGACGTCACGGGAACCACCGTCGCACCCATCAGCTCCATCCGATACACATTGAGCCGTTGCCGCCGCATGTCCTCTGCACCCATGTACACGACGCATTCCAGCCCGAAGCGCGCGCACACGGTGGCCGTGGCGACGCCGTGTTGACCCGCCCCGGTTTCCGCGATGATGCGGCGTTTCCGCATACGTCGGGCGAGCAACACCTGGCCCAGCGTGTTGTTGATCTTGTGCGCCCCCGTGTGATTCAGGTCCTCCCGCTTGAGAATGACCTGCGCTCCAACTTGGGCGGAGAGCCGCGGGACTGCGGTGATCGGCGTTGGCCTGCCGACATAATTCTTGAGGAGCTCATCGAGCTCCACCCAGAAGCGGGTATCGTTGCGGGCTTCATCGTAAACGCGCGCAAGCTCCTCGAGCGCCTGCATCAGCGTCTCGGGGACGTAGCGCCCGCCGTAGGGGCCGAACCGTCCGACGGTTGATTCGGTCATCGTGGCTTCCGCTCCACTCCTGCCAGTTCCCGCACGGCCTGCTCCGGGTCGTCCTGGCTCGCCACACTGGTCCCGACCAAGACGAAGTCCGCGCCGGCATTCGCCACCCGCTCGACGTCCGGGCGGGTCCTGATGCCGCTTTCGGCGACCGCGATCACGTCGGCGGGGACCTGTGCCAGCAGCCGCTCCGCCATTGCTGAATCGATGCGCAGTGTGTCCAGGTCACGCGCGTTCACGCCAACAGCCGACGGCTCCGCCGTGAGTGCGAGCTCGAGCTCGTGAGCGGCATGGACCTCGATCAACGTTCCAAGGCCCAGCGCCGCCGCGGCGGAGCGGAGACTGAACAGCTGCGCCGGCGCGAGAATTCGGACGATCAACAATACGGCGCTCGCTCCATGGGCCACAGCTTCCACGAGCTGCAACTCGTCCACGATGAAATCCTTGCGCAGCACGGGCAATTCCACAACGCCGGCAGCGAGGGACAGGTCCTGTAGTGACCCACCAAAATGGGCTTCCTCGGTCAGGACGGAGATCGCCATCGCTCCCCCCCGGGCGTAACCCTGGGCGTACCGCGCCACATCCAGATCGGCTTGAATCGTCCCCTGTGAGGGTGATCGGCGCTTGATCTCGGCGATAATTCCGACCGTGCCGCTTGCGTCCGCAAGAAACGGCTTGGGGTGAACGGCGGCTTCCGCCTGCTCTCGGAGCGCCGCCGCCCTTCCGTGAAGAGCCGCGACGCGCCGACGCGTCACGGCTAAAATCTCGTCGAGAATCATCCTTGCGTTCGGGCGTTCTTCGGGTAGATTAATGTTTCGGTATCTCTTCGGGAGCCATAATGCCGGTCACGCGACGCCAGCGCGAGATCTTGGACTACATCGGGAAGCACATCGAAGAGAAGGGGTACGCCCCCAGCTTCGAAGAAATCGCCCGCCAGTTCGGATTCCAATCCCTTGCGACGGTGCACGAGCACCTCACGAATCTCGAGCGCAAAGGGTACATCCGGCGCACGCATAACGAGAGTCGCGCCATCGAGGTCGTGCCGCCCAAAGGCCAGACTGGGGCAACGGAGTTGCCTTTGCTCGGTCTCGTGGCCGCGGGTCTCCCCATCGAAGCGGTCACGGGTGACGAGACGATCGCGGTTCCGGATGAGCTGCTGCCCCGCCGGGGACGCAGTTACGTCCTGAAAGTCCGGGGCGACTCGATGATCGACGAGCACATTAAAGACGGCGACTACGTCGTCGTCCAGGAACGTAACCAGGCCGACGCCGGGCAAACCGTCATAGCGCTGGTCCACGGCGAGGGCGCCACCGTCAAGCGCTACTATCGCGAACCCGGCGGTTGGATCAGGCTACAGCCGGCCAACGACTCGATGCAGCCGATGCGCATCAATGAGCGCGATGTCATCGTCCAGGGCGTCGTGGTCGGGGTCATCAGGAAATACTAGCGGTCGCTTTACGCAGCCGGTCGAGCGCCGCGCGCGCCGCTCCGGATGCGACGACTTCGCGCGCGCGTCCGATCCCCTCCGCGAGCGAGCCCGCGATTCCCGCGACATAAATCGCGGCGCCCGCATTGAGCAACACCGCAGAAAGTCCCGCCGGATCAGCCGAGCCATTCCCGAGGATTCGCTCCAGGCGCTCGGCATTTGCCGCCGGTGCCCCGCCGCGCAGCTCATCCAGATCCTGGACAGCGAGCCGAAAGCGCTCGGGGTCGATTTCCCAAGTCCGCACCGCGCCGTCTTTCACTTCCCACACGTCCGTCACGCCACGCGGAGAGATCTCGTCCATGCCGACGCGGCCGTGCACGACGAGCGCATGCTCGGCGCCGAGACGTATCAGGGCTTCGGCCACGACGCTGCCACGGTCGGATTCGGCGACGCCGATCACCTGGCGTTTCACACCAGCGGGATTGGCCAGCGGCCCCACGAGGTTCATGACCGACGGCGTGCCCAGCTCGCGCCGCACGGCGCCGACGTGCTTCATTGCGGGATGGAAGTTCGGCGCGAACAGGAACACAATGCGTGCTTCATTGAGCACGCGGCTCGCGCTCGGCGCGTCCAGGACGATGCGAACGCCGAGCGCCTCGAGCACATCGGCTGAGCCGCAGCGTGAGGTGAATGAGCGGTTGCCATGTTTGGGAACGACGGCGCCCGCGCCGGCGGCGACCAGCGCCGCCACGGTCGAGATGTTGAAGGTCGGCACGGTCCCACCACCGGTTCCGCACGTATCCACGAGATGCGGTTGTGTCGCGGGCACGCGGACCATCGCAGCGCGAAGCGCGCGCGTGGCGCCCGCGAGCTCATCGGCCGTTTCGCCTTTGGCACGCAGACCCATGAGCAATGCGCCGATCTGCGCCGGCGTCGCTTCCCCGTTCATGACGACGCCGAACACCTCGGCGGTCTGGCCCTCCGATAGCGACTGCCCGTTGGCGAGGGCGGCAAGCGCGCGGCGCAGCGGGGTGATGTCCATGAGGGGTTAAGGGTATCACCCTTGTCAAATAGTGACAACGAGTTGCATCTTTCCTCGCGTGAGCAGCCGCCCCTTCCTCGCGGTGATTCAATACGACGGGGGAGGCTTCGCGGGGTGGCAGCGGCAGCCTGTGGACCGGACCGTGCAGGCGGAGTTCGAGGCGGTGCTCGAGCGTCTGATGGGTCACAAGACCACGTCGACGGGCGCCGGACGAACCGACGCGGGAGTACACGCGCTCGGCCAGGCGGTGAGTTTCGTCGGCGCGGAGCGCTGGGTCAGCCAGCCGGCGGAATTGCGACGGGCGTTGAATGCGCTCCTGCCGGGCGAGATCTGGGTTCAGCAGGTTCAGCTGATGCGGCCGGGATTCGACGCGCGTCGCAGCGCAACGGCACGACGCTACCGCTACCTGATTGGAACGGACGAAGGCGCGGCGTCACCATTTCGCCGCCCGTATGAATGGGCGTTGGGTCGAGCGCTCGACATCTCCGCGCTGGAGGGCGCCGCGGCGGCCCTCGCAGGAGAGCATGACTTTCGCGGTCTGGCTGCGGCCGGCGCGAACACCACCCACTACCGATGCCGCGTGGCGCTAGCGCGATGGGCGCCGCGAGCGGACGGAGCGGGGATGATGTTCACGGTCGAGGCCGATCGGTTTCTGCATCACATGGTGCGTTTCATCGTCGGCACCATGGTCGATATCGCCCTCGGCCGGCGCCCGCCGGCGGATTTCCCCCGTCTGCTTGCAGCGACCGATAATCTGGCGGCCAGCCCGCCTGCCCCGCCCCAGGGACTGTACCTGGAGGCAGTGCGATATCCATCAGACCTCTACGCCGAGGAGCCAACGCCATGAAGTTTTTCCTCGACACCGCGAGCCTCAAAGACATCAGCTGGGCTGCCCAGGCCGGCCTGATCGACGGCATTACCACCAACCCGACGCTGCTCTCCAAGCAGGCGGGTGACCTCGATCCGCGCGACGTGCTGAAGGAGATTTGCTCGCTGGTCGAAGGGCCTGTGTCCGCGGAAGTCGTCGCGATCGATGCGGAAGGGATGGTCAAAGAAGGCCACGAGCTCGCGAAGATTGCCGACAACATCGTCGTGAAGATTCCCATGCTCGAGGACGGCATGATCGCCGTGCGCCGGCTCGCCGCCGCGGGCATTCGCACAAACGTCACGCTCTGTTTCTCCAGCGTCCAATGCCTGATCGCCGCGAAGGCCGGCGCGTCGTACGTAAGTCCTTTCATCGGCCGGCTGGATGACGTCGGCCAGGAAGGAATGGATGTGATCCGCGAGGCGCGCGCCATCTTCGATAATTACAACATCGCGACCGAGATCCTGGCGGCCTCGATCAGGCACCCGCGTCATGTCGTGGAGGCGGCGATGATCGGCGCTGACGTCGCGACCCTGCCGCCCGAAGTCTTGAAAAAGCTGCTGCTCCATCCGCTCACCGATCGCGGGCTCGATCAATTCCTCTCCGATTGGAGCAAGCTGGTCGCCCGCGCGAAGGCCACCGTTTGAGCTGGACGTCGCCGCTCGGCACGCGGTACGCCTCGCCTGCCATGCAGGCGCTGTGGGGCGACCGTCGCCGCATCGGGCTGTGGCGGCGGCTCTGGTTGGCATTGATGGAAGGCGAAAAGGAGCTCGGTCTCGCCATTCCGGACTCCGCGATCGCGCAGCTCCGCGAGCATCTCGACGACGCCGATCTCGACAAGGCCGCCGAGTACGAGCGGCGCGTGCGCCACGACGTCATGGCCCATATCCACCACCTCGGCGATCAGGCGCCGGCTGCCCGCCCCTTCATTCATCTGGGTGCGACCAGCGCCTTCGTCACCGACAACACCGATCTCGTGCTGATGCGCGAGGCGATGCAGCTACTGCTAGGGCGGCTTGGCGCGGTGCTCGTC
>JBHEMG010000219.1:0-19462 GCA_046262715.1 Gemmatimonadales bacterium
CTGAATGATCGTCACGCTGCTCACCGACTTCGGCACCAGCGACAGTTACGTCGCCGAAATGAAGGCCGCACTTCTGTCACGGGCGCCAGCAGCGACACTCGTCGATATCACGCATCAACTCTCTCCGGGGGACGTTCGCGCGGCGCAGTACCTGCTCGCCCGAACGTGGGCGCGATTTCCCCAAGGCACGATTCATCTGGCGATTGTGGACCCGGGCGTCGGCTCGGAGCGACGCGCGATCGGGGCGGAGAGCGGCGGCCATCGCTTTCTCGCCCCCGACAATGGCTTGCTCTCGTTCTTGCCGCGCGATGCGACGTTTTTCTCATTGCCCATTCCGGCGAACGCCGCTCCCACCTTCCATGGCCGCGACATCTTCGCGCCAGCCGCGGGCGCCCTGGCGAATGGCACGTGGCTCACGGAGCTGGGTGCGCCAATTACCGATCCCCACTTGTCACCACTCCCAAGTCCGCGCCATGAGGACGACGGCGTGATCGGTGAGGTCGTGTATGTGGATCGCTTCGGCACGTTGGTATCCAACATTCCAGCGTCGATGCTGACGCAGGCAAATCATGTGCACGTTGGCGGCGTGGACGTCGGTCCCGTTCGCCGAACCTTTTCGGACGTTGCTGCTGGGGCGCTGATCGCCCTGACGGGATCAGGTGGGGCGGTGGAGGTTGCGGTGCGGGATGGAAGTGCGGCTAAAGAGCTGGGGGTTGGTGTGGGAGCGAAAGTCGAAGTGCAGATGCGTAGAAAGGCATAATTTTCTACGCCTTCCAGCTGTCTGACGGCGTCGGAACCTTCACCTGCGCCATTACCCGGTCGGCAAATCCTGCGGATGGGGCGAACTTGGATAGTTGGACCAGCTCGAGAATGACCTTGCGCTCGCGCTCGGCTTCCACTCGGCAAAGCGAACAGTCGGAAAGGTGAAGAGCTCGGGACGCGGGAAGTAACCCTTGCGCCCAGAGCTCGATTTCATCGGTTGTGAGGTGCATGGCCAAATTTGTCATGGGGTGCCTTACGGCGCCGGCCGGAGGCTGGTTTCACGCGCCACAATTCGTTGCGGGCCAGATGGATACACGTTCAGAAGCCCGCCGTGAGCGTTAGTTCCTCGCGGTTCACCATCTCCACGCCAATGCTCGTGATCGTGATCGCGCGCACCATGCCGAGGCCGGGCACGTAGTCCCGCTCGATCGTTGTCGATCCCATCGGTGTTTTTTGCTCGACTAGCACGACGTAGCCCATGGTCTCGCCGCTCGGTCGCTCGAGCGGCACGGGTCCCCAGATACGATAGCGCTGCCGCAGCCTCTTGTCCCGCGAGGCGTAGTTCCAGCTCCGCCCCATCTTCGCCGGCCAGGTGAAGAAGACTAGGGGCGGGTCGAGCACGACCGACTCGCGGTCCACCGTGCGCCTCACGGTGACGAGCCCAGCGCGGGTGGGCCGCCACCATTCCTCGGAGAAGGGGACTCCGCCCCGCGCCCAGGTGACGTGCGCGTCCTCGCCGTCCATGCCGGCGACGGTGGCGGTTACGGTCGCGCGCACTTTGCCATCGGTACCGAGCGTCGCCCCCGGCGGAGCCTTGCTGATCCTCGCGCTGGCGCCCGGTTCCTGCACGAAGGCGTACGTCCACACGGCGCCCCTGTGAAGCGGCATGAGCCCTGCGAGGCTCGCGAGGGCCGCGCCGGCGGGTGCCGGAACGACCTGGAACGCCATGGACTTCCACGGCTTCCCGTCGGCGGTTACGTCGAGACGATAATTGCCGGCCGGAAAACCTTTCAGCAATTGGAGCCGCAGTACGCCGGCGACTGTGTTGCGATCGAGCGCAAGCGCGTTGTCCCCCGCGAGGCTGTTTGGAGGTGCGGCGCTGCCAACGTCCACGGCGATCCACCTGGCGCCGATCTTCGCGTGATGCTCGCCCGGTGAGAGGCGGAAGACTGCGTCGAGCTCGGGGGTGCCGGTCGTGAACACGTTCGTAGGGTGGACGGGGGAGTAGTCCGCGGCGGCGGCAAGGCAGGTTTGCAGCGAGCCGCCTGATTGTACGGTGCCGCCGCGAGGCGTAGCAACTGCGACCAGCATGGCGAGCGAGAACGGGATCATTCTCATGCGTCGGGCCTCCTCGAGGTTACGGTCCGCCCGAATCCACGGAGCGGAGGTAGTCTACCGCCTTGTTCATCACGTCGCGCGGCTCGAACTCCATAGTGACCTCGCCCGGAAAGCATCCTACGCCTGCCTCCCCGGCCTCGATGCCGATGCCTACCGCGCCCTTGATCTCCGCGCGCCGCACGATAGCCCCTGTGTTGGGGTCGCGTCTGGAGACGAGCCCGACTTCCCCTCTGGCCCTGAGCAGATCGTACTCTATGTCGCCGCCCACGGTCTGTTCCGACTGCACGGGCTCACCGTTCGCATCGAACGTCGCGGTCGCTCCCGCGGTGAGTGCCCACTCGGGCTCGCCTTCTCCCTTGACTGGCTCCCACCCCGCGCTCACTTCGCTGTGGAATTCGTCCTCCACAAGACTGTACTGAAGATGCACGCTCGAGGGACCGAGCGAGAACTCGCACTTGATGGTCGGGTCGTACTTGGCGTCGAGTGACTCGATCAGCCGATCGAACAGCTCCTGCTGCGTCGCCTCGCTCGAGTCGTCCACAGTGGCCAACAGCTCTTTGGCCACCTGCTCGCATTTCGACACCTGCGCTCCCCAGCTGTCCAACCTGGCTTCGCCGCGAGCACGCATTTGCCCGAACTGCGCCTCGGCGTCACGGACGTTCGTCGAAAGCGTCGCGCCAACCGCCTTGCCGGGGGTGCCGCTGGCATACTCGACGAGGGTTCGGTATGCCGCCGTGGTCATATCCATCCACATCGCGTCCACACGATTGTTGGGGCGCCTGCGTACATGTCCCAATGTCATCACGACGTAGATGCGGGCGTCGGCGACCTGCCCGCCTCCCCATGCCTGAAATCCCTTCACAGCGGTATTGAGGCCGTTCGCGGCTACCTGGTACTGCGACTTCGCCTCAGTCGCGTACTGCTGGTAGGCGGGAAGCTCGACGCGGCACACCTCGACCAGCGCGCGGCGCTGGCATTCACGCGTTGTACCGCAGGCGTGAATCACATTGGCGCCGGCGTCCTGCGCCTCGAAGAACGCCTTTCGGAAGGCCGCCTCGGCGGGATCGCCCGGGGCGAAGCCGGAGCCCGAGAGCTGCACGCTGCCTCCTCCATGCCCCGCACGATCGGCGACGTCCTGGGCGTCGTGCGCGCTCTGCACATACGCGAGTAGATCGAGATGCAGCGCCCGGGCACCAATCAGCATATTCGCCGAGCCGCCTTCATTGTAGTTCTCCACGAGGGAGGCGAGCAGGTCTGTGGTCGCCATGATGTAATCGGTCGCGCACGTGTAGAAAATCGTATTTCTGGTTTCGGCGATGTAGTCGTCGTACGTCGCGCGCGTTCCGTTGGTCCGCACGGTTTGTTTGTATGCGTCGAACGTCAGCCGCGCCTTTGGCAGGAGCAGGCGCATGCTGGCGATGCTCTGCCGGAGTTTGGCGATGTGTCGCTCCGCATCCTGGCGCGACAGCGCCGCTCGTTGTTCGCCGAGCATGTGGTCAATCTGTTCTCGCACGTCGAGATCGGCGTTGATCTGGGCGAAGACGCGCTCGACATGGCGCTCGAGCGCTCGAATGGCGCGCTCGAGGTCATCACCCTTAGGTTACGGCGGGAGCGCACCGGTGGTGATGAGTGACACCTCGGCCTGAATCAACTGATCGCCGGGGTCCGCCTCCTGGGCCAAGAGAATATTTTCCCGCGCTTTGGCGTGGTCGCCCGATCGATCGTAGGCGAGCGCCAACGCCTCGAACAAGGAGGGTCCCCGGAATCCCATGCCGTAGGCGCAGTGCAGGAAGAGCTTGGCATCGTCCAGATTCTTCAGACTGACCAGGTACACACCGGTATTGGCCACGTACTCGGCGAGCCATTGGATCTGCAGGGCGTGTACCTCGGCCCAGAGGGCCGCATCGGGGTGCCCGCGCGAATACGCGCTCCCGGCAAAGGCATTCCACGCGGCGGCGGGAGGTTACGGCGGCGCCGGCTTTCGCCAACCAGTTATGGGCGAAGGCAGTGATCTGGGTGGATGCCTTGCGGTCCAGCGCCGCTAGAATGGTTTGCGCGCGCCGCTCTGCCTCCTTGCATCCGGGGGACAGGTCCTCTCCTCCCGCGAAGTGCTGCGCCGCAGCGGGCCAAGGGTACGCGACCGCGGCGACGGCCAGGACGACCGCCATTCGCAGCAGCGAGCGAATACTCATTGCCGCCGGTCTTCCAGATAACCACGCAATTCGTTACGGGCACGATGGATATAGGTTTTGACCGTCCCCAACGGAAGATCCAGGGATTCCGCGATCTCCTCATAGGAATACCCCTCCACGTGGCGTAACAGAATGCACGAGCGGTATTCCGGCCGTAGCAGTCCGATCGCCCGTTCGATGGCCGTTCCGAGCTCACGATTCTCGACTTCGTCGAGCGGACTTTCGGCGCGGTCGCCCACCTGCAGTGTCGTCGCGCGCATCTGATCGGGCGTCTCGGCATTGGGGGCGCCGTCGAGCGAAAGCGTGTCGATGTGCTTCCTGCGCAGATGATCGATCGCGGCGTTGTTTGCGATCTTGAAAATCCACGACGAGAATTTGAATTCGGGACGGTAGGATTTAATGCCGTTCAACACTTTGATGAACGTTTCCTGAGCAAGATCTTCGGCCAGGGCGCGGTCGCGCACCATGCGATAGAGCAGGGAAAACACCGGGCGCTCGTAGCGACGGACCAGCTCGCGGAACGCGGCTTCGTGACCTTGGTTTGCCCATGCAACCACTTGCTGATCGCTGGCGGCGCTCAGGTGGTCCGGCCTATCTTTCGCGCCTATGGGTCGCTCCCCGGCATACGTGCGTGGCATGTTCACCGCAATCGCACCGCGCTACGACTTCCTCAATCACCTGCTGAGTCTCAACGTGGATCGGTCCTGGCGCCGCGCCGCCGTGGCGCGACTCGGCTGGGAGGCGAAACCCGACGGCACCTATCTCGATCTGTGCGCCGGCACGCTCGACCTCGCCGCGGAACTGGCGCGCCGCGACGGCTTTCGGGGCCGCGTGATTGGCGCAGACTTCGTCGTTCCGATGCTGGTCCGAGGGCGCAACAAAGCACCCCGCACCGTGCCGGTCGCCGCCGACGCGTTGGCGCTGCCCTTTCCCACGGCGCGATTCGACGGCGCCCTGGTGGGTTTTGGCGTCCGTAACGTCGCCGATTTGGACGCCGCTTTACATGAAGCTGCCCGGGTGCTGAAGCCTGGCGCGCGTTTCGTGATTCTCGAGTTCGCCACGCCCCGCTTCGCGCCCCTGCGCGCTATGTACCTGTTTTATTTCCGGAAAATTCTTCCGGCCATCGGACGGCTCGTGTCGAAACATAGGGATGCCTATACGTACCTGCCAGAGTCGGTGCTCGCCTTCCCGGAACCCGAGGCCCTGGCGCAGCGGCTGAGCGGCGCGGGTTTTTCGCGCGTCGGCTTCGAGCGTCTGACCGGCGGCATCTGCGCGATCCACTATGGCACTCGATAATTTGCGCGCGTTCGTGCGCGCCATCGCCGAGGCGGGCGAATTAGCGCGCATCGAACGGCCCGTCTCCATCGACAAGGAGATCACGGAGGTCGCCGACCGCTGCATGAAATCGCGGGGTGGCGGGCCGGCGCTGCTGTTCACGCAGCCCACACTGCGCGGCGGCCAGCGTTCGCCCTATCCGGTGGCGGTCAACTTATTCGGCTCGGAACGGCGCATGGCGCTCGCCCTGGGTGTTGAGTGTCTGGACGACGTGGGTGCCCGCATCTCTGAGCTGGTCGCGCTCAAGGTCCCGGAAGGCCTGCTCGGCAAACTCGCGATGCTGCCACGCCTCGCCGAAGTGGCGAAATTCCCGCCTAAGACGGTGGGACGCGCGGCATGCCAGGACACGGTCATCAAAGGCGCGGACGTCGATCTCTCCCAGTTTCCCGTGCCGATCTGCTGGCCGGAAGACGGTGGGCCCTACATCACGCTCGGCGGCGTGATCACCCGAGACCGTACATCAGGCGTACGCAACGTCGGGATGTATCGCGTGCAGGTGTTGGGGAAGAACACCCTCGCGATGCATTGGCAGCGTCACAAGGTCGGCGCGGCCCACTGGCGCGCCATGGCGGAGCGAGGAGAGACGATGCCGGTGGCCATCGCGTTGGGGGGCGATCCGGCGAGCATCTATGCGGCGTCCGCGCCGCTGCCGCCTACGATCGACGAGTTCTTATTCGCCGGCTTTCTACGCGGCGAGCCGGTGCGCCTGGCGAAGGCGGTTACGTCCGATCTCGAAATTCCGGCGGAAGCGGAGATCGTGATCGAAGGACACATCGATCCACGCGAGGAGCTCGTGCTCGAAGGGCCGTTCGGCGATCACACCGGCTTCTATTCCCTCGCCGACTACTATCCGCAGGTGCACGTGGACGCGATCACGTTCCGCGAAGACCCGATCTGGCCGCACACGATCGTCGGGCGTCCACCGATGGAAGACTACTACCTCGGTCATGCGACTGAGCGGATCTTCCTGCCGCTGCTGCGGCTCACGATTCCCGAAGTCGTCGACATGCACATGCCGGCCGAAGGGATTTTCCACAACCTCGTCTTCGTGAGCATCGACAAGCAGTATCCGGGGCAGGCGTACAAAGTCATGAACGGCCTGTGGGGGCAGGGGCTGATGTCGCTCGCGAAGGTGATCGTGGTGGTAGATAAGGACGTGAATGTCCGCGATCCCAAAGAGGCGTGGTGGATCGCGCTCAATCACATCGATCCCGAGCGCGATGTGCGCTTCACGATGGGACCGATCGACGTGCTCGATCATTCGAGCCGGGGGTTCACATACGGGTCGAAGATGGGCATCGATGCGACGCGGAAGTGGAAGGAGGAGGGCTTCACGCGCGAGTGGCCCGCCAGAATCGTCATGGATCCGGACACGAAGAAACGGGTTGATGGCATGTGGAAGGATCTGGGGATTGAGCTCTAATCGCGAAGGCCAGACGTTCGCAGGGGAGTCCCTGTTCGTTCGCTACATCAACTTCGTGAAGCTCCCGCATACGGTGTTCGCGCTGCCCTTCGCGCTGCTTGGCGTAATCGTCGCGTCATACCGCGAGCCCGTCACGTGGCGCGTGGGATTGCTGGTCGTCATCGCGTTCACGGCCGCGCGCTTTGTGGCGATGGGGTTCAATCGGATCGCCGACCGGCGGATCGATGGCAGGAACCCGCGTACCCAAGGACGTGAGCTGCCGGCGGGCCGGTTGACCGTGAGCCAGGCCTGGGCCGCGGTGATTGGCGCGATGGTGCTGTTTCTCTGGTGCGCGTGGGCCCTGAATCCGCTGTGCGCGAGCCTTGCCCCCGTCGCGCTGATCTGGATCGCGAGCTACAGCTACACCAAACGCTTCACCGACTGGACGCATCTATGGCTTGGCGGCGCGCTCGCGATCGCTCCCGTTGGTGGATATGTCGCAATCACCGGGGCGTGGAGCGATCCGTGGTGGTTGCTGCTGGTAATCGCGCTCGCGGTGACGTGCTGGGTGGCCGGGTTCGACATTTTTTACGCGCTGCAGGACGAGGCGTTCGATCGGGCCGAGCGGTTGCGGTCGGTAGTGGTGCGGCTCGGTCGGCGGACCGCGATTCTGCTCGCGAAGTCCTTGCACGGTGTCGCGATCGTGGCGCTGGTGGCATTTGGCTACGGGGCGAGACTTGGCCTTCCTTATTACGTTGGCGTCGCGATCGGTGCCGGGCTCATCGCCTGGGAGCACCATCTGGTCCGTCCCGACGACCTTTCGCGGCTCAATGCCGCCTTTTTCACGGCGAACGGCATCGTGAGCATCGTCGTGTTTGTCGGGGCGTTGGTGGACCGGGTGCTGTGACGAAAAGGCGTGGAAAGTCGTTTACGGGCATGAAACGGGGTACGACCACGCAATCCCCACGCCGTGCTACGCATGTACACGCCGTTCCTCTCAAGCATCCGAAACGGTCCCCTACACCCAACCGCCGGGGGCGCTAAGGGGTCGGCTTCTCCTTGAACCCTGCCAAGTCGAGTAAGAACGCGTATTCGAACGCCACATCGTGCCAGCGCTTGTAGCGGCCCGATGATCCACCGTGCCCTGCTTCCATGTTCGTCCGCAGCATGAGGACATTGTGGTCCGTCTTCAGCGCGCGGAGCCGGGCAACCCACTTGGTGGGCTCGAAATACTGGACCTGCGAGTCGTGGAGCCCTGTAGTAACCAGCAGGTTGGGATAGGCTTTCCGGGCCACGTTGTCGTAAGGCGAATAGGAAAGCATGTAGCCGTAGTAGGTCGTGTCGTTCGGATTGCCCCACTCGTCATACTCGCCGGTGGTCAGAGGAATCGAGGCGTCCATCATCGTGGTTATGACGTCAACGTATGGCACGCCCGCGATCACCCCCTTGAAGAGCTCCGGCCGCATGTTGACCACCGCGCCCATCAAGAGCCCGCCCGCGCTGGCGCCGTTCGCGAAGAGCTTGTCGGGCGCGGCGTAGCCGCGGCGGACCAGGTCGTCCGCAACGTCGATGAAGTCCGTGAACGTGTTTTTCTTGTGCAGCAGCTTGCCGTCTTCGTACCAGGCGCGCCCCATCTCCTGGCCGCCGCGGATGTGCGCGATCGCGAACACGAAGCCGCGGTCGAGCAGCGACAGCAAATCCGGCGAGAACTCGGGGTCGGTGCTGTATCCGTATGAGCCATACCCATAGAGCAGCAGCGGGGCTGGACGTGCGGTCGTCTTGCGATACACGATCGAGACGGGCACACGCGCGCCATCACGCGCGGTCGTGTACAGGCGCTCGGTGACGTAATTGGCCGGATCGAAACCGCCGAGCACCTCGTCGCGCTTGAGCAGGGTCTTCTGCCGCGTCGCCATGTTGTAATCGTAGGTGGACGTCGGCGTCGTCATCGACTCATAGCCGAACCTGAGCACCGGGGTATCGAGCTCGGCGTTGGTCGCGAGATACGCGACGTATGCCGGCTCCCCGAAGTCGAGCGAATAATCGCCCGATCCATTCCATGGCCGCACGTGCAACTCGGTGAGCCCGTTGCGCCGCTCCGACAACACGAGATAATCCTTGAACAGGGAGAAATCCTCGAGGAGCGCATCGGCCTGGTGCGGGACGACTTCCTGCCAATTATTTCGACCGGGGCTGGCGACCGGCGTACGCATCAGCCGGAAATTCTGCGCATGATCGTTGGTGCGGATATAGAAAGAGTCGCCCAAATGGTCGACGTAGTACTCGTGGCCTCGCTCGCGCGGGATTACGACGCGCAACGCCGCGTTCGGTTGCCGAGCCGGGATGTAATAGTATTCGGTGCTCATCGTCTGCCAGGACTCGATCAGGATGTATTCGCGCGATTTCGTTTTGAACACCGACGTGTAATGCGTCTCGTCCGTATCGTCGAACACGAGCCGGTCGGCTGATGCGTCGGTGCCCAGCACGTGGCGATACACCCGGCTCGGCCGGAGTGTGACCGAGTCCTGTTTGACGTAGAACAGCGTCCGATTGTCCTCCGCCCATGTCAGGTTGCCGGTGACGCGGGGGATGACGTCGCGAAGCATCTCGCCTGTCCGCAGGTTCTTGAACCGAATCGTCGAAATACGCCGGCCCGTCGTGTCTGCCGAGAAGGCGAGCAGATCGTCTCCCGAGCTGACCTGCCAGCCCCGCACCTGAAAGAATCCTTTGCCGGCGCCCAGCGCGTTGCCGTCGATCATAATTTCTTCGGGAGCGTCCAGCGATCCACGCTTGCGGGCGTAAATCGGATAGTCTTTGCCTTCGACCAGGCGGGTGTAGTAGAAGTAGTTGCCGCGACGATACGGCACAGACTGGTCATCCTGGCGCACGCGACCTTTCAGCTCCTCGAATAGCCGGTCTTGAAGCGCCTGGGTGTGCTCCATCATCGCGCTCGTGTATACGTTCTCATCCTGCAGGTACTTGAGGACCTCGGGATTGTCGCGTTCCCGGATCCAGTAGTAATCGTCGACGCGGACGTTGCCGTGCTCCTCGAAACGGTGCGGCCGGACCGCCGCCACGGGCGGAGTCGGCGGCGCTTGCTGCGCGAGCAGCGCAGCGGGCAGCAGGGTGGCAATGACGACGGCAATCGAACGCATGCGTGCAGGCATTCCGGCCTCGAAGAAAATGAAAGGTGCTCGAATTAACGCCTACGCGGCTTCGATGGCCAGAGGGTATGTTTCGATCCGATGACGTCTTCCTCCACACCGCTCGTGCTCGCCATCACCGGTGCGTCCGGCGCTCCGTATGCCGTGCGGCTGCTCGAAGCGCTGCAACGTCACCGCGTGCCCACCTGGTTGTTGGTGTCCGGCCACGGCTGGCGCCTCCTAGCCGAGGAATGCGGCATCAAGGACGAGGCGGCATTGAAAGAGGCCACGGGCGACTGGGATTGCGTCCGGCTATTCAACGACGCAGATCGCGGCGCCGAACCGGCTTCCGGATCGGTCAAGACGCTAGGGATGGTCGTGTGTCCCTGCTCGATGGGGACTCTGGCCGCGATCGCGCACGGGATGAGCCGCTCGCTGATCGAGCGCGCGGCCGACGTCACGCTCAAGGAGCGCCGCACGCTCGTGCTGGTCCCGCGCGAGACGCCGCTCTCGCTCGTGCATCTGCGCAACATGACGCTGGCGGCCGAGGCTGGCGCGGTCGTGTTGCCCGCGGCGCCCGGATTTTACCAGCGTCCCAAAGACATCGGGCAGCTCGTCGATTTCATTGTGCAGCGCATCGTGGACCACGTTGGACTCGACATCAAGCTGATCGAGCCATGGCAGGGGTGAGCACGGACGTTCGCGAGCTGCTCGCCCGCGATGTCAGCCCCGACTCCTATCGCGAGATTCGCGAGCTCTGGAAGGCGCATTCGATTGCCGAGGACCGGCGCGACATCCCCGGGCTGATTGCCACCCTGTCGCCCGATTGTGTGTACGAGGTTGTCGGCGAGCCGGAAGCGCGCTGGGACGGCCATGCCGGCGCCACGCGGTTCTATACCGAGCTGCTCGGCGCCTTTCCGGACATTCACTTCGATCTGCAGCAGATCGTCATCGGCCCGCAGGGCGTCTGTGAAGAAGCCAAGGTCACCGGGACGCACCGAGGTCGTTGGCTGTCGCACGCGCCCAGCGGCGGCAGGATCGAGTTCCGCGTCGTGATCTTTTTCCCCTGGGATCCGCGGACCAAGAAATTCAGGGGAGAACGCGTGTTCGCCCAGCTATGATCCTACTGCTCGCCCTGGTGGCATTCGCGCAAGACACCACGCATTACACGCATGCTGACACGCTGCGCGGCTCGAACGGACCCGCGCGGGCCTGGTGGCACGCGCAATTCTACGATCTGCATGTGCGGGTGAACCTGGCGGATTCGAGCATCCGTGGCTGGAACGCGATCTCCTATAGAGTGCTGCAATCGGCGCGCGAGATGCAGATCGACCTCCAGCCGCCGCTCGTCGTGGACAGTATCGTGGAGGACCGGCGCAAACTCACATACCGCCGCGATGGCAACGCGTTCTTCGTGGTGCTCGCGGCAGGTCAGCACCCCGGCGAGAGCCGCTCGCTCACTGTGTGGTATCACGGCAAGCCCCGCGTTGGTCGGCGACTGCCCTGGGACGGCGGCTTTACGTTCCCGAACGACAGTCTCGGCCGCCCCTGGATCGCGACCGCAAATGAAGGATTAGGCGCCAGTGTGTGGTGGCCCAACAAGGACTACCTGCCCGATGAGCCCGACAGTCAGCGCATTGCGATCACGGTGCCCGATCCGCTGTTGGACGTCTCGAACGGGAGGCTGCGCAGCACGACAAAGAACAGCGACAGGACGACTACCTACGAGTGGTTCGTCACGAGTCCGATCAATAACTACAACGTCACCATCAACGCGGGATCCTACGCGCATTTCAGCGACACGTTGACGGGTGAAGCGGGAAGGTTGTCACTCGACTACTGGCCACTGGACTATCACGTCGACGCCGCGCGGCAACAGTTCAAGCAGGTAATCCCGATGTTGCGCTGCTTCGAGTCATGGTTCGGTCCGTACCCGTGGTACGCCGACGGCTACAAGCTGATCGAGACCCCGCACCTTGGCATGGAGCATCAAAGCGGTGTTGCCTACGGGAACCATTACCTCAACGGGTATCTGGGGAGAGACCTCTCGGGGACGGGGCTCGGGCTGCAATGGGACTTCATCATCGTGCACGAGAGCGCGCACGAGTGGTGGGGCAACAACATCTCGGCGCAGGACCACGCCGACATGTGGCTGCACGAGAGCTTTGCCAATTATGCCGAGGGGATCTTTACGGAGTGCCGCCTGGGAAAGAGCGCGGGCGCGGCGTACATGATCGGGGCCCGGCGCGGCGTGCGGAACGACCGGCCAATCGTCCCGGTGTTTGGCGTGAACGCCGAAGGTTCGGGTGACATGTATCCCAAGGGCGGGAACATGCTGCATACGATCCGCGCGATCATCGACGACGACGCCAAGTGGCGCGGCATCCTACGCGGCCTGAACAAGACCTTCTATCATCAAACGGTGACGGGGAAGCAGGTTCAAGACTTCATCAGTCGTGAGTCGGGGTTCGAGTTGGGCAAGGTCTTCGCGCAGTACCTCACGACCATGCAGATACCCGTGTTCGAATACCGCGTTCAGGGCGGCGCGGTCGCGTACCGCTGGACCAACGTTGTGCCGGGATTCGATATGCCGCTGCGCGTGAACGTCCCGGGCCTGGGCACACGGGTGCTCCACCCGAGGGAAAATTGGCAAACCCTCGCCGCGCCTGATCCCCGGGCGGGCGAGCTGAGCGTCGACGAGAATTACTATGTGACGACTTCGATGCTGCCGTGAGGCTCGGCGTCATCTCCGATACCCACGGCGTGCTGCGCGAAGAGGTGTTCGATGTCTTTCGCGAAGTCGATCACATTCTGCATGGCGGGGACATCGGGAATTTCGATCTGATCGTGCAGCTCGAGGCAATCGCCCCGGTTACCGCCGTATACGGCAACAGTGATGGGTTGGAGATCCGCGCCAAGCTTCCGCAAGTTGCCGAGCTGGAGCTGGACGGATTTGCGATCGTCGTCACCCACGGCGATCAGCTGGGCAGCCCCACCCCCGCCAAGCTGCATGCGGCGTTTCCCAGCGCTGAGATCATCATTTACGGGCATAGCCACAGGCCGTTGCTCGAGCTCGTTGACAAAACGATCACCGTCATAAACCCCGGTGGTGCCGGAGCGCCCCGCTTTGGGATCCCGCCGAGCGTAGGCATTCTCGAGCTGGAGGCGGGAATTCCGCCACGCGGCAGGATCGTGCCGCTGCGTCTCTAGCTCTTACGACCCGCCGTTGCGTCCTTTGTTGGCATGCTGCCGAGTAGCGCGACGGCGCTGCCGATCGGTGAGCATGATGCGGACGAGCAGCGCCAGGCCGCCACCCGCGGCGCCAAGGAAAAATAGCATCGCGAGTCCGGGATAGCCCCAGATCCTGAAGGACGTAGGAATCTGCATCAGCATCGCCGCGCCCACGATGAGCGCCGCGAGTACGAGGCCCACCGTGATCCGGTTCGCCACCGTCTGCAGCCCCCCCATCAACCCGCCGGCATCGATCCCCGTGTCGATCTTGAATCCGATCTTGTTGCTGGCGGTCGCGTCGAGAATCTTGTTGACGCGCGACGGCAGCCGCATCACGAGATCTTTCATCTCCAGCATGCCGGCGTAGATGTTTCCCGGCGACAACGCCTTCAGCATCCGCTGGCGCATGATCTTCGACGAATTGCGCTGGATCGACGCGCTCGGATCGAAATCCGGCGCCAGCACTCGGCCAATGCCGTCGAGATTGAGCAGTGCCTTGCCGAGCACCGTCAATTCCTGCGGCATGCGGATGCCGGTCTCGCCCGCCTGCTTGGCCATATCCAGGAAGACCTTACCCACCTGCAGCTCGCCGAGCGTTGCGTCCTGCGTGCGCGCCACGACGTCTTCGACGCGCTCGCGGAACTCCTTCTCGTCGAACTCCTCGCTGGTCTGGCCGATCTTGATCGCAATGTCGGAGACCTCGTCAGCGCGTCCTTCGCTGACCGCCAGCACCATCTGCAGCAGCTGCTCCTGCAACCGTGGGGCGATGCGATCGACCATGCCCAGATCGAGCAGCGCGATGCGATTATCGTCGGTCAGAAACACATTCCCCGGATGCGGATCGGCGTGGAAGAACCCATCGACGAAGATCTGCTTCAGGTAGGCGCGGAACAATTGCTCGGCCAGCGCCTCGCCGTCGACTTCCACCAGCGCCACAGGACTCACGCTGTCGACCTTGTGACCGGCGATGTAGTCCATCGTCAGGACACGCTTGGTCGTGTAGTCCGGGACGGGGCGCGGGACGACGATGAGATCGAACTCGGCGAGATTGTCGGCGAGCGTCGTCAGATTCCCCGCCTCGCGGCGATAGTCGAGCTCGGCGAGCAGCGTCTTGTGGAATTCCTCCACCATGCCGCTGAAGTGATACCGTTTGCCGACCTTGGTCCGGCGATCGAGCACGGCCGCGATCTCCGCCAGTGCCGCGAGATCCTCGATGAGCTGCTCGCGAATGTTCGGTCGCTGCACCTTCACGACGACTTCACGGCCGTCTCGCAGCGTGGCGCGATGCACCTGGCCCAGCGACGCGGCGGCGAGCGGCTCGGTCGAGAACTCGCCGAACGCCTTCGAGATTCGCACGCCCAACTCCTCGGTGATGATCTGCTCGACCTCTTCGTAGGAGAACGGCGTGACTCTATCCTGCAGACGCGACAGCGCTTCGATGTAGGGCGGGGGCAACAGATCGGGACGCGTGGACAGAAGCTGGCCCAGCTTGATGAACGTCGGCCCCATCGCCTCGAGCTCGGACGCCAGCTCCTCGGCCTTGGGGTTTGCCTCCACGACCGCCGAGCCGTTTTTCGCGGGCTCAAGCTCATCGTCCCAGCCGGCTTCCCGGACGACGTCCGAGCGGCCGTGCTTCATCAGCAGGACGGCAATGTCTTTGTAGCGCTTGACGTGGGAAAGCTTCAGCGAGGTGCTCATAGATTACGTCCAAACGCGGCAGTGGTTAACTAAGGTAAAAATGACTGATGCAGTTTTGCATCGGTCGTTGGGATGAAAACGGCTAGTGTGAGCGGTCGAGCCGAAACAGCACCGCATCGTCGTTCGGGCGGCCCTGACAGATGTCGGCGACGATCCGGGCGGCGACGGCCCCGAAGGTGATTCCGTTGCCGCCGTAGCCCAAGGCGAAAATCGCCCGCGGACAGCCCCGCATTGCGCCGATGTAGGGGAGCCCGTCATGCGTTTCGCCAAACGTCCCCGCCCAGACAAAGGCCGTTTGGGTCGACAGGGTAGGCAGCCATTTCTCGAGCTGCCGCTCGAGTCCGTGGCTGCGGCTGGGCATGAGCCGGTCGCGCGTGGCGGCGTCCTTCCACGGCACGTCCTCCCCCCCGATCATGACCCGCCTATCCTCCGTCGCGCGCATGTAGTGATAGGGCCGAGCCGTCTCCCACACGATGCAGGCGCCTTGCCAGGGACCGAAGTCGTCGAGCGGCTCGGTCACCAGCGCGTACGTAGAATGCAGGGCGACCATGCCGGCGCGCAGCTGCGAGGGCAGCTCATAGCCGATCGCGTAGACGACCCACCGCGCTCGCATCTCGCCCCGGTCGGTGATTACCGTGATAGCGTCCTCTCCCTCGGTGCGGACGTCGCGGGCCGCGGTGTGCGCGAGCAGCACCGCGCCCCGTCCGACCGCTCGATCCAGCAGCGCCCGCGTCAAGCGCACCGGGTCGAGCACGCCCGCGGTCTCGGTGTGCAGTGCGCCGTGCGAGGGGAAACCGTAGGTCTGCTCTACCTGTGCGGGGGACCAGTACTGCGCCTCGATCCCATGGCGCTGGCGGAGTGCGACTTCCTCCTCGAGGGCGCGGGTGTGGCGGCGGTGCGTCGCGAGACACACGCTGGAGGTGCGAGAGAACCCACAGGGATCCGGCAGGGAGGCGGCGGTCTTGGCGAGATCGTTCAGCGCGCCGCCGCTCACTTGGTAAGCCCGGACGGCGGCCTCCACCCCTATCATCTCGCCCAGCTCCTTCAGCCCCACGTCGATTTCATAGGTGAGGAGCGCTGTGCTTGCAGCGGTGCTGCCGCAAGCCGGGGCACGGCGGTCCAAGATCACGACATGGAGTCCCTCGCCCGTAAGGGCATCGGCCAGGAGGGCGCCGGTGATTCCCGCCCCGATGATCGCGACATCGCAGGAAGCGGGGACGGGAGCCGGGGAGAACGGGCCCTCGCCCTCACGCAGGCCGTCACGGACAAGGAAAAACGGCGCCCCGGAGTGGAGTCGCAGCGGTGCTCTCGAGATGTGGTCACCGGAGTTAGCCCCAGTCGTCCATGCGACCGATGGTTCCATGGCTCAACGCTCCGGTACGTTTCCTGCACACATCAGAGGACGGAGTTAGGCATATGGCGTTCGAGACCATGCAGGAACTGCTGATACACCAATTGCGGGACATTTATAGCGCCGAACAGATGCTGGTGAAGGCGCTACCGAAGATGCAGGAGAAGGCGACGTCCGAGGATCTGGCGACCGCCTTTCAAGAGCACCTGACGGAGACGGAAAGCCACGTCGCGCGGCTCGACCAGGTATTCGAGTTGCTGGGGGAACGGTCAGGCGGCGTGAAGTGCAAGGGGATGCAGGGCCTTGTCGAGGAGGCGGAAGAGCTACTCGATGAGGATGGCACCGAGGCGGTGATCGACGCCGGAATCATTGCCGCCGCCCAGCGTGTCGAGCACTACGAGATCTCGGCCTACGGTTCGGCGAAAGCGTTTGCCACACTGCTGGGGCTTACGGATATCGCGGAGCTGTTGAACGAGACGCAGCTCGAGGAGACGGCGGCGGACAAGAAGCTGTCGCTGATCGCCACGGCAGAGGTCAATGCGCGTGCGGCAGGAACCGATCCAAGCATGGCCGCTAAGGGGTAACACGTGTCGCTTGCTGTCCAAGTCCAAGAGCTTTTAGAGTCCCCGGGGGCCAGCCGCCCGTCGCGTCTGGTCCCCTTTGCTTCCCGCCTCCTCGTCCCGCTGCTCGCGAGCATCTTCGCCGTCCTGCTCATCGCCGGGCTGCAGTTTGCCAGTAGCCTGCTCGTGCCGATCGCGCTTGCGATGTTGCTCACGCTGTTGCTCGGTCCCCTGGTGCGCTGGATGAACCGATTCGGCGTGGCCGAACCGGTGGCGGCAGGGTTGATCGTGTTCGGCACGATCACACTGATAATCGTTGCGATCGTGGCGCTGGCAGGCCCGGCAACGGACTGGCTGCGCCGCGCGCCGATGACCATGCGGCGCGTCGAAGAGAAACTCCGGACCATCGAACCGGTCAGCAGCATCCAGGCGACGGCAACGAGCGTGGCGCGCCTTGCGGGCGTGGGGACTGCGGACTCGGCGTCCCCGCGCGTGCAGGTCGAATCGCCCGGCCCCCTGGAGCGGATGGGATGGACCACCGCGCACGTCGTCGGCGGTGTGCTTACGATCGTGTTTCTGACGTATTTCCTGCTCGCCTCCGGTTCAATGTTCCGGCGCAAGCTCGCCTATCTGTTCCCGAGCGGCATGCACCGCACGCGCATGAAGCGGGCACTGTATGAGATCGAACAGCAGATGTCGCGCTACTTGCTGATCAACACCATGATCAGCATCGGGTTCGGTATCGCGACTGGCGCGTGGCTCGGGCTGATCGGCGTGCCGAATCCGGTGCTCTGGGGCACCCTTGCCGGAGTCCTCAACTTCATCCCATACCTTGGCGCGTTCGTCACCGTCGTGCTTATCGGTATCGTGACGCTGGCGACATTCGAAGGAACGCAGCAGACCTTCGCGGCGTGCAGCGGCTTCCTGATGCTCGACCTGGTGAAGGGGCATCTGATCAGTCCACTCGTGCTGGGGCGCCGGATGCCACTCAACACCGTGGCGGTGCTGCTCTCGCTGCTGTTTTGGGGCTGGGTGTGGGGAATCGTAGGCGTAATCATCGCGGTGCCACTCACCGTCATGGTTCAGGTGATCTGCTCGCACAGCCAGCGGTTCCGGGGCGTGAGCATCGTCCTCGGCAATTGGGGTTCACAGCATTCATTGTGAATCCCACACTTGCCGCGGTGGGTACGGCGTTTTAGTTTGCTCGAAGGCAGTCTCTCCGTAGTGTCGGACACGCACGAAAGGGTTTCCGGACTGAAATGATTCGTCAATCCACCGTTACGCCATCGCTGCGCCGCATGTGGGCGGAGTCGGGCACGCTGTGCCGGCTCGGGCCATTCGCGGACAGTCGTGGGCGTATTGCGTCCGGTGTCGCCGGCGCCGGTGGTGGTGGAGGAGCACCCTAGAAGTCGATCGGATCTAGTTCGCGCCGTGATCCGGCCTTCCGGGTGCTTCATGGGACCTGGGAGGCCATTTCGTTGAATGATCAACGATCAATGGTCATTGATCATTGAAGGGGGATCACGGACATGAGCACGCTGCCACAACTCGACGACCACATCATCGCCCGCTATACCGCCCAGCCCAGCCGGCTTCCTCCGGAGCTGCGCCGGGAGATCGAGCACGCCTGGCACGGCGCGCCGGTGCAATTGTACGCGCTCGCCGACCTCGACCAACGGCTGCAGCTCGCCGAGGGTTGGCTCGTGCTCGGGTCCCGGCACGTCGCGGTCGCCAGGCGCGACGGCGACGGCTGGGACGTGCGCAGCATCGACCGCACCCGCATCGAAGCGGTGCGAGAGGCTCCCGGTTTGTCGGCCAACACGCTGTCGATCCTCGGCGCGCCCGGTGAGCCGGCGCTCGCTTTGGTGCGCTACACACACCGGCAGCGGCGCGCGTTCGAGAACATTCGGTTCGTGCTCGAGGAGCAGATCCAGGGGCACGCGCGTGCGTTGAGCAACAGCGACGCGGATCGGCTGTATGCCGAGAGCGTCGCACGGCCGATTCGGGACGCGCAGGCGCTCGTCTCCGGCCATCAGACGGCCGTGATCCGGCGGCTGCTGGGCTATCTGAAGCCCTACCGCCGGCAGCTGACGTTCGGCATGGCGGCGGCGACCGTGATCACGCTGGTGAGCCTGGTGCCGCCGTATCTGGCGGGACATCTGATCGACCGCGTGGTGCGCCCGGCGCAGGCCGGAACGCTCCCAATGGCGCGCGCGGCCACGATCGCGTGGCTCGCCGTGGCGGCGATGGGATTGGTCTATCTCATCCGCCAGCCCGCGGTGCATGTGCGGCTGCGGCTGATGTCCATTCTGGGCGAGTGGGTCGCGCGCGACCTGCGAACCGAGCTGTACGAGCACATCCAGCGGCTCTCGCTGTCGTTCTTCTCGCGCAAGCGGACCGGCAGCCTGATCACGCGGGTGTCCGCCGATACCGACCGGCTGTGGGATTTT
>JBHEMG010000220.1:0-6426 GCA_046262715.1 Gemmatimonadales bacterium
GAGGGTGAGCCAGATCGGCGAGGGTCCGCGCGCCTCGTCGATGAACGCGGACGTCCCGTCGGGCAGCAGGATGGGGAACTGGCCGATGATGTCGCGCCCGGTCGTGATCTCGGCGGGCACGGCGCTGAAACCGTTCGTGAAGTCGGGGCTCGCGAGCTGGTAGAGGAAGACGACGACGTTGATCGCGATGAGGACCAGGTTGATGATCGGGAACGTCGGGCTCGGGTTGTCGTCGTCGCCGATCGGGAGCATCGCGCGCGTAAGCATGCACTGCGCGCACCGGGCCGGTAAAATCGAAGTTCCCCGGCGTCGTCGCCAAGTGGCAAGGCAAGGGTCTGCAAAACCCTCATCGCGGGTTCGATTCCCGCCGACGCCTCTGCGTTTCTTGCGCAATACGCTCGGTCTGACGACCTAATCGACGCCCACAGCGGAGGGGGCGTCGAATGCCAACGAGAGAAACCTACCGGACTGCGACCTCAGTACGACAGGGTGTCTGAGTTGCAGGCCGTCGAGACGTCGTTAGCGAGTGTCTTGTCACCTGGTGGGCGCGGTTCGTCCAGTGTCGTCAGTCACCGGGGCGAGCGACTCCGCGATGTGTAGCAAGTCCTCGCGGCTTACCGCAAATGCCTGAATCGCGTAGCGGTAGTTGCCCTCGTTCCACACAAGGGTCCAACCCGGAGAACCGTTGCCGTAGAGCTCGGCGGCATGCCCGCGGGCCTTCGCGTCTTCGACGGGACCGCCGAACTGCTGCAACGATCGGTTTGGGCCGTCGAGCGAGTCAGCAAAGAACTCGACGTTCCAAACGGTCTTCGCGAGTACCGGGTGCAGCTCGAAATAGGACACGCGGTAGGTAAAGAACGCACCGGACGAGGCGCGGCTGTCGGGGAGGATCTGGTATTCGTCCTCGCCCCTCGGCAGCCACGTCGGACGAAGAACGGCAACCCCGTTGGCCCTGGCCCAGATTGCGCCCCAGGCCGCTGCCTCAGCGGGCAGAGGTGTACCCGAGTCGTTTCTCGAGAGGCTTGGTGACGGTATGTCGAACGGCTGGCCGAAGAGTGTGCTCGACGGTCCCGCGAGAAGTGCGGCGAGTCCGACGAGGATCACCGCGGCAAGCGCCAGCATCGCGCCCGTTTTCTTGCGCTCATCGACCTCACGACGCGCCGCGCCAATTCGATCGGCATCATCCTCGACGACGAGGAGGCTGGGGTGTGGCTGCTCGCGATCATGTGTTGGCGTTAGAAAAGGATATAAGTGGTTTCAGGGCCTGACAGATCGTGCCGCCGCTCCAGGCACCTGCACCGGCGGAACGAAATCTGAGACCTGCGTCTCGATGTGCGTCGACCTGAAATCGTTCGTCCGAAGCAGCTCACAACACTAAGCAACTGACTACCCGCCATCCCATATTGGAGTAGATGGCAATGGATTCGCGGCCGTCGGTGTGGGAGGCCACGTTCCGGAACGCGTATCCGAGCGTCTATCGGGCCCTCGTTGCCGTGCTGCTCGACGCCGAGCTGGCGCAGGATGCGCTCCAACAGGCGTTCGAGCAAGGTCTGCGCAAGCCGCCCGCGCACACGGATGCGCTCCCGGGATGGCTCTTTCGTGTGGCCGTGCGCTGGGCGCGACGCAGCCGGCGCGTTGCATTGCCCTTCCGGATCGATGGCCTCATCGGCACCGTCGACGAACCGTCGGCTGGCGCGGAGACCGACGCGCTGCTCGATCGCCTGGTCCTCGGCGATCTGCTGCGCCTGCTGACCGAGCGCCAACGCGGCGTCGTGATCGCGCACTACTACCTCGGCCTGACGCAACAGGAGATCGCCGCGGCGCTCGAAGTCCGGCGGGGGACGGTTGGGGCCACCCTGAGCCAGGCGCTCAAGCAGCTGCGCAAGGGAGGGTCGTATGTCGTCTGAGCTACGTGACCTCGTGTTCCGGGATCTAGAGCAGATCCCGTTGCCGCCAGTCGTCGCCTGGACCGAGCGGCGGTCGCGCCGCCGGCAGCCCAGGATCGGCCTCCTCGCCAGCGCCGCGATCGTCGTGCTGGTGGTCGTGGCTTCGCTCGGTGGCGGGCAGCTCCTGCGGGTGGCCCGCGATGGCCTTGAGCGCTGGCGGGCGGCGTCGACGAGCGGTCTGGTTCCGGGCAACGACCTGATCTACGTCGCGTACGCCGCGACCGACGATCTTGCGTCGCAGGGGCTCAGCGTGGTCGCGATGCCGGGCGGCCAGGTCTTTGGCTGCTGCGACGCCGCGACGTACGTTGGGACCCGGTTTGAGGGTGCACTGATGACCATCACGGGCGATGTCGCCTACCTCCCGGTGGCGCGCCGGATCGCCGCAGGCTCGGACCAGTACGAGTCCTTCTTGCAGCCGATCGACCTGCGGCGCGGCGCCCCGCTTGATCGGGTGAGCATCGGCATGTTCACCGTGCCGCAAACCCCGGATCTTGCCGGGACCACGCCTTTCCGGGCAGCGACCGCGACGAGCGCCGATGGCCGGTACGTCTGGCTCGTCCGAGATACTGGCGAGCGCGGACAGGTCGCGCAGATCGATCGGTTCGACGTGCACCCATTCCCCGGCGCCGATCCGGCTGCCCACACGGTCCTCACGACGAGCGGTGGCACTGCGGTTCGGAGCCACGTCATCCCGCTGGGTGCTGACAAGGTCATCGTGGTTCGCGAGCGGTACTCGGGGCTCAACCGCGTCGCCGCCGACTGGTACGTGCTCGACACGCAGCTCAACGTGATCAAGAGCTTCGAGGGTGACGACACCAAGCGCCTTCCCGACAGCGGGCTGTGCTCGAGCGATGTGCGCCCCGACCTAAGCGGGTCCGGCTGGATCGTGCTGTGCTCGGATCCGTCCGGAGCGGCGGACGGCGCACTCCTGTTCCTGGACGGCCAGCGGTTCCAGATCACCGGACGAGTCACCCTCGAGCGTTCGATGGGTTACGCAGTCGCGATGGGAGCGACCGGCAACGGTCAGATCGCCGTCCTGACGAGCAGGCCGGTGGTGGCGCGCATCGATGCCCAGATGCACGAGCTCATCGACGCGCGGACGGTGACCCGGGGGCGCGCGTGGTTCGAGCCGCTGCCTCCTTCGGTCGCGGCAGCGAAGGAGACGGGCTCGAGCGCGCTGATCTCACCGGACGGGCGTTACGCGTACTTGGCCGACAGCCCCGACCACTTCGGCGCCCTCGTGACGATCGATCTAGTCGAGGCCACCGTCATCGCGAGCACCAACGAGCTCGGGACCGTGGCCGCGTTGGGACTATCGGCGGGCGGCGATCGGCTCTATGCGCTGATGGCGTCGGGGAATCGGGCCGATGTTCGATCGGTCGTGCTGCTGGAGCCCCGCACACTCGCGATCGCCGCTCGCAGTGGTGCGCTCCCCGGTGCGTTCGCGATCGCTGCGGTGGATCAGGACGGCCGCTGATCCTGAGGGATAGTGGAGCGGCGCGTATTCTGGAATCGTGGATGACATCATCGCCAACGCATGGAACACTTTGGGACTGCTGTGGCGGCTGATGCTCATCGCAATACCGGTTGTGACCATCGGCTGGGCGCTCACCAGAGGCCGCGGCGCGGATGCCGATGCGATGGCCGCAGCCCGCACGGAGCTTGAGGCTCGTCACGTGCCTCCGCCGCAGGTCAATAGCAACTTCCCCTGGAGCTAATCGGCGATCACGCGCCCGACCGAAACACGCTCCGACCTCAAGCATCGACTCAGTCCGTTTTCACAATGTCCCGTCCGTGAGATGGCGCGGGCTCGAACATTCCGAAACCTCTGCCTCTTCAAGAACGCCGCAGGTCTGAATTGGATGTGGGCAAGTTTGCGGTCACACCGACAATCCGAAACCACGGGCTTGCGAGGTCGCGTTGGTCAGCCGTACGCGATTTCCGCCGGATGAACAGACTGTGATCCTTCCCAAGGAGCGCGATCCGAGGTTCATCACCATCCGTCGCGGAGGCACGCTCGAAGACTCACATCACCGGCTGCTCGCTGACTGGGCGGCTACATGCGCCGAGCACGTGTTGCCGCTGTTCGAGGCGGTCCAGCCTCACGATCCGAGGCCGAGGCAGGCCGTGGAGCAGGCGCGGGCGTGGGTCCGCGGCGAGATCACGATGACCACCGCACGCTCGGCGGCAGGACACGCCAATGCCGCGGCCCGAGACCTGTCCGGAGCCGCGAGACACGCGGCGTACGCCGCCGGCCAGGCCGCGGCGGTCGCCCACGTCGCAGCGCACGAGCTCGGTGCCGCCGCCTATGCGATCAAAGCAGCCCGGGCTGCTGCTCCGAAGGGAGCGGGCGATCGTGCTGGTCGGCGCGAGTGCGGCTGGCAGCGTGATCGGCTGCCGGGGGCGATCCGCGATCTCGTGCTGGATGACCAGCGGCTGCGCAACGGGATCTGCTGGTCGGTCTTCGACTGCTAGCACGCCGCTGCGAATACGGGTGCGCACCTGAATCATGCACGTCCATCCGGTAGGCTCACGGCGGAAGGTGAGGGCTCCAAATGATGCGACTGCTCATCGGTTTCGCGGCGGCGTCCGCGATCGTCCTGGCGGCGTGCGGCGGCGCCGCGGCGCCATCCGGCGCTGCCCCGACCACCGCGGCCCCCGCGGCCGCGGCGACCACCACCCCACCGGCGGCGACGACCGGGGCGGCCGTGACGACGTCGGGACCGAACATCGCCGACGTGCTCAAGGCCGGCAAGGGGACCACCTACAAGGCCACGTACAAATGGACGACCACCGCGGGCGGCCAGAGCACCACGTCCGAACAGACCTGGTACTACAAGGCCCCGAACTCGCGGTTCGATTTCTCCGCCGGTCCCGGCGCGACGTTCTCGGTGTACTCGCTGAGCGACGGCACGTACGTCTGCACGACCGCGGGCGGCCAGGGCTTCTGCCAGAAGAGCGCCGATCAGGCCGCGCTCGGCCAGAACCCCGCGGCTGATTTCGCGCTCCAGCTCCAGGGTGACCCGGCGAAGTTCAACGCTTCGTTCACCGGCAGCCAGTCCATCGCCGGCCAGCAGGCCCAGTGCTACACGGTCAAGTCGCTCGCCGGCACCGCCTTCGGCGACGTGAGCACGTGCTACTCGTCGACCGGCGTTCCGCTCAAGACGACGATCAACTCCCAAGGCTCGACCTTCGTCATGGAGGCCACCGCGTTCAGCACGACCGTCACGGACGCGGACTTCAAGCTGCCCGCGGCGGTCCGCTAGCTCCGAGCTCCGCCAGCGCGTCGCGCGCCGCCTCGCGGACCCAGGGATACGGGTCGGTGACGGCGGCGCGCTCGAGCAGCGGCCGGACGCGTCCGTCCCCGATGCTGGCCAGGGCGGATGCGGCCGCCTCGCGTACCGCGGACTCGCCATCGGCGAGCAGGCCGACGACCTCGAGTAGCGAGTCGTGGGACCGGAGGCGATCGAAGCCGTGGGCCGCGAAGATCCGGATCATCCAATCGCCGTCACGCGCCGCCCGCTGGAACGCGGGCAGCGCAGCGGCCTCGTGCAGCTCGGCGAGCGCGAGGAGCGCCCACTTGCGGACCTCGTTCGGCTCGTCGGCGGTCCGCAGGAGGACCAGCACAGCCTCGTCGCGATCCTGGCCGAGCCGGCTCGCGAGGTCCGCGAGCGCCTTCGCCGCATGCGCGCGCTCGTAGGTCTTCTCCGTGCGGTCGGAGAGGATCGCGATGATCCCCGGGACATCGAGCGCCCGCTCGAGGCGCTCCACGCGAGTTTGCAGGAATGCCGGGGTGCGCATGTTACGGTCGTCCGTGACGGGTGCAGGGCCGCCCGAAGGATGTGATCGGATGCGCTCTGGAGGCTTTCCCTGCCGCTACGGCGGCTGCGACGTCCGCTTCGCCGTTACCGAGCAGGGCTCCATGCCGGCACTCCTCGCCGCGAGCGCCGAGCGCTCCGCGCACGAGCTCGAGGTACACGCTTACACCCACGTCCGCCTCGAGGACGTCGTGAAGAAGCCGAGCTGGGCCATCCGCCGCACCACCGTCGCGCCGAAACCCTAGCGTTCCGCGCTCGCCATTCGGTAGACTGCGCGCACAACTGAATACGCGATGCCGGCCAGAGGTGCGGCCACCAGTAAGCGAGCTTGCTTCGCCTTCCGGCGAAGTAGCGCCGTCGAGGAACGAGCTTCCGCCGACGCGGCGACCAGGGGTGTTCCGCCGGAGAAGGCGATCCGACTCGGGATCGTCATCTGGTCCGCGGTCCGGAAGGACGCGGGCTGTCGCGACGGAGAGGGCACTCCGCCGCGGAGCGCTGACCGCAGCAGGGCTTCGATATCGACGTCGGAGGCTGGTGCGCACGTCGCGCGACCGGCCTTTTGTTTGCCCGAACGAGGGAGGAACGGCGTGCCGATCGAGCGATTCGCGATCATCGATTCCACGCTCCGCGAGGGGGAGCAGTTCTCGAACGCCCACTTCACG
>JBHEMG010000221.1:0-2776 GCA_046262715.1 Gemmatimonadales bacterium
GGTTCGAGTCCCCCCTTCGGCACTCAGTACCGTGGAATGCTGTCGTCCACCTCTCGCGACCACGCGTCGATCCCACCTGCCAAGCTGCGCACGCTGGCGAATCCCGCTCCTTTGAGGATCTCGCGCGCCTTGAGCGAGCGCTGCCCGTGATGGCAGTGCGCAACGATCTCCGCGTGAGACGGCAGCTCGCTGAGCCGGCTGGCCAGCTCCCGCAATGGGATCAGCCGCGCTCCCTCGATGCGGGCGATGTCGGCTTCCCGCGGCTCGCGCACGTCGAGCAGCAACAAATTGGGCCTGTGCCCGCGCTCGCGCTGTAAATCACGCGGGCTAATCTCGACCCCATCGCCAGTCCCCCTGCCCCCCTGCTGCGCTCCGCAAAACGCCTCGTAATCGATCAGCTGCGTCACTGTGGGATTGCTCCCGCACACCGGACACGCGGGATCCTTTTCGAGCGCGAGCTCGCGGAACTGCAACTTGCGTCCGTCGAACAACAGCAGCCGACCGAGCAGCGGGTCGCCGAAACCCACGATCAATTTGAGCGTCTCGAGCGCCTGCAACGAGCCGATGATGCCCGGGAGCACGCCCAAGACGCCCCCTTCGGCGCACGACGGCACAAGATCAGGCGGCGGTGGATCGGCGAAGAGGCAGCGATAGCATGGACCGTGTCGCGCGTCGAACACCGACAGCTGGCCGTCGAAGCGGAACACGGAGCCATAGACGTCGGGCTTGCCCAAGAGCACGCACGCGTCGTTGACGAGATAGCGAGTGGGAAAATTGTCCGAGCCGTCCACGATCACGTCGAACCCGCGCAGGATGTCGAGGGCGTTGGCGGATGTCAGGCGCATCGCGAACGTTTCGATGTGCACGTGTGGATTGATATCGCGCAGGCGCTGGCGCGCGGAGTCCGTTTTCGGCGTCCCCATCCCGGCGGTGCCGTGCAGCACATGCCGCTGCAGATTGCTGCGGTCGACCACATCGAAGTCGACGATGCCGACGGTTCCGACGCCGGCCGCTGCGACATAGAGCGCGGCCGGTGAGCCTAATCCGCCCGCGCCGATGAGCAGCACGCGCGCGGCACGGAGCTTTGATTGGCCCTGGAGACCTACCTCGGGGAGCGTGAGGTGCCGCGAGTACCGCAGCAGCTCCTCATGCGACAGCGTCGTCAATTGCCCGACGTCACTCCGGCGATCTGGTAAATCTGCGGCTCGGCATGCAGCAGGTCGGCGAGCGTAACGCCGGCGAGCACCTCGTTGATGCGCCGCTCGAGCAGGCGCCAGACGGGACGAATGCTGCAGGCGGTCGCCGGGTCGCAGCGCTCATCGTCCACTTTATGATGGTCGCAATTCACTTCGAAGGTCACGTGCTCCGACGCTTCGATGACGTCTTTCACACTCACCGCGAGCGGCTCGCGCGCCAGGAGATAGCCCCCGCGCGCACCGCGCACCGATTCCACCAGGCCGGCGCGGCGCAGGCGTAGCAGGATTTGCTCGACGTAATCGTGCGGCAGGCGTTCCTGCTCGGAAAACTCGCGGGCGGCCACGGGACCCTCTCCCGCATGCTTGGCGAGGTGAATCGAGACGATTAACCCGTATTCCGCCCAGGTAGTGACGCGCATGGGGGGAATATGCGAGAGGCGTTATTGGGATTCAAGCTTGGGACTTACGCTCAACCCCGCCTGCAACAAGAAGACGTTCGCTCCGCCGTTACGTTGCAGCCACAGCACCCGGCCGTTCACGTTCCACATGATCGCGCCGCTGCCCACGATGTCAGCGCCAAGGCCGCCGTGCGCCCCCTGAGCCAGACCACGATCCGAACCAACCGACGGGAAACCCGCGAGCAGCACGCCGAGATCGACGTACAGGCGCCCCCATCCCGTGCGGAGAGATGGTTCGTAACCAGGGGCAAACAGAATTGCGTTTGGCTCGCAATCGCTCGAGCACCCGGTCGCACGTAGGGGTGCATAGTCGATCTGCAACCCCAATGAGCCGGTCTTCTTCGTGTCGCGACGGAACCGCACCCCGAGCGTGGGGCCGCGGGCCTGCAATGGGCCACTCAAGTGCGACAGCACGCCGACTGCCGGTCCGAGCGTGCCATTCAGCAGCTGCGTCTTGCGCGGGCTCCCGAAGGCGAGCGACACGTTGGCGCGTCCCTCGAGCGCCTGGATCGCGCTATTGGGAACCTGGAAGAAGCGACCTTCGACGAGCGCCGCGATCTGCGCGCCGATGTTCAGGCGCACGCCGAGGCCAAAGCCCAGTCCGATTTGATTTGTCGCTTGTGCGGCGGTGCAGATGCCCAACAGTCCCACGTCCTGGTCGGTGACGCGGGCGAGTCCGACCGCGGTCGAGGCGTACGGCGCTATGCCCTTCGCTCCCACCGGATAGTAGTTGGACTCGATGCCGGCGAACGTCAGCTGGCGAACGCAGCTATTGCTCGACAGATCCCCGTAACGCGAGAAGCCAACGCCAATTTCGCCGTCGTCGCCGGAAAGAAATCCGAAGCTGCCGCCGACCGAGGTGAACGACCGGCTGCCGGTACCTGCTTCGATGGAGATTGTCGATACGGTAGGACCGATCCGCGCGGGCCGCTGCGCGGCAATAATGCCGGGAACCGCGAGCGCGATTAGGGCAATCGTGAGGATACGCATGCCGACAGTTGTATCGCCGCGCGCTCGCCGGCGCCGTGACCGCGGTCACTTCACGAGCAAACCCAGCACGAGACCGGCGGCGTTCATGCGAATCAGCCACGCCCAGCAGGTGGCCATTTGCAGGGGCCGAGC
>JBHEMG010000222.1:0-38658 GCA_046262715.1 Gemmatimonadales bacterium
CTGCTCCTCGTGGAGCATCCGCCAGTCGTCACGCTGGGCCGGTCGTCGAAGCAGCAGCACCTGCTCGCCTCGCCCGAGCTGCTCGCCGCGCGAGGCGTGGAGCTGTTCGAGGTCGAGCGCGGCGGCGACGTCACGTTCCATGGGCCGGGCCAGCTGGTCGGGTACCCCATTCTCGATCTCACCGCGTACACGCAGGACCTTCACTGGTACCTGCGCACGCTCGAGCAGGCGCTGATCGAGGCCCTTGGCATCCTGCGCATTCCGGCCGAACGCAATCCCGGCTTCACGGGCGTGTGGACGCGCGGGAGGAAGATCGCCAGCATCGGCGTCCACGTGAAGCAGTGGGTCACCTGGCACGGCTTCGCGCTGAATGTGACGACAGATCTCACCGATTTTGATCGAATCGTTCCGTGCGGGATCGCCGGCGTCGAGATGACATCAGTGCTCAAGGAGCGTGGAGTCGGAGATAGGGAGCAGCTGTGGTCAGAGAGCATGGCCGCTGTGGTGGCGGGCTTTCAAAACGTGTTCCAAAGCGATCCCGTTCTGAAAAGCGCGTAAGCATGGGAAGCTCGCGGGTCCCTCCCGGCCAGGTCGAAACCACCAAGTGGCCGGTGCTGCACTACGGCGATATCCCCGACGTTGATACGACCAAGTGGACGTTCACGGTATCGGGGCTGGTGGAGCGGCCCTTCTCGCTCACCTACGACGAATTTCTGGCACTCCCGCGAAAGACAGTCCAGTGCGACATCCACTGCGTGACGACGTGGAGCCGCCTCGACAACAAGTTTGAAGGCGTGCCGGTGCAAGCGCTGCTCGAGTGCGCGGGACTGACATCGGCCGCGAAGTTTTGTCTTGTCGTTGCCGAGCAGGGGTTCACGACGAACCTCCCGCTCGCGGATCTCGATCGCCCCGACAATCTCATCGCGCTCAATTGGGCCGGCGAGCCTCTGACGCCCGAGCATGGGTGGCCCGCGCGCTTGCTGGTACCGCACCTGTATTTCTGGAAGAGTGCGAAGTGGGTCCGCGGGTTCGAGCTGTTAGACGAAGATTTGCCAGGGTTTTGGGAGCAGAACGGCTACCACATGCGCGGCGATCCGTGGACGGAAGAACGCTATGGCGGCCGCGGCCTGACGCAACACGAGATCAACAAATTCCGCAACGCGAGTAAGAAGCACCTCTAGGCGAGCCATGCACGATCTCCACTTCCACTGCATTGCAGTAGGGCCTCATCGCCGCGAACCACTGCGATGCGGCCCCTTCGAACCCCGCGGCTTGCATCGTCTCAGGCGGGCGGCTGTACACAGGCTCACATCCTGCCGGCACCCCCTAGAAGCTCGTAAAACCGCCGGAATACCTCGATGCCGTCCCACAGCTGCTTCAAATCGAGCTTCTCGTTGGGAGCATGCAGACGGTCATCGGGCAAGCCGATGCCGGTGAGGATCACCGGCGCGCCCGCGGAGGCGAGCGCGGGCACCACGGGAATCGATCCCCCCGCTCGCGCCGGCACGGTCCCCCGCCCCACAACCTCCTTGAACGACTGATCCAGCTTCTTAAAGGAAGGACCGTTCAGCTCGATCTGCGCAGGATCGGCGCCGTGCAGGAAACGCACGCCTGCCGTGACGTGCTTGGGGGCGAGGCGTTTGACCGCCGCGGCGAGCTGCCGCTCCACGGTCTTCAGCTTCTGATTGGGCACGAGCCGCATGCTCACCTTCGCAGTCGCCTCCGCCGGGATGACGGTCTTCGCGCCCGCGCCGGTGAAGCCACCGAGGATACCGTGGATCTCGAAGGTGGGAAGCGCCCACAGTCGCTCGAGCACCGAATACTTTTTCAGCCCAACGAGTCCCTTCCCTTGCACGCGCTTATTAAGGAAGTCCTTCTCATTGAAGGGCAGCTTTTTCCACGCGGCGAGCTCCGCCTTGGAGGGGCGCCGCACCGCGGTGTACAGCCCCGGGACGTTGATCTTTCCATCTTCGCCCTTGAGCCGCGTGAGGAGCCGAGCCAATTCCTCGTGCGCGTTCGGAGCGGCGCCGCCGTACTCTCCTGAATGCAGGTCGCTCTTTGCGGTACGAACGGTGATTTCGGCGTAGAGCAACCCGCGCAGCGTCGAGTACACGGCCGGCCACTTGGGTGCGACGTACGACATGTCCGCGACCAGCACCGCGTCGGCGCGGACGCGCTCCGGCTCCCGCTTCAACAGATCGAATAGCACCTTCGACCCGAATTCCTCTTCGCCTTCGATCAAGAAGCGGAAGTTCACCGCTGGCTCACCTCCCGCGGCAATCGCCTTGAGGAGGTAAAACACCTGACCCTTGTCGTCCGCGGCACCGCGCGCGTACAGTCGTCCGTCGCGCAGCGTTGGTTCGAAGGGGGGAGTCGTCCATTCGCCAAGGGGATCGGGCGGCTGGACGTCGTAATGCCCGTAGATGATCAGCGTCGGCGCGCCGGGCACCTCGGGGCCTTTGCCCGAGACGACGGGATGCGTGTCGCTGCCGAGGAACTCCACGTCGTGACACCCCAACCGTTTGAGCTCGCCTCCGACCCATTCGGCGGCGGCTCGACAATCGCTGTTGTGCGCGGGCAGCGTCGACACGGAAGGAATTCGCAGGAACTCGTTCAGCTCGCTCAGCAATTGTTCGCGGTTCATGGCGGCAGAAATGTAGACAGCCCGGTCGCGGCTAGCCAGCTACCGGACCCCGGGTAGATTTGAGCGCCATGCGCACGACCGCGTCCTACGACCTGTTCCCCGATGCCCGCAGCGAGCGGGCGTTGGCGCGGGCACGTTGGCTCGCTCGCGAAGGCCGTGTCCGGGACGCGCAGACGGCATACGACGAGCTGTTGACTGCCAAGCCGGACCTGAAGGCCTGCTGGGCCGAGTATTTCGAGCTCTTGCGAGCCGGCGGACGCGGCGAGGAAGCGCTGCAGCTCGCCGATCGCGCGCGCGCCACGTTCGGCGAAACGGGGTTCTCCTTCACGCTGCGCGGCGCGGCGCTCACGGAGCTGGGACGCTACCCGGAGGCACTCGCGGAGCTGGAACGGGCCGTCGAAGTGGATCCCGATCTCGCCCTCGTTTGGCATGAGCTCGGGTACGCCGCATACAAACTCGGAGACAAAAGCCGGGCGCTGCTGGCGCTGGATCGCGCGTTCGCGCTCGAGCCCCATACCGACACACTCAAGCTGCGCGGGCACGTGCTGCGGGACGCCGGCCGCTACCAGGCCGCCGAAGTGGCGTTCGAAGGCGCGGCGCAGGCGGCCGAGCATGCCGAGCAGCGTGCCGACGCCGAGCGCGAAATCGCGACGACCCGTCGCTACAGCGGGTATGCACCGCGCCGGCCGGAGGACTTGAGCAGCGGCGAACGCTGGTTTGCCGAGACCGGCAGCATCGTCCTGGCACCCACACCGGGACCCGTCGCCCCGAGCGACGGAACGCTCGTCGCGACGTTCGCCGAGGTGGCGGCTCGCTGCAATTGGAATTTCGGCCAAGTGATCCTGCTCGGCCCCGAGTTCCCCGCCTGCAACGACCTGGCCGATCGTCTCGGTGCGCCCCTCGTCACTCCGGCGGCGCTCGACCCCGACGTCTGTCCGCTGATCGTTGGTCTGTGGCCCCTGACGGCCGACCGTACGTGGAACGGCATCATCGGCAAGCTGACCAGCCAGGGCATCGGGCTTGTCCTGGCACTCGAGCAACCTGCGGACGCGCCCGAGACCGTGACGACCGACGTGATCGGCGTATTGACGGACGCGGGGAAGCGCCGCGACCGCGCCCCCAATCCGACGCAGGCGTTGAGCGAAGCGCAACATCCCGGTGCCCGCCTGGCAGGCCGCCGCCTGCGCCCGCTTTAGTCTCCGTGGAGTCCCATGACAGCGACTGAGAAGCCGCCGCGCAGCACTCGTGCGCCGATGTCCGGTCGGGCCATCGTGCAAAGCCAGTTCGACCGGGCCGCCGACCTGATCAATCTCGAAGCGTACATGCGGAAGATTCTCTGCTCGCCGTTCCGCGAGGTCCAGGTCGAAGTCCCGGTCCGCATGGACGACGGACGCATCGAAGTGTTCACGGGCTACCGGATTCAGCACAACGGCGCCCGCGGACCGTGCAAGGGCGGCATACGCTATCATCCGGAAGCCGACCATGACGAAGTGCTTGGGCTCGCCACGATCATGACGTGGAAGACGGCGCTGATGGACATCCCGTTCGGCGGCGCCAAGGGCGGAGTGACGGTCGATCCCAAGAAGCTGTCCAAGCTCGAGCTCGAGCGGCTCACGCGGCGCTTCACGCAGCGCATCGCCATCGTGCTCGGCCCCTACCGCGACATCCCCGCGCCGGACGTGAATACCAACGCACAAGTGATGGCCTGGATCCTCGACGAGTACTCGAGCCGCCAGGGTTACAGTCCTGCCGTCGTCACGGGCAAGCCGGTTGCCCTCGGCGGGTCGTTGGGTCGCGAGGAGGCGACCGGGCGCGGCGTGATGTACGTGATGCAGGAATACGCGCGTGACTTCGGCATCACACTCAAGGGCGGCCGGGTCGTCATACAGGGCTTCGGCAATGTCGGGAGCCACCTGTCGCGCCTGCTCGATAGCGAAGCGGGCGCCACGGTCACGGCCGTGAGCGACGTGAACGGCGGGATCTACAATGAGGGCGGCCTGGATATCCCCGGGTTACTGGCCCACGTCAGTCAGGGCAAGCCCGTGTCGGAGTGGAAAAACGGCAAGCGCATTACGAATGAAGAGTTGTGGACGATCCCGTGTGAATGGCTGGTCCCGGCAGCGCTCGGCGGAGTGATCACCAAGGAAGCAAACGCGAACACACTCGACTGCAAGGCCGTGGTCGAGGGCGCCAACGAGCCTACGACACCCACCGCGGATCGCATCCTCGAGGAACGAGGCATCGCGGTCATCCCTGACTTTTTGGCCAACGCGGGTGGCGTCACGGTCAGCTACTACGAGTGGGCGCAGAACCTGCAGCAGTACCGCTGGACGCACGAGCAGGTGAATCGCGAGCTCAAGGCTACGATCACCAAGGCCTACGCCGCGGTGCGCGATCTGGCCAAGGAGCGGAAAGTGACGTTCAGAACGGCGGCGTACGGCATCGCGCTGCAGCGAGTGGCCGACGCGGAGCGACTGCGGGGGAACTAGTTCATCCCGGGCCGCGAGTACAGCGCCCGGTAGGGATCCTGGTCGGACTGCGTAAATACCCGGATCTGGATCGCGCGCACCGTCTCCGCGATGTCCGCGTTGTTCTGTAAATAGACCTCGTCGAACAGGTTGAGATCCATCCGGTAGAATCGCTCGGCAATCACGACGGCGTTGTTGAGCGGCGCCTGCGCGAACCAGCGCCAGTCGTAGGTCTCGAGCGACTGTCCCACCGCGCCGCGGAACTGCTCGTGAGCCCAGCCGAATAGCGTCGCGCGCACCTGCTCCAGCGGCGCGCCACTCAACGGATCGGCGTACGCCGAATCGAGCCGACGCGCCAGCTCGGCGTAGAACACATCGAGGGTGCGCTCGTCGCGCCAGCGCGCGGCGGCCCGGTGCGCGTCCAGGGTATCGTGGCGGGCCCGGAAGAAAGCCTCCGCCCCGCGGTAGCCGACGAAGCTGGCAAAGCTCTCGTTGAACGGCGTCTGGCTTTTGACGTACAGCGTGTTGTGCGCCAGCTCGTGAATCACGGTCGCGACGAGCTCCATGGTGTCGCGGCTCATCGCCGTCGAGAACAGCGGATCGCTCAGATAGCCGAGGGTCGAAAACGCTCCGGACGGGCGTAGAAATACATCGAGCCCTTGTTGCTCGAGCTGCGCCGCGTCACGCCGGGCACGGGTCGCCTTGAAAAACCCCTTGTAGGGCACGATCCCAACGATCGGGTACCGCCAGGTGACTTCCCGCAACTTGTCACGGCGGCTGGCGGACAGGACGAGCAGCAGCGTGTCCCGGCCGACGTCCACGTAACTGGTGTATGTCTTCCCGACCGCGAGTCCCAGAGAATCAGCGGCGTAGGCGCGCGCGGCGAGGACGAGCGCGAGGCGCTGGCGCAGGGGCGCCGGCGTCGTGGAATCGCCGATCAGTTTGGCGATCTCGCGGCGCCGCAGCAGCAGACGGCCCTCTTCAATCCCCGCCCGGGCGATGTAGCGCGCATCGGCGCTCACGATGAGCATCAACGCGGCGCCCGCCACCATCGCGACGAGAAAAATTGCGACGATGCGCTTCAGCACGCGCCCCCAACGCGGCCGGGCGCGCTCGACTACGGCGTCCATCTGAGTCCCACGCGGTGCGTTCCCCCACCGAGCACTGCATACGATTGAAACGCGTAATCCATCGCCAGACGTCCGAGCACGAGCCCTCCACCGAAGGTCAGACGTGAGGCATCCGTGACGGCGGGCCGGCTGGCGTAGCCGAGTCGCCCCACGAACCCCACCCCGCCAGTGACGACGCCTGCTTCGATGCCTTGAACGATTACGGCGCGCTTATCGCGCGTCCACTGCCCCTCGAGCGTGGTGAGGAGGCGCAATGTCCCCTGTGGATCGGTGTAGTTGAGCGTCAAGCCGGCACGCGTGCGGCGCGGCAGCAGCGCGCCGTCAGCCAAGTCGCCGCCCAGGTTCTGGACGCTTACTCCGACGGCCATGATATCGAAAACCGCAATCGCCATCCCCACGTCGCCGGCCCACGCATCGCTGACCGCGCTGCCGATTTGCTGCCTGTCGTACTTGGCCGTGACACCGAGCGCGGCAAATCCGCGGCGATAGACGAGCGATGTTGCGGCAAGCGCTTCGTACGGATGGAACGACTCGCCGGTCGCCATGCCGCGCCGGCCGCCGGTCGCCGGATCGGGGACAATCTCCGGCTCCGAACCGTAGTCGAGTGTCTGCGCGCCCAGTCCCCAGGTGAACCGCGTAACCCGCACCGCGACCGCTGCCGATGACAGCGCGCTCCCGGCGAGATACGGCTCATACGATCCTTCGACACTGAGATGCCGGATCGTAGCGATGCCCGCGGGATTGGCGAACAGCGCGCCCGCGTCACCCACCAGTGCGGCCCCCGCACCGCCCAGTGCGGCCGAGCGCGTCGAACCGGAGAGTGCGGTAAGGACGGAGCCTTCCGACTGCGCCGCCAGGCGGTGCGCCGGCCGCGCGGTCAGTAGACCTACCGCAATAGCCATCGCGCAACCGCCGAGTCGCCTGACCGGCATCATTGCAACCGCATCACGTTCAACCGCGGGACCAGTGAGGCGCTGAAGAGTCCTCCGCTCGCCGGCGTGAAATGCAGCGTGAAGCCAGGATCGCTGGCCGGCTGTGTGGCGCGATGGTAGATGCCGGAGCCGGCGCGCAGGGTACCGCTCAGGTTGACCCCTCGACCGGCGCTCGACGTGGGCACGAGCGGATACGGATTGGGGAAATCCTGCCCGTCTTGGCTGTTCAGCGAGGCGTATACCGCGTGCAGGTCCCAGGAGTCGTACTTGAGCTCGGGAGGCGCGCCGGAAATATCGGTTGCCCAGTTGGCGAGCGCCCAGCGGCTCACGATCGTTGCGAATGGATCACCGGTGACTGTCGTGATGTTCTGCGCGCCAGTTTGCGATGTACCGACCAAGGCGCGCGTCAGCACGTCCCAGTCCGCCCTCGTGTTGCCGGCGGCGTAGCGATCCACCAGGTAGCGCACAAACAGCCAGGCGGCACCACGCTCGGACAGCGTGCCTATACCCGCGGTCGGCAGCAGAAAGTGCGTGCTGGTAGAATCGAGATACGTGTAACCGTCCAGCAGGTCGCCCGCGTAAAAGCGACCGGGGGTACTGAGCAGCGTGACATTTGTGATTCTGCCGCCAGGCGCCGTTTCATAGCTCCTGCCGCCGAGCTCCTCGGCGTAATGCGAGAAGCCCTCATTGAGCCAGAGCACTTCGCCATTGCCGCCGCGCTGCAGCACATGCTGGTTGAAGCTGATCATGTGCTGAAACTCGTGAATGAACGTCACCGGCACGAACGTCAGTACTTCAGTTTTGGAGTGCGCGCAGCTCAATGTTGCGCTTGGATCGGGGACGATGGAGTAGAACACCTCGCCCTTGTTCGAACGAGAATCGTTATGAAAGGTAGGATCCAGATCCAAACCGAAGAAGAACCCCGCCACGTAGCCGGTGGTGGTACATGCGCTCTTCGTGACGAGCTTGTTCACGGTATTGCTCATCAACACCAGCACGACGCTGTTCGAGTCGATGTCCGACTCGCGTCCGAACGCGGCGGTATCGATGGCGTACAGCCGGGTCTCGAAGAGATTGGCGACGCTGTCGAACGCGAGGGAGTCGAACCCTCCCGCCGGCGCCAGCGTATCGAGGAAGATCGCGACCTTGCTCTTGACGGCCTGCACGCGCGCGCCGACACGATCGAAGCGTGTGCAGTCCAGCTTGGCGCATACCTGAAACGTGCGCAGCTGATTCATCGCGAGTGGACCGCTCGCACGCGACGCGAACGGGCCGGGGCCCGCCGCGGACGCGGGCAACAATCCCCAGGAACGCCGTTCGTCACCCAGACGCAGGAAGGTGTGGAACTGCTCGGCGGGACTCTGCTGGGCGCGCAGCTGCGGCGTGGGGGCGCTCGGCACCGGCACGATGGTATCGCCGACGAGGCGAAACGCGGCCGTCGCCCCCGGCGTGCCGGTCGCGATTTGCGGAACGATCAAGTATTCCGCTCCAGACCCGGCGGTCGCGGGATAGACCGTGCAGCCGGAATCGGGCGCCGGATCGAGCGACACATATTCGTTAACCGCGAGCGCCACCGCGGCGCCCGCCGCCGTGCACGGCGCGATGTGCGGGTCTGTGCCGCCGCTACACCCCGCTCCTACTAACAGCCACAGAAGGACCTGCGCTCTCGACCCCTGCCGCACCAGGCGTGTGAACATGCACTCCCTCCCCGACTTCACCGGCGCGCCGTAGCGCCCATTGAAAGCAGATCGGCCCGGCAATCTGGTAGGCGCCGATCATTGCCAGGAGCAGCGCTTCCAGCGAGACATTCCATTCCGGAAATGCGCGCCGCAGTATGGCGGCGAGCGTAACAGCCAATCCACCCTGCGACACGAGCCCCAGCCAACCGTACTCGATGAAGTCCCCGCTCACCAGCGGATTGCGGCCCGCCCAGCGGGCGGCAGTCCACAGACCGGTGATCCGCAGCCCCACGAGCAAGAGTGCCCAGGGCCAAATTTCGCTCAGCACGTCGACCTGCAACCCGGCGCCTGCGAGGGCAAACAATACGACATAGACGGGAAGTGCGCATCGCTTGAGCTCGGTTCTGACACGCTCGCTCTCGACTGGCGCCGCATCGCGAAGCGCGCAGCCGGCGGCGAGCGCGACCAGGACCGCATCGAGCCCCGCGCGACCCACCAGCTGCGCGACGATGAATGCGAGGACCAGCAGTACCCATTCCAGGCGTCCATGAATGGCACGCAGGTACTGGACGGCGGCGAGCCCCAATAGCACCCCGGCCGTCAGCGAGCTGCCCAGCACAAGGAGCGCGTGCATCGCGACGCCGGGCGTGACGGCGCCGCGACTCGCCAGCAGGGAGGCCAGCGCCAGCACAACGATCAGCAGCGCGACCGCGAGGACACTCTGCACGATCGTGACGTCGACCATCGTGCGCGACAGCGGGCCGCGCGCATCGAGATCGGTGATGAGGGACCAGGTGAGTGTCGGGGATGATACTGTAGCCATCGTACCAAGCGCCAAGGCGACCACGAGTGCGTCTTCGAACGGCTGATGCGCGGTCAGGGGAAACCACGCGCTGACGGTGAGTACCACGAGCGTGACGGCGATGAACGGCACGGCCATCGTGCCCGCTGCAATGCGCAGATTGCTGGTGCGTCGCGCGCCGCGCAACGCGTCGAGGGTCAGCTCACTCCCCACCGCAAATGCGATCAGCGCCAACGCGCCACTCGCGATCGGCGCGAGCACCTGGAGCTCATCCCCCCGGATCAACCCGAGCCACGCTGGACCCGCGACGAATCCGGCGATCAGAAATCCGGCGATGCGCGGCAGCCGCAGCCGGTGGGCGATCGTGCCTGCGCCGTACGCGGCGAGCGTCACGAGTCCGAGTGCGAGCGTTGCGCGCGCCTCGAGCGGACCGCGGTGCGCGAATCGCTGCAGCAACGCCATGACGATGAACGTGAGCGCGAGCATCAGCCATTGCATGACCGCGCAAAATACGGCATCTTGAACCGCGCAACCATGCCGTTCGTTCACCTCCATACGCATAGTGAGTACTCTCTTCTCGACGGCGCCAACCGGATCCCCGAGCTCCTCAATCGGGTCCAGGCGCTGGGGATGGATTCACTCGCGATCACCGACCATGGCAATCTCCATGGCGCGTGGGCGTTCTACGCCGAGGCAAAAGCCCGGAAGATCCGGCCGATCCTGGGGTTCGAGGCCTATCTCGCCTTCGGGAGCCGCCACACCAAGGAAAAACCTGGCCCAGACGTCCCGCTCGGATCCTCCTACTCCCACCTGGTCCTGCTCGCAAAAAATCGGGTCGGGTATCAGAACCTGATCAAGCTGTCGTCGATCGGGTTTCTCGAGGGCTATTACCGCCGGCCGCGGATCGACAAGCAGGTGTTGGCAGAGCATCACGAGGGCATTATCGGACTCGCCGCGTGCCTCTCCGGGGAAATCGCATTGTATCTGCGGCAGGGGAATTACGCGGCGGCGAAGGCCAGCGCGGAATGGTTCGCGCGCACCTTCGGCCCCGACGGCTTCTGGCTCGAGGTGCAGAACCACGGGATCGCCGAAGAAAAAATCGTGACCGACGGAATGTTCCAGCTGGGCGCGGAGCTCGGCTTGCCGGTCGCCGCCACCAATGACGCGCATTACCTCAAGAAAGACGACGCCGAAGCCCACGATGTCCTGCTTGCCATCGGCACGGGGAAAGACCTCGACGATCCCAAGCGCTTCCGCTTCTTCGGCCAAGAGAGCTACGTCAAGTCCGAGGCCGAGATGCGTCCGCTATTCGGCGGGCGGACGGATGTGCTGGCGGAAACGGCGCGGGTCGCGGAGCTATGCGAGTTCGACTTCGAAAAGCGCTACTTCTTGCCGCAGTATCCGCGTCCGGCGGGCTTCGCGACCGATCAGGATCTCCTGGTCCATCTGGCCCGCCAGGGCGCCGTCGAGCGCTACGGCGATCCCCTGCCCCCCGCCGTGGAGCAGCGCCTTGCCTACGAGCTCGACGTCATCACGCGCACGGGGTACGCCGGCTATTTCCTCATTGTCTACGATCTGATCAAGGCGGCGCGCGACCGTGGTATCCCGGTGGGTCCGGGGCGCGGATCGGCCGCCGGATCGCTCATCGCATACGCGCTGCGCATCACCACCGTCGATCCGCTGCGCTTCGACCTGCTGTTCGAGCGCTTCCTGAATCCCGAGCGCATCTCCATGCCGGACATCGATCTCGACTTCTGCTTCGAGCGACGCGGCGAGGTGCTCGAATACGCGCGCGAGCGCTACGGTCGGCAGTCCGTCGGGCAAATCATCACGTTCGGGACGCTCAAGGCCCGCGCGGCATTCCGCGACGTCGCCCGCACATTGCGCGTGGAGATGAACGAGGTCGAGCGGCTCACCAAGCTGATTCCCTCCGGCCCTGCCTTCAGCGTGACACTCCAGGAGGCGGGCGAGAAGGTACCGGAAGTGAAGGCGGCGGCGGCCCAGGATGACCGCATTCGCAAAGTGCTGGAGCTCGGCTCGCGCATTGAGGGGTTGGCACGCCACGCCTCGGTGCACGCGGCAGGCGTCGTGATCGCGCCCGGACCGCTCACCGACTACGTCCCGGTATGCACGGCCCCCGACTCCAAAACCGACGCCGGCGCGCTCATCACGCAGTACGACATGGTGGGGCTCGAAAAGGTCGGGATGCTCAAGATCGACCTGCTCGGGCTGAAGACGCTGACGGTGCTGCACGATGCGACGCACATGGTCGCCGATCGCCACGGCGTTACGATCGATCTCGAGAACCCGAGCCTGGACGATCCCAAGGTCTACGCGCTGCTGCGCGCAGGACGCACCGCCGGGATCTTCCAGTTTGAATCGCCGCTCGCGACCGATTGCCTGCGCAACATGAAATGCGATTGCTTCGACGATCTCGTCGCGACCAACGCGCTGTTGCGCCCCGGCCCGCTCGATACCGGGATGTACCTCGTCTATATCAACCGCAAGCTCGGACGCGAAAAGGTCCGTTATCCCCATCCCGCGCTGGAAGAAATTCTCACGCCCACCTACGGGGTGATCGTCTATCAAGAGCAGGTGATGCTGATCGCGAGCGCCCTGGCTGGGTACTCGCTCGCGGAAGCGGACGTGCTGCGCAAAGCCGTCGGCAAGAAGATCAAGGAGCTGATTCAGGAGGAGATGGGCAACTTTGTGCAGCGCGCGGTTTCGCGCGGCCACGACCGGCGCGCGATCGAGGAGATCGCCGCGCAGATCGAGACCTTCGGACGCTACGGCTTCAACAAGTCGCACTCCGTCGCCTACTCGATCCTGTCCTATCAGACCGCCTGGTTCAAGACGTACTATCCCGCCGAATTCATGGCGGCACTGCTGTCTTCCGAAATCGGCAACACCGACCGGGTGGTGCAATACATCAACGAAGCGCGCGAGCTCGACCTGCAGGTGCTCGCGCCCGACGTGAACGAGTCGGGATACAAGTTCACCGTGGTGGGCGAGCGCCGGATTCGTTTCGGCCTCGGTGCCGTCCGCAACGTGGGCGAAGGCGCGATCGCATCGATCATCGCCGGCCGGCAGGCGGGGCCGTATCGCTCGCTGGTGGAGCTGTGCGACCGTATCGACCTCCGGCTGTGCAACAAGCGGGTCATCGAGTCGTTGATCGACGCGGGCGCGTGTGACTCGCTTGGCGCCGAACGCTCGCAGCTCGTCGCCGCCCTCGACCATGCGTTCAGTGAAGCCCAGGTCCGCCAGCAGGAGCGATTCTCCGGCCAGCATGCCCTGTTCGGCGAAGAGACGCCTGTCCCCCGCCCCTCATCGCCCCTGCCCGAGGTGGCGCCCTGGACCGAGCACGAGCGGCTGACCCGTGAAAAAGCCGTGCTCGGCTTCTTCATTTCCGGCCACCCCCTCGCCAAGTACCGTGCCGAAGTAGAGCTTTTTGGGAACCGGACGACCGCGACGCTCGGCATGTGGAGCGCACAGCAGGTGACCATCGCGGCGGTGATCACGCTGGTGAAGCGGCAGGTCTCCAAAAAATCTGGAGCCGAATACGCGCGCCTCACGCTCGAAGACTTTCACGGCACGGCGGAGGCGATCGTGTTTCCCGAGGCATGGGCCAAGCTGAACGCGGAGATTCGCAGCGACGGCGCCTATCTGGTGACGGGCGGCTATATCGCGCGCGACCGCGCCGAAGAGCAGGCGCCGTTCATCATCGAGAGCGTCCGCACGCTCGACGAGCTGCGGCCGAGTGGGGCAATCGGCGTGGCGCTGCGCTGGAGCGCCGCGCACCGTCCGGAGCCGGACACTACGCGCGCCATCGCCGCGTTGTGCGCCGCCCATCCGGGACCGACGCCGCTGTTCATTGAATGGCGCGCCGAGAATGGCGCGAAGGAACGTGATGACAATGGGATGCCAGTGCGGCTGCGCAGCCGCGCGTTCCGCGTCGACGCGGCGGAGGATCTGCTGTCGGCGCTCAGGGATCTTTTGGGGGCCGACGGCGTGCAACTAGTAAAGGCCTAATGGCGACCTATTCGCTCGACTTCGAAAAGCCGCTGCTCGAGCTGGAAAAGCAGATCGAGGAGCTCAAGCGCGTCGCGGGAGAGAATGCCGATCTCACCAAAAACCTGCGCCCGCTCGAAGAGCAGCTGACGACGCTACGCATCGAGATTTATCGCAACCTCACGCCGATGCAACGCGTCCAGGTCGCCCGCCATCCCCGCCGCCCCTACCCGCTCGACTACGTCAACACCGTCTTCACCGACTTCGTCGAGCTGCACGGCGACCGGCTGTTCCGCGACGATCCCGCGATCGTAGGCGGCTGGGCGCGGCTCGACGGCATCAGCGTCATGCTGATCGGACATCAGAAGGGCCGCGACACCAAGGAAAACCTCTATCGGAACTTCGGGATGGCGCATCCCGAGGGGTACCGTAAGGCGATGCGGCTCATGCACCTCGCAGCCAAATTCGGCGCCCCCGTCATCACGCTCGTCGACACCCCGGGGGCCTATCCGGGGCTGGGGGCGGAAGAGCGCGGCCAGGCCGAAGCGATCGCCACGAGCCTGATCGAGATGGCGTCGCTGCCCACGCCCATCATCACGGCCGTCATCGGTGAGGGCGGCTCTGGTGGCGCGCTGGCGGTCGGTCTGGCCGACCGCGTGCTGATGCTCGAGAACTCCGTCTATTCCGTGATCTCGCCCGAGGGATGCGCGGCGATCCTGTGGAAGGACGCCAGCCAGCGCGAACGAGCGGCGGAGGCTCTCAAAATCACCGCGCAGGACCTCCTCAATCTCGGCGTCATCGACGAGATCGTCCCGGAGCCTCCCGGCGGCGCGCACTCTGACCCCGACGCGGCCGCCGGCGCACTCGGGGACGCCCTGCAGCGGCACTTGAGCCAGCTTCGCAAATTCAAAACCGACAAGCTGCTCAAACGCCGTGAAGAGAAGTACCTTTCCATGGGTGCGCTAACCGAGAAATGAATTGAGTGCTGTCATTGAAGTCCGGTTCAAAGGGAACCGGCGCGAATACTTCACCTGGTCTTCCCCAGACTCCTCCCCGCTCCGCATCGACGAGCCCGTCATCGTCGAGGTCGAGCGCGGCCACGACTTTGGAGTCGTCTCGGCGGTTGGTGCCGTCGCCGAGAAGAAGTGCCAGCGGTGCGGATCCTGTGGCGGAGGGGGGGATGCGAGTGCCCCCGCCCCCTTGACGCCCCGGACGATCGTCCGCGTGGCCACGCCGGAGGACCGCAAGGCCGCCAGCGATCTCCGTATTAATGAAGAGGAGGTGCGCCGGAGCGCGCGCGACCGCGTCCGCCAACACGCCCTGCCCATGAAGGTCTCCGATGCCGAGTGGCAATGGGACCGCCGCAAGCTGACGATTTACTTCACGGCGGAGCAGCGGGTGGACTTCCGGGCGCTGGTGCGGGATCTCGCCGCACTCTTCAGAACGCGCATCGAGCTGCGCCAGATCGGGGCGCGCGACGAGGCCCGCCGCCTGGACGGCATCGGCCGCTGCGGCCGTCAGCTCTGCATCTCGAGCTGGCTGCCCGAGGGTCGTCCCGTGAGCCTGTCGCTGGCCAAGGCGCAGGGCTTGTCGCTCAACCCGGTCCAGATCTCCGGCCCGTGCGGGCGACTGCTCTGTTGTCTGCATTACGAGCATGAGTTCTACGTCCAGCAGCGCAAGCGCTTTCCCAAAGAGGGAAAGATGGTCAAGACGGCCGAGGGGAGCGATCGCGTCGTGTCGGTGGATATCTTCCGCGAGCGCGTGACGCTTCGCTCCGACGACGGCACTACGCGCGTCGTGGCGCTCGAGCAGCTGCGGTTGTAGTGACGAAGTACTTCCTCACCACCGCGATCGACTACTCTAATGGCGACCCCCACCTGGGGCATGCCTTGGAGAAGGTGGGCGCCGATTGCATCGCGCGGTATCAGCGGCTGCTCGGACGCCAGGTGCACTTCCTCATGGGGATGGACGAGCACAGCCAGTCGGTGATTCAGGCGGCCGCGCGCGCCAACGTCACGCCGCGCGCCTGGGTGGACCGGATGGCGGCGTCGTTCGCCGAGTACTGGCGCCGGCTCGAGTGCAGCAATGACGATTGGATCCGCACCACGGAGCCGCGGCACGTGCAAGGCGTCGTCGCGCTGCTCGAGCGTATCCAGCAGCAGCGTCCCGACGATCTCTACGTCGCCGACCACCAAGGGCTGTACTGCACCGGATGCGAGGAGTTCAAGCAGCCGTCGCAGATCGTCGCGGGCCGCTGCATCGAGCATCCAACGCTCGACTTGATCGCCACGAAAGAACGCAATCATTTCTTCCGGCTCAGCGCGTACGCGCAGCGGCTGCTGGGGCTCATCGCCAAGAACGAATTCCGCGTGGAGCCGGCGATCCGGCGCAACGAGGTGGTGCGCCTGCTCGAGGACGGATTGCAGGACGTGTCGATCTCGCGGCAGCGACTGCCGTGGGGCATCCCGTTCCCGGACGATGCCGATCAGACGGTGTACGTCTGGTTCGACGCGCTGATCAATTATCTCTCGGCGACGGGATTTCCCGCGCCGGGGTACGAGCGCCTCTGGCCGGCGGACCTACATGTGGTCGGCAAGGGCATCACCCGCTTTCACTGCGTGATCTGGCCTGCCATGCTGCTTGCCGCCGGTCTCGCGCTGCCGCGCATGGTGTGGGCGCACGGCTACGTCCAGTGGGAAGGTGCGAAGATGAGCAAGACCGCCGGGACGGCGGTGAGCCTCGGCGCGGCGATCGACCGCCACGGCGCCGACGCGTTGCGCTATTTCCTGCTGCGCGAGGTCGGCTTCGAAGGCGACGGCAACTTCACGTGGGACCGCTTCGACGCGCGCTACGTCGCGGATCTCGCCGACACCTTCGGCAATCTCGTGTCGCGCACGCTGTCGATGGTGCAGCGGTATCGCGGCGGCGCGGTTCCCGACGCCGGCCCCGGCGGCGACACGCCGCTCGAGCGCGCGGCGCAGGATACGCTCGCCGCCTACGCGCGCGCGATGGATGCGCAGAATCTCCAGCAGGGCGCGGCGCTCGTCATCGACCTGGCGTCGCGCGCCAACCGCTACATCGAAGAGACCGCACCCTGGAAACTCGCAAAAGAAAAAAAAGACGCCGAACTCGACGTCGTGCTTGCGCATCTGGTGCGCACCGTGGCGCGTCTCGCGGTGCTCGCAGCGCCGTTCGTTCCTGCCAAAGCGCGCGAGATCTGGTCCGCGCTGGGCGCGTCGCGTGGTCTCGATACCATGCGGCTCGCGGAGCTGGCAGAACTCACTGTCACGGGGCAGCAGGTCGCCAAGCCGGCCCCGCTATTTCCCAAGCCCGTAGCCGCCTAGGATTGCTGCCCAACCGGGCGTGACGGGGCGCACACGTCCCGATTTGACGGGACGCTGCGCCCAGTCTTATGTTTGCATCCCCATATGAAGAAGAAACACGCGGAGCGTCGCTGGACCGTCATGCTGGTGCCTCACGGCTCGGGTTCGTCCCGCGCTGTGGAGGTGTCGCAGACTGTCGTCAAGGCGCTCGTGGGCATCGGCGGCGTCGTCGCGCTGCTGTTCCTCCTGCTCGGCGGCACGGCGCTGTCGCGCGGCGTCAGCGTCACCAGGAGCCGCGGGCTCGAGCGGGAGAACCAGCTGCTCGCGAGCGAGATTCAGCGGCTGCGCGAGCGGCTCGTCGGATTGCGCGACACGTTGAACGTGTTCGGCGAGCGCGAGCAGGCGCTGCGGCTGCTCGCCGGCCTTTCGCCGATCGATCACGACGTGCAGCAGGCCGGCATCGGCGGTCCGAGCGGCCAGTGGTTCGAGCGCGACAGCCTTGCCGCCGCCGGTACCAACGGAAAGCAGGCGCTGGCCGCGCGCATCGACATGGATCAGCTCACGCGCCGCGCCAACATTCTCGTCCGCTCGCTCAACGAAGCGTATGACTCGGCGTCGAGCCAGCGCGAGCGCTATGCGGCGATGCCATCGATCATGCCGACCAAGGGGTGGCTCAGCAGCGCGTTCGCGCGCGAGCGCGTCCATCCAATCCTGCACTTGGCGCGGCCGCACGAAGGCATCGACGTTTCCGCGCCGATGGGCATGGAGATCGAAGCGCCCGCCGCGGGCGTCATCACGCAAGTGTCGTGGGTCGAAGGTTACGGCAACATGCTGTCGATCGATCACGGCTACGGCCTGGTGACGCGCTATGCGCACTGTTCAAAGATTCTCGTCGTGCGCGGCCAGCGTGTGAAGCGCGGCCAGCCGATCGCCAAAGTCGGCTCGACCGGGCTGTCCACCGGCCCGCACCTGCACTACGAGGTGTGGGTGAACGGCCGCCCCGTGAATCCCATGAAGTACGTCCTCCCCGACGCGATTGTGGACTGATTTCGAGACTTGACTGCCGCTGTCCCCCGCACGTGACTTGATCCACCAAGTCGTTCCGCGCCCCGCGTCCGACAGCAGCAGAGCCTCGAAGTGCTGACTGAGAAACGAACCCGGCGCCCCCATCCCCGAGTTGCGTACCGGCGGAGGTACCCTATCATCACAAACAGATAATGACTCCCATGACACGCACCCGCACCCGCCTGCTCCCCGCACTGCTGGGCGCCGCGCTCCTTTGGCCGGTCGCCCAGGATCCCAACGCCCTCGCCGCCCGGTCCAAGGGAGCGACAAACGCGCCCGTGACGGTTTACGAAATGGCGGATTTCCAGTGCCCGGCGTGCCGCATGTTCGCGGTGACAGTCCTCCCCACCCTGGACCAGGAGTTCGTGAAGACGGGCAAGGTGCGCTGGGTCTTCATAAACCTCCCGTTGACCAGCATCCACCCCAATGCTGTAGCGGCCGCCGAGATCGCCATGTGCGCCGCCCGGCAAGGCCGGTTCTGGGAGACGCACGACGCGCTCTATCAGCACCAAGCCGATTGGGCGAAGCTCGAGCAGCCACGGACATCGCTGGTCGCGCTGGCCCAACGCGCGGGAGTGGACCGCGCCAAACTGCTCGCCTGCCTCGATGAGGGCAGTGCCCGCGCTGAAGTCGAGCTGGACGCTCAGCGCGCCACCCGCTCCGGGGCGCGCGCGACTCCTTCCTTTTATATCGAGGGCGGCCTCATTCAGGGGGCCCCCTCCACGCCGGAGCCGATGCGCCGCCTGCTCGACTCGATCTACGCGGCCCGCACGAGCAAGTGAGCCGCCCCTCCTTCCTGTATCGTCTCAGCGTGCACATGGCGACCCGCGCCGCGCCTCTGGTTGCGCGGTTCGACAAAAAGGTGGCGCGGGGGCTCGACGGGCGGCGCGGATTGGCCGCCCGTCTGCGGGCATGGGCCAAGGCGGAGCGCGACCCCCAACGCCCCCTCATCTGGATGCACGCGCCGTCGGTGGGCGAAGGCCTTCAGGCGAAGCCGGTGCTGGAGACGTTGCGGGCCGAGCATCCCGATTGGCAGCTGGCGTTCACGTTCTTTTCCCCCTCGGCCGAGCGGCTCGCCAAGAACTTGCCCGTGGACATCGCCGATTACCTGCCGCTGGACCGCCCCTCCGAAGTCGAGACGGTGCTCGACGCATTGCAGCCTCAGGCGCTCGTCTTCAGCAAGCTCGACGTATGGCCGGAGCTTACGCTCGCCGCCGCACGCCGCGGCGTGAAGCTGGGTCTCATCTCGGCCACGGTAGCGCCCGAAAGCTCACGGCTGCGCTGGCCGACGCGGCAGTGGTCGACGGCCGCTTACCGCGCGCTCGACCGGGTCGGCACGATCAGCGAGGAGGACGGGGCGCGCCTCGAGTTGCTGGGTGCCCGTGCCGACGCGATCGCTGTCACGGGGGACACGCGCTATGACAGCGTCGCCGAACGCGCGGCTCGGCTCGATCGCACGCGGGAGCCGCTGGCTCGGCTCGCGAGTACGACGCCCGAGACGTTCACGATCGTGGCGGGATCGACTTGGCCTGCCGATGAAGCGGTGTTGTTGCCGGCGTTCGCGGACCTGCTGCCTCAGCTGCCGACCGCGCGCCTGTTGCTCGCGCCCCACGAGCCGAATCCCGATCACTTGGCCGGGATCGCTGAGCGGCTGCGCCACCTCAAGCTGCCGCGTCCTGTCCGCCTGTCGCAGCTCGAGCACGCCAAACCCGGCCCGGTGATCGTCGTCGATCGCGTCGGTATCCTGGCCGACCTCTACTCGCTGGGCGATTCCGCGTTTGTGGGCGGCGGATTCCACCGCGCCGGCCTGCATTCGGTGCTCGAGCCCGCGGTCTTCGGCGTACCAATTGTCTTCGGCCCACATTGGCGCATGAGCCGGGATGCGGCGCTGCTGCTCGATCAGGGCGGTGCTGTGGCCTTGTCCGCCGATGCGCGCCATCCCCTGCACGCGCAGTGGCTGGTGTGGCATCACGATCCGGCAGCGCGCCGCGCCGCGGGTAGGGCGGCGAAAAAAATGGTCGCCGCGGGACGGGGCGCGGCCGATCGCACGACGGCGCTGGTGCGCGGGCTGGTGGATCCATCGGCGCGCTAGGCATGCGACACTTTCGTCGCGCCCTCCTCGTGCTCGCGCTTGGTGTAGCCGGCTGCGGACCACATCGCGCCCGGGCGGAACTGGAACGGGAGAGTTTCGCGGTCGTGGTGATCAATCACCACTGGCTGGATGTCACCGTGTACCTCGTGCACGACGGCCAACGGACGCGTGTGGGCACGGTGACGGCGACTACCACCGAGCAATTTGCGCTCTCCACCCAGTTGCTCGGGTCCAGCCGCGAGATCGCATTGATTGGGGAAGCGGTGGGAAGCAAAGAGATGATCCGCACGGAATTGCTTGCCGTGCAGGCAGGTCAGTATGTGGAATGGACGTTGGAGAACGCCCTACGTCGCTCGAGCGTCGCGGTGTACTAACGCGGCTTGCCGCCTCCTCCGCCGCCGCTGCCGCCACCACCCAGTACTTTGAACGCCTGGACGGTCAGGAAGAACGCCGCTGCGGACAACCCTCCCGCCAACGTCGTGCGACCGATGGAGAAATGACGGTCGGACAACTCCTGTACGAGCTGCCGGTTGACCACGGCACGCTCGCCCTTCCAGCCCAGGGAAGTGCCGTTCCGCATTTCCACGGCATCGACTGACAGAGTCAATGCCGTGTCGTCCGCGGCCACCAGCCGCCCGCGCACGTTCCCCACATCCGGCCCGAGATAACGCCACAGACGCTGGGTTCCTGAATCCGTCAACGCGACGGAGACGAACGTGGCTGGCGGCGGCGTCGTCGAAACGGGACGGTAGTAGTAACAGCCGGCGGCGACGATGCCGGCTAAACAGGCTCCGATGAGCCGCATGGGAATCCTTGTTCCAGAAACCAGCGAGGCGGTCCGCAGCATCGCGAACCGCCCCACCGAACCTATCGTACCCTCGACCGCGACGCTACGGACACGCCACGGGATCGTTGGGATTGCGGAATCCGTTCGTGGCGAGCTGCGTGGACGGCGGAGGAATGTTCGGATTCGCGTTCTCCTCGGCCAATCCGTAGAACAGCCGCCCCGGCACCTTGTTCGAAAACTCCGTGCTGGGGAACGGCTGCAGCGCGGGAAGACACGTTCTCCGATAGTCGTTGTACGTCTCGATGTTCTGGAAGAGCGCCACGTACTTCTCGGTCATGATCGAGTCCAACAACGCGGCGCCTGCAACGGCCACCACATTGGGTAGCGGCACGGTGGCACGCTCGTTATTGAGGTGCGTCAGCGCCAGCGCATCATTCGCCGGCGTGCCCCTGTTGTACGCTTCCGCCAGAATCAGCTCGTTCTCCCCGTACGTGACCAGCGGCTGGCGGAACAAGGCGTTATGCCGCGTGCCGCCGAGTTTGGAAACCAGCGAATTGTTGACGGGCGTATTGATGTCCTGTCCGCCATACCCACCGGTCGAATTGGTGTCGAAGTACTGCGCCAATCGCGGATCGGACCGCGCGACCATGATGTCCACGAGGCGCTTCCCTGCCACCACGTCCTGACCGAACGTCGTGGCGGCGAATTGCACCCAGATATTCCCCTCACCGGTTCCCGACCCGTGATAGGCGCGGAAATCGTTCGCTGGTGAGCTGATACCGGCGGTCGCGGCGGTGATGGCGGCGGCATAATCCGGTGCGCCATTCACCTCCGCTGTGTGCATATAGAAGCGAGCTTTCAACGTATTTGCCGCCTCGGTCCATTGTGCGGCGTCGCCCCCATACACCAAATCCGCCGCGAGTGGCCCCGTGCCCATTCCCGACGCCAGGTTCACGAGCGCGCTGTCCAACATCGCCTGGACGTCTGCATATACCTGCATCTGTGGATCCAGAGCGGGCGTGGAAATCGCGACGTTTACCGCTTCGCGATAGGGAATGTCACCCCAGAGATCCGCCGCCGTCCCGATGAGGAATGCCTCATACACCTGGGCGATGCCGAGCCATTTGCGGTCGTTAGCCGCCCGCGCGCCGTCTTCGACTCTGCGAATATCGACGAGCCCACCGCCCGAATAGATCGCGGTGAAATCGGCCGACCAACTCGCATCGGTCACGGTGTACTTGCCATACTGGTCTACGAAACGTCCGCCGATGCCGGTGCATTGCTGCATCCACATGCACACGGTCAGCGGAAGGGTGCTTTCTTGCATCCCGAAGAGGCCCGCCTGTACGGCCAGGAAGCTCTGCTGCAGGGTGGCGTTGGAGGGATGGTTCGGATCGTTGATGACGCTATCACCAGTCAAGAAATTGCCGCACCCCGCCGCGCCGAGGCTCATGGCGAGGGAGACGATTGCGACGCGAGACATCGAGCGTTTCATGGTCGGCTCCTTGTGCTAGCGGTTGAGGGTGACGGCCATGACGAAGGAACGCGACTGGGGCATATTGAAGTAATCAGCGCCCCGCGCGTCCGTAATCGAGCCGGTCAGGTTCGATTCGGGATCGTACCCCGTATACTTGGTCCACGTTGCCAGATTCCGTCCCGAGACCCGCACGTCGAAGCTGCTGAGCCCGAGCGTGCGACTCACCCAAGGCTGATCGAACGTGTAGGAGACCGAGATCTCGCGGAGCTTCACGAACCCCGCATCCTCCATACATGGCTCATCGTTCGTTCCCGTAAACGGACACGGCGCCGATCCGTCCCGATACCAGTTCTGCCCGATAGGGACGGCAATTCCAGCGCCCGGTCCGACCACGGGTCCGTCGAACCAGCCACCCTGGCCGAATGTCTTCAGGTTACCGGTACAGTTGTCAAGGTCATCGCAGGTCGCGCGAATCTGCGTGTCGCCGTGCGTCCCGTAGCTCCACAAGGCGCCCTTGGTGCCATTCCACATGTCGCCGCCGTGGCGGATGTCGAGCAGTCCGGTCACCGACAGCTTATGGAAGCGAATCGCGGTACTCAGACTTCCCGTCCAGCGCGGGCTGGGATCACCCACCACGCGCGGGTTCGGATCATCGAGCGGGAACCCGCCTGCGTCGACGTACATCGCTCCCCGCGGCGCGCCGTTACAGGCGGCGGGATCGGGCATGACGGAAGGATCGCTGATCCCGCACCGCACGAACCCGTAGCCGTAGATCACTCCCAATTGCTGGCCCACGATGGCGACGTTGCCCAATGTGCCGGCAAAGGAGCCAGGCAGGGTGTAGTAGGTCACGCCGGCAGCCAGACTCTGCACCAGGCTGCGATTGCGCGCCCATTGCACCCCGACATCCCAACTCAGGGCGGGAGTCGAGTACGGACGGAGATTCACCGAGATCTCGTGCCCCGTGTTGCGCAGCTGCGCCGCATTACTCGGCTTGAACTGGAAACCGGTCGACGGCGGCAGCTGCAGCAGGATGATCATGTCTTTCGTCGTCGCGCGGTAATAGGTGTAATGCGCGTCAACACGGTCCCGCAGGATACTGAAATCGACTCCCGTCTCGAGCTCCGTCGTACGCTCAGGTTTCAGCGAGGCAGCGGGCGCGGTGTCACTCGTCGCCAACCCGCCGATCCCGCCTTGCGTGGGCAACAGTCCCGTCCCCTGAGCAATACCGGACAACAACCCGGCGGAGTAGACGGTCGAGGTCAGGTACGGATTGGGCTCATTCCCCGCCGAGCCGTATGCGAGCCGCAGCTTGCCGAATTGCAGCCATCCGGGCGGCGCGACGGCTTTTGTAAATTCCCACGCGACGCTTGCCTTGGGGAACCAGCTGCGCTGGTTGTGCAAACCGAACGTGGACGACCCGTCATTGCGGGCGGCTACCGTGAGATGCAGCTGATCAAATGCATCGAGTGTCGTCTGCCCGAAGAAGGACAGGTCGTGAATGTTGGTCTCCGCGTCCACGGGCGGATCGCGCTTCACCGTGTTGCTCAACTTGAACGGCTGTGGCGCGATCAGATTGCGCCCCACCACACCCACCTGCCGCAGGACCCGTGAATTGAGATCGTTCCCCAGCGTTACCGTCCCGCTGAGATTCTGATTCAGCCGGTAGGTCGCTGTCCCGCTGAGCGTCTGACTGAACTGATAATTCACGAGCTTGCCTTCGATGACGCGTCCGCCGCCGTCGTCCTGCTTACAAATATCCGACGCGGAGATCGGACATCCCTGCAACCGCTCGTCGCTCGAGTAATCGGCCCCGAAGGTGTAGTTCAACCTCAGCCAGGAATTGGCGAGATAATCGGCGTCGACGTTTCCGAACACGCGCCCGACGTTCGAGCGGTTTTTCTGCTCATACAGGATGTAGAGCGGATTGTCGAATCCGCGATCCTCGACCAGGCTCGTCGGATGCTGCAGACGGAATGAGCGGTGGAAGCCGGTCACAGGATCGAGATATGGACTGTTGTTGAAGTCCGGCGGCGTGCGCAGCAGCGCCAGCTGCAATCCGTTGACGTCGTTCCCGCGCTCGATGAATGCCCCCCGCGTATCGGCAAACGCCAGGTTGCCACCCACGCGCAGGTTGTCGGCCAACCGATGGCTTCCCTTGATCCGCACCGACGTCCGCGAAAACAGGTCATTGGGGCCGAGAAACATGCCGTTCTGATGATTGTTCTCAGCGGACAGGTAGAACGTGGTTCGGTCGTTGCCACCGGAGACGGTCAACGCGTTTTCGAACGCGGCGCCGGTTTGATAGCCTTCGTGCGAATGGTCGAACGCCGTGCCCGCAGCGAGCGCCGGACCCCAGCTGCGCCGGCAGATGCCGGTGCTGGGATCGTCGCAGTCACCCGGAGCCGGCGCGATGCCGTCGCTGCCCTGCCCGAACGCCGTTTGCAGCGGATAGTAGCGCGTCGGCCGATCGGTGGACGCGGTGCTGCGCAGCGAAAAACGCGTCGGGCCCGCATGCCCTGATTTGGTAGTGATGAGAATGACGCCCTGCGCCGCGCGCGCGCCGTACAGCGCACCGGCGGCCGCGCCCTTGAGAATTTCCACCGACTCGATGTCGTTGGGATTGATGTCGACGGCCCGGTTCTGCTGCGTGGTCCCGTCCGACGCACCGGAGACGTCCTGGACGTCCCACGAGCCGGTGGACACGCTGGAGTTATCGACGGGCACGCCGTCCACGACGAACAGCGGCTGGCTGTTTCCGGTCAGCGTCCGTGCGCCACGAATGCGGATATACGACGATGCGCCGGGCTCACCGCCGGAGGACGTGACCTCCACGTTCGGCGCCTTGCCGGCAATCGCCGAAACGATGTTGGACTCATTGCTCCGCTGGATGGCGTCCGCCGCCACGTTGTTACGGACGTTGCCGAGTTTTTCCGCTTCCGAGCTCGTGCCAACGCCGGTCACCACGACTTCGCCGAGCTGCAAGGGGTTGGGCGCGAGGGAGAAATCGCGCTCGACGATGCCCGGAGCCAGCGTGACCTCGAGGGTCATCGGCTTATAGCCGAGACGGCGCGCGAGCACCGCGATCGGTTGCCCGGTGGCGGCGCGCGCCCCGGGGATCACGATGGCGTAGCGGCCATCTTCGCGCGTAACGGAGCCGAGGCCAAGCGACGGGATGACGACTTCCGCATCGCCGATTGGTATCCCCCCGGCGGTCAGCACTCTGCCGCTGAGGGTAACGGGCTCCTGCGCGACCCCTGGGGTCGCGACAGTCACACCTGCACTAAGAAGGAAGAGAGACAGAACGGAGAGACGCATGAGACCTCCAGGTGGACGGTTCACCTGTCACGGCCAACTTGCGTCCCGATATAGCACGGGCCCTACGAGACCGCTAGATCGCTTCTTTTACGGCGGACTCTGCCCTGGAACCACGACGCCCTGAAAGGTGACCGAGCGGGGGCTGAACACGCCCAGCGTCAATCCGGTAACCAGCAAATCGGTCCAGCGCGCCCGCACCTTGACCCGCAAATTGGCGATGCGCGCGCCGGTGCCCACCTGACCGGCGAGCACGTCCTCCACGTTGGGCCGCGAGAGGGCTACCAGCCCCCACAGAAAATAGGTGGGATGCTTCGTGATCGTGAACGCCGCGCCCTGCGGCGGTGTTTGTGCGGACTCGGCGAGCGAGGTGGGCACGCCCAGCTCAGTCGCGTCGAAGGACAGGGCGCACCCGCTCACCGTGAGGGCCACCACCAGTAGGCCCGCGCGTGTCACAGAACCAGTCACGAATCTCCCGGGGAAAAAAGGGCGCGCCACCGCCTGGGTGACGCGCCCCAAAGGTACAGCCTCTTACATGCCGATGGGAGCCTTCAAAGAGAAGTGCGCACCGATACCGATGATCCCGCCGGTGGTGCCGCCGCCGAAGTTCTCGGAATCATAGGCCACGTGCAGGCCCAGCATGCCGAGACCGACATTCGCGCCCAACGTCCAGCCGATGTTCGACTCCGTGCTGGTCCCGCCCGAGAATTTGTACCAGCGGTTTTGCACTGCCAGATACGGCTCGATGCTCAGTCCCGGGGTGGGGACGTTCACGCTCACCGCGCCACCCAGGCCGATGCGCGTCAGAGACGGATCGCCGTTGGCAGCGCTCACGCGCGCCGCCCCCGCCTGCAGGCTGAGCGCAACCGGAATCAAGCTGCCGCCGATGACCCGGAACGCGGCTTGACCGCCGACAGATGTGTAGTTGTCCGTCAGACCTTTCGGCTTCCAGGACGCCAACCCGGCGGTGAGGCTGATGTTTGCCAGTCCGAGTGTCGCCCGCGCACCGAAGGCAGTGCCCTTCCCGAGATCGGCATTCGGCATCGCCAGATCACCGCTGATCGTGACGCCGGTGCCGCCCTTGGGGCTGCTGAAGTTCGGCATACCGAGCGACTGCGCCGCGAGGGGTGCAACGGTGAACGCGACCGCCGCCATTACCGTGAGCATGCGCTTCATTGATATCCTCCGAGGTCAATGATCATTGATCAATGATCATTGATCATTGATCTGGGCTCCTACGGTAGGAAGTCGCTCCCCCCAAGTCAATCCGTGTCCGCCTAATGCACCCACACGGCGCTCAGTGACACACCCTCCAAGTCGCCCAACCCGGCGCTGATCCTGGCGTCAAACCGCGGCGACAGCCGGAAATCAGCGCCCAGACCGAGCGCGAACAGGAAATCCGACGTTCCACTACCTGCAACGAGGAAACCGGTTGGCTGCACGTAGGGAACGATGCTGATCTTCGAATCCTTGGGATCGACCCGCCGCCCCAGCGACAGTCCCACCGGCACGACGAACGCGGAGTTGCCGCTGGCAAACTCCCCGCCGACCCCGACGATCAGCGCGCCATCGAGTGGGAAGTCTTCCGTGTGCGTCACGACGCGTTGCCGCGCTTCGGCGCCGAGCAGCAGGCGGGAATTCCCGTTGCCGCCAGGCGTGAAAATACCGCCGCGAAAACCGAGGTCGAACTTTCCGCTCGACATGCGGTAGGCGCCTTCAAACGCCGTGCCCCCACCGTTGGGAAAACTGAGAACCAGCCCGAGCTCGGAGCGTCGGAAGGCGCGGTACGGCGCGTTGAAACTCGGCATCCCCGTCGCCTGAGCGGCGGCGCTGGAGACAATGGCACTGCCAATCGTGAGCAGCACCCAGACGGCGCGAGACCGCATTCCTGCTCCTGGAAGTTTTGGTGCGAGAGTTACCCGACGAACAGCGCGGCGTTCCGGAAAGTCCGGAACGCCGCGCCATCTGCGAAGATCTAATGCCAGAGTGAAAGGCCGATTCGGCCGCCGATGAAGATGGTGCTTGGCAGACCGAGATCCGCGCTTTCCGACTGCCACTGGAACCCGACTTCGTACCGCCACGCGGCACTCCCGTATGGCTTCCGCCAGCCGACGCCGCCGTTCAACGAGAATGCGGTGCCGCTGCCGCCACCCGCGTCACCCAGCAACAGGCCGGCGCCGCCGGTGAAGTACATGCCGCGACGGTTTCCGCCAGCCGTGTTGGCAAACAACACGTTGACGCCAGGCTGGAAGAGATAGGTCGTGTTGCCTCCGACGCTGCTGAACTGCAGACTCACGCGCGGCTCCCACTGCATCTTGCTGGTGGAGACAAAGCCAAACCGCACGTCGAGCGGCGTCTGCAGCACGATGCCGCCGTCCACGCCGTTCGGCTTGGCGTATGCCACGCCAATATCGACGCCAAACTCGTGCTTGGCGCCGCCCATAGAAACTGTGGCGCGCCGTTGAGCATGAATGGTCACGGGGAGGGCGAGCGCGACTGCCGCCAAAACCATCCCGCCGAAGAGCTTCCGCATCCGAGAACCTCCAGTTGGGGTGGTAAAAACCGCCACATCGTTAAGAACCGCAGCAACTTCTGTCAAGCAGCGCCGCCCTAAAACACCAATGGCCCGCCAGCTAGAAGCCTGACGGGCCACGGGTTAGACGTGACCTCGTGACGCGGCTCACGCCGCGAGAGGTCGCTTACTTGCCGAAGCTGACGCCAACCACGATCGGAAGAAACGCCGTGGACTGGCCGCTCGTGCTGACGCTCGTGTAGCGCGTCTCGGCGAACAGCCGGTTGCCGCCCGTGCCCAGAGGCAGGGAGACACCAGCGCCGAAGCCGAACGACACCTTCGTCTCGCTTACCGACGTGCCACCCGCGCTCACCTTGACGTTCGACAGACCCAGACCGCCCATGACGTAGGGCTTCGGGCCTGCGGCGCCGAAGGCGTACACGACCGATGCCATACCACCCGCGATTTTCGTGCTGTGATCGCCGACGCCCGACTTCTCGCTGGTCGTGCCGTACGACACGTCCGCGCGAATGCCGATGCCACCCGGGAGGTGGTATGTGCCACCGAGACCACCCTGGAAGCCCAGCTTGTCGAAATCACCGTAGGTCGACATGGGCATCAACAGTCCTGCGCCCACGCCCCAGCTGATACCTTGCGCCGTGGCAGGGCGGACGGCGACGACGCAAAGCGCCATCACCGCTATTAAAGCCAGTCCGAACCGCTTCATACACTACCCTCCTGAGAAAATGGGGGTTTTGGGGGGCTTAAGACTGGCACCACTGTTGGAAATTGCCCTGATAAAGTCAAGTGTCTGCGGCCGAAGCGCTTCCAGCTACGATACGTACGACGTTTGCGGCCACCTGCAGAAAGCCACCCGCCACCCGAAGCTTAGTAGTTCCCCCGGAACGGCGAATCTTGACGATTCCCTTCCCTAAAAGCGTCATGAACGGGGCGTGACGGGGCAGAATGCCCACGAAACCGTCAAATGCAGGCGCCACAACGGCTTCCGCGTCTCCGTCGAAGACCGCCCGTTCCGCCGAGATAACCGAGACGTGCATCACGTGGTGGCCATCTTTTTGGACTGTGCCATCACGTCGTCGATCCCACCCTGCATGTAGAACGCCTGTTCGGGCAGCTGATCGAACTCGCCCGAGACGACACGCTCGAACGATGCGATCGTATCCTCGAGCTTCACGTACTTACCTTCGAGTCCGGTGAACTGGGCCGCCACAGAGAACGGCTGCGACAAGAATCGCTGCACGCGGCGCGCCCGTCCCACGAGCCGTTTGTCTTCTTCCGATAGCTCGTCCATGCCCAGAATCGCGATAATGTCCTGGAGATCCTTGTAGCGCTGCAGAATGCGCTGGACCTCGACCGCGACGCGGTAGTGCCGCTCACCCAGATACTGCGCGTCGAGAATCCGGCTCGACGACGAGAGCGGATTGACCGCGGGATAGATGCCCAGCTCGACGATGGCGCGATCGAGCACCACGGTCGCATCGAGGTGCGAGAACGCCGTGGCGGGCGCGGGGTCGGTGAGGTCGTCGGCGGGGACGTAGATCGCCTGCACCGACGTGATCGATCCCTTCTTGGTGGACGTAATGCGCTCCTGCAGCTCACCCATCTCTGTCGCGAGCGTGGGCTGATAGCCGACGGCGGACGGCATTCTGCCGAGCAGCGCGGAGACTTCGGACCCCGCCTGGGTAAACCGGAAAATGTTGTCGATGAACACGAGCACGTCCTGACCCTCGACGTCGCGGAAATACTCGGCGACGGTCAGTCCTGTGAGGCCGACGCGCAGCCGCGCGCCGGGCGGCTCGTTCATCTGTCCGTAGATCAGCGCAACGTTGTCGAGAATGCCCGCTTCGCGGAATTCGAGATAGAGATCGTTGCCTTCGCGCGTGCGCTCGCCTACGCCGCAAAAGACGGACTTGCCGCCGTGCGCCTTCGCGACGTTGTTAATCAACTCCTGAATCACGACTGTCTTGCCGACGCCCGCGCCGCCGAACAATCCGATCTTGCCGCCTTTCACGAACGGCGCGATCAGATCGATGACCTTAATGCCGGTCTCGAACACCTGCGTCTTCGGCTCGAGGTCCACGAACTTTGGCGAGCCTCGGTGGATCGGCCAGCGCTCGGCGCTCTCCGGGATCGGCGCGCCCTCGTCCACCGGCTCGCCGATCACGTTCAGGATGCGGCCCAGCGCGGGTTTGCCCACCGGGACCGTGATCGGCTGCCCCGTATCCACGACTTCCATGCCGCGGACCAGGCCGTCCGTCGAGCTCATTGCGACAGCGCGGATCTGATTGCGTCCGATGTGCTGCTCGACTTCGGCAACCAGCCGGCCGGAGTCCATCGTGACGCTCAGCGCGTTGTAGAGCTCGGGCAGCTGCTCGGGCTCGAACTCGACGTCGAGAACGGGACCGATCACCTGCACCACTCTTCCGATATTCCGTTTCGATTCGGTTTTCGGCACCATGATCTCCTAACCTTTTAGTGCTTCCGCTCCACCCACAATTTCAGCGAGCTCTTGTGTGATCTGTGCCTGGCGCGCGCGGTTGAACGTGCGCTGCAGAATCGTCAGCATGTCTTGACCCGCGTCGGTGGCATTCTTCATCGCCGTGCGCCGGGCGCCGTGCTCGGCGGCTGCCGTCACTACCAGCGCCCGGTACACCTGGTTCTGGACGTACAGCGGCAGCAGTTGCGCGAGGATTTCTTCCGCCGACGGCTGCAGGATGTAATTCACCGTGGTTGCCCGCCCGCGCCCGCCCGCGACCGCCTTCGGCGGTTCGACCGGAAGGATGCGGAGAGTTGTCGGCGGCGTACTCACCGCCGAATTGAACTTGGCGAACACGATGTCGACCGCGTCCAGATCACCCCGCTCGAAGCGATCCATGAGCGGCTGCGCCAGCTCGAAGGCATGCTGCAGCGTGGGACGGTCGCCAATATCCACGCGCTGCGACGCGATGTTGCGCTTGGTGAACTTGAAGTAGCTGATGCCCTTCTTGCCGACGAGGTGCAGCTCGGTGTGCGTGTCCTGCTTCTCCAGCTCCTCGAGCCGCCGCCGCGCTTCGCGAATGAGATTGGCGTTGAAGGCGCCGCACAGACCGCGATTCGACGTGATGAGTAACAGCGCCGAGCGCCGCACTCCGGCGCCGCGGCCCGTCTGTCCCGGCTGGCGCAGCAGCGGAAATCGCTCGGCGAGGTCGGGCGAATACAGATCGCCCATGACCTCGGCCAGCGCCTGCGCGTAGGGGCGGGCGCCGACGACGCGGTCCTGGGCGCGCTTCAGCTTGGACGTAGAGACGAGCTCCATCGTCTTCGTGATCTTGCGGGTGTTCTGCACGGAGCGGATGCGCCGCTTCAGCTCACGAGGCTTCGCCATTACAGCGCCTTGTACTCCTCGATCGCCTTCTTGAGCCGGCCACTCAGATCATCCGACAACGCCTTCTTGGTCCGGATTTCATCGGCGATTTCCGGATGCTGCGCGCGCATGAACTCGAGGAGCCCCTGCTCCCACTCTTTGATCGTCGGGACATCAACGTCATCGATGAGGCCGTTGGTCACGGCGAAGATCACGAGCACCTGCTGGTCGACCGACATGGGCTGATATTGCGGCTGCTTCAGGACCTCTACCACGCGCGCGCCGCGCGCCAGTTGCCGTTGCGTGGCGGGATCGAGCTCGGAGCCGAATTGCGCGAACGCCTCGAGCTCCCGGTACTGCGCCAGGTCGAGCCGCAACCGCCCGGCGACCTGCTTCATTGCCTTGATCTGCGCGTTGCCACCCACGCGGCTCACGGAGATGCCGGCGTTCACCGCGGGCCGGACGTTCGAATAGAAGAGATCGGTCTCGAGGAAGATCTGGCCGTCAGTGATCGAAATAACGTTGGTGGGGATATAGGCCGAGACGTCGCCCGCCTGCGTCTCGATGATCGGCAGCGCGGTCAACGAGCCGCCGCCCATCTCGTCGGACAGCTTGGCCGCGCGTTCGAGCAGCCGGCTGTGCAGATAAAAGACGTCTCCCGGGTACGCTTCCCGGCCGGGCGGGCGACGCAGCACCAGCGACAGCTGGCGGTAGGCGGCGGCCTGCTTGGACAAATCGTCGTACACGCACAGCGTCGCTTTGCGCTCGTCGTACATGAAATACTCGGCCATGGTGCAGCCCGAATACGGCGCGATGTACTGCATCGGCGCGGGCTCCGAGGCCGACGCCACGACGACGATCGTGTACTCCAGCGCGTCGTGCTCCTTGAGCCGCTCCACGACGGACGCGACGGTCGAATTTTTCTGTCCGATCGCCACGTACACGCAAATGACGCCCTGCCCCTTCTGGTTGATGATCGCATCTACCGCGATGGCGGTCTTGCCCGTCCCGCGGTCGCCGATGATCAGCTCGCGCTGTCCGCGGCCGATCGGGATCATCGAGTCGATGGCCTTGATCCCGGTCTGCAGCGGCTCCTTCACCGGTTGCCGCTTGATGATCCCGGGCGCCACGATCTCAACCTTGCGCGTCTTGCTGGTCTGGATCGGCCCGAGACCGTCCACCGGACGGCCCAGCGCGTCCACCACCCGCCCTACCAGGGCCGGGCCCACCGGCACCTCCAGCACGCGCGCAGTGCGGCGCACCTCGTCGCCTTCGCGCAGCTGTAGGTAGTCGCCGAAAATCACGGCCCCGATGTTGTCTTCTTCGAGGTTCAAGGCGAGACCGGTGATCTTCTCCCCCGTCGTCGACACGCTGAACTCGAGCATCTCGCCGGCCATGGCGGAGGTGAGCCCGTAGATGCGGGCGATGCCGTCCTTCACCTCCAGCACCGTGCCGACTTCGCGGACGTCGATGTCCGCCAGGTCCGCGGCCTGGATTTCCTTGAGGAGAAGGTCTTTCAGCTCGCCGGGGCGAAGAATCGAATCTGTGGCCATTGGGATACCGGTTGAGAGATTGTGAAAATTATCACTAACTACAAGGCGGCGGAAGGCGGCAGATAGTCAGACACGGGACCGTGTCCTTCCTCGCAGAAATCGGGTGAGGACTCCCCGCGGACCGAGTTCGCGCAACTCCGCCGGCGTCGCGCCAGCGACTCGTTTCGCGGCCCCCGCCAAATGACTCGCGGAGGCATAGCCGAGTATTCGCACGACGCACCGGACGGTGTACCCCGGGTTGCCGAGCAGGTCCGCGGCGCAGGCGGTGCGCGCCAGATCGATGACGCGCTTCAGATTCGGCGCCCCCCCCGCCCCGAACTCTCGCGACAGATGCTCGCGCGTCACCCGCAACGCGTCCGCCACGTGACCCGTTTTGGTTGGCGTCCCCGCCCGGCGCAGGACCTCTTCCCACGCCGCCAGCTGCAACCGATCGGTCAACCGTAACAGCCGCGGCGCGTCCGCGAGGGCCAAACGGCGCGCCACATGGGCGGTGCGGGCGGCGATCCACTCACCTGCCACCGCATTATCCACCCCTTCTACTAATACGCCGGTGAACCCTGCGTCGCGACATGAAGCCAGGAGGGGCCCGTCATCGGGGCGGACGGCCGAGAGGACGTACATCGGGATGCGGGGAAAGCGGGCGGGGAGCGACAAGCCGTCACCGTCGCAGTGGCGCACGTCGAGCACGACGGCGTCCACCAGCCGCTGCTCCAGGAGGCGCTCCACGCCTTGCATGGTACGGCACAACCGCACGCTGCCGGCGCCCCGCGGGTACCCGCGCTTCAGCGCTTTGCGCGCCTCGCTGCGCGGGTGGAAAACAGGGACCACCGGGTAGGACGCACCGGCGGCTCTCACGTTTCCACCAGCGCGCGGAGCATTTCCGCGGCCTGCTCGAGCACGTCGCGGGCGTTGTCGTAACTCACGGCCGAGCGCGCATCGTCGAGCGGATGCCATACGCACGCGGTGATTCCTTCGGCTTCCTCTGGCACCGGCTCGCCGCGTCGCGACTCGAACAGGAAGAAATGACAATATTTGTGAATCGTCTTGCCGCGAAACCGGAAGTACCAATCGATCACCTTGATAGGCCCGTGCAGCAGCAGTTCCTTCAAGCCCGTTTCCTCGGTCACTTCTCTGCGCGCCGCTTCAGCGGGCGGCTCGCCGGGCTCGAGATGACCCTTGGGGAATCCCCAGTTCTTGTACGAATCCCGAATCAACAGGAAGCGTGTCTGGCCGTCCGGACCGCGACGGATTACCACGCCGCCCGCGCTCGTCTCGCGCTGGGCCCGTGGCTGTGACTTGCGGGACTTGGAGCGGCGACGGGTCATGGAGCCTTTAAAAGACACTAAACGTGAAATACTTCCGTGGATTCGCCTGAATGTCGGAGAGCAACTGCCGCAGCTGGATCATCGTGAGCGTGGTTTCGCGATAAAGGGCTGAGTCGGCGACGAGCAGGCCGAGTGTGCCGCTGCGGTTGGCGATGCGCGACATCACCGTGTCCGCGTTCTGCAGCACCCGCACCAGGCTCTCTTGATTTCTATTGGCCGCGGCCATGAGCTGCCGGAAATCTTGCGACGCGCTGCGCAGATCGGTGGCTGTTGCCGCCGTGTTGTTGAGGATCGTCGCGAGCTGGCCCTGATTCGTCGCGGTATCGACCCGGCCCAGCGTGGTGCGCAAGTTGAACGCCGCCCGCGACAGCGCGTCTGACCCCGTCTGCAGATTCGCTCCGACGTTGCCGATCACATCGGCCTGCTCGTTCGTGACGCGCACGAGCCGGTCCGCGACCTGCCCGTAATCGTGAATCGAGCGACGCAGATCCACCACGGCCTGCGAATCGAACGCCGTCTGGACGCGCGCCGCCACCGTCCCGATATCGGTCGCGATGCGACTCGCCTGCGCGGTCAACTGTCCGATGTCCGGCAGCGTCGCCCCCGGCCATTTGCCCCCGCCGGCCGCTGCAGCCTCGGCCAGGGCTTGGCGGATGTTGGGATCCACGGGGGGCGGCTCGCTCGGAATGAGCGTCGCCGCCCATTCGCCGAACAATGAGACCGACGCGGCGACGACAGCAGGCTTGGGCGGGAGCGTGACGCCGGAATAGATCTTGAGATCCGCCTCGACCCAGTTGCCGGGCGCGAGCCGAATCGCTTCGATACGCCCCACCCGCACGCCCCGCAGCACCACCGGACTGCCGACGCCCAGCCCGCCAACGGTGCGGAAGCGCGAAGCGTAGACCGCCTCGGTCCGTCCCAGGTGCGCGCCCGAGAGCCAGAGCGCGCCACCCACCACCAGCGCGAGCGCCGCGATCACGACCAAGCCGACCGCGAATTCGTTTTCGCGCTTCACTCGGCGCGACCCTCGATGAATTGGCGCACGACCGGATCCTCCGTCCGCTGGATCTCCGCGACGCTGCCCACTTGCCGAATCCGACCCTCGTACAGCATCGCGATCCGATCGCCCACCGTGTACGCGCTGCGCATGTCGTGCGTCACGACCACACCCGTCACGCCCAGGTGCTCACGCGTGCGCACCATAAGCCGGTCGATGACCGCGGACGTCACCGGATCGAGTCCGGTGGTCGGTTCGTCATAGAGGATATAGCGCGGCCTGAGCGCGATCGCGCGCGCGATGCCGACCCGCTTGCGCATCCCCCCCGACAGCTCGGCCGGCATGCGCTCGCCGGTCCCCGACAAATCCACCAGCGCCAGGGCTTCCTGCACCCGTTCTTCTATGTCCTCACGGCCCAGCCCCCGCCGCCGCAGCCCGAGCGCGAGGTTGTCCGCCACGGTCAGCGAATCGAATAAGGCGGCGAACTGAAACACGTATCCGATCCCCTGGCGCAGTGCCGTGAGGCCGTCGCGGTCGAGCGAGCTGACGGCCTGGCCGTCAACGATGACGTCGCCCGCATCGGGGTGCAACAGCCCCACGATGTGCTTCAGGGCGACGCTTTTTCCGGTGCCGGAATATCCGATGATGCAGACCGTTTCGGCGTCGCGGACCTTGAGCGACACCCCCTGCAAGACCTGCTTGTCGCCAAATGCTTTGTGCAGGTCCTGAAATTCTATCACAACAGCACCACGGCCCAGAAGGCATCGAGCACGAGCAGCAGGATCGCCGAGTACACGACCGCGTGCGTGGTCGCCCGGCCGACGCCCTCCGCGCCGCCGCGCGTTGCGAGCCCCACGCTGCACCCGACGAGCGTGATGGTGAACCCAAAGCTCGCGCTCTTCAGGAGTCCAAACCAGACGTCCTTGAAGACGTAAAAGAGCTTGAGTCCTTTGATGAAATCCGGCGTCGACAGATCGAGCAGCACCAGACTCGTGAGCCAGCCGGTGATGATGCCGGTCGCGATGGCGAAGGCCACGATCACGGGAAACATCAGCGTGCCGGCGAGCACGCGCGGCACGACGAGATAGCTCTGCGGATCGTAGGCGAGCGTCTCGAGCGCGTCGACCTGCTCCGTCACCTTCATGGTGCCGAGCTCCGCGGCCATGCTCGCGCCCACCCGGCCGGCGAGCGCAAGCCCGGCGAGTACGGGACCGAGCTCGAGCATCATCGTTTTCCCGACCAGGGTCCCGACGAAGTAGAGCGGCACCGCGCCCGTGAAGGTGTACGAGGCCTGGAGCGCGAGGACGACGCCGGTGAAGGCAGCGATGAACAGCGCCACCGGCAGCGAATCCACCCCGATGCGGCGCATCTGGACGACGAGGGGCCGCGCCCACGTCCCGATGTCGGGGAGGGCGCGCGCCATGTCCGTCAGGAAGTGGCCGACGCGGCCGACCGACTCGACAGCGGAGATGGAGCGCCGGCCGATGGAGTGAATCACGGAAAGCAAAAGTGGCCAGGATTTCTCCCGGCCACTAGAGGGACACGTTGAGTCTTATGCTGCGAAGCTGGCGAGTGCCTTGCCGACGTCGCCGTCGCGCAACCGCTTGAGCGCGCGATCGCGCAGCTGGCGCACACGCTCGCGGGTGACGCCCAGCATGCCGCCGATCTCTTCGAGCGTGTGCTCGCGGCCGCCGTCCAGGCCGAAGTAGAGCCGCAGCACCTTGGCATCGCGCCGCTGCAGCGTATTCAGCGCCTGCTCGATCTCGTCGGACAGGAAGCGGTCCATCGCCTGGTCTTCGGTGTCCGGAAGATCTTCCGCGATGAAGCGCTCAATCAGCGAGCGGTCACCGTCGGGATCGAGTGGGGCGTCGAGTCGTACGTCGCCCGTGTTGAGCGCGGCGAGCGATTGCACGACCTCGAGCGACAACTTCGTCGCATCCGCAATCTCTTCGGGCGTCGGCTCGCGCCGCAGCGTCTGGCGCAGGTATTCCGCCGTGCGCACGATGCGCGACAGATCCGCGGTGCGGTTCAGCGGTACACGGACGGTGCGGCCCTGCCGCGCGAGCGCGGCGAGGATCGCCTGGCGAATCCACCACACGGCGTAGGAGATGAACTTTACGCCCTGATCCGGATCGAACTTACGCGCGGCCGTCAGCAGACCCACGTTGCCCTCGCCGATCAGATCGGTGAGCGGCAAGCCGCGGTTCTGATACTTCTTGGCGACCGAAATCACGAAGCGCAGATTGCGCTTCACCAGCTCTTGCATCGCTTCCTGATCACCGGCGCGGACCTTCCGGGCAAGCGCGATCTCCTCCTTCTGCGTGAGCAGCGGAGTTTTGGAGACCTCGTGCAGATACTGATCCAGGATGTCGCGCTCGTGCTCGTGAGACCCAAGCCCCGTGAGCAGCCCCCGGCGCCGGCCACGACGCTTGGTTACCCGTCGCTCGGTTTGCACGACGGGTTCCTTAATCTTGGCCTTCGGAGGAGTTGCGACCTTCACCTTTTTACGCGGCATTGCCTCGCCCTATTTAGGTGCTTTGTTGATACGCAGGGGCTCGAAAAATGTTCGCTTGACACTGCCCCAACGCCCCGATAAGATGCCGTGTTCCCGTCCGGCGTTTTACGTCGTTACGGGGGCGGCAATATAGCGGGGGCGTAGCTCAGTTGGGAGAGCGCGTGAATGGCATTCACGAGGTCAGGGGTTCGATCCCCCTCGCCTCCATCCGGACGGGTGGATGGCCGGAAGGCCCTGGTGCCGGTAACATCGTGACCCGGTGGTAGATACCGTCCTACTGAGCGGTTAGATTTGGCGGCGCGCGGGAATAGCTCAGTTGGTAGAGCACAACCTTGCCAAGGTTGGGGTCGCGGGTTCGAGTCCCGTTTCCCGCTCTCCAGAGGAATAGACAGACACAAGCGACGCGGGGTGGAGCAGTCTGGTAGCTCGCCGGGCTCATAACCCGGAGGTCGTGGGTTCAAATCCCACCCCCGCTACTGAAGACATTGCGGATTGTGGATTGTGGATTGCGGATTGACGGTGATCAGTTAATCCGCAATCGCAAATCCGCGATCCGCAATTTGTTTCCGGGCGGTTAGCTCAGTTGGTTAGAGCGCCACGTTGACATCGTGGAGGTCACAAGTTCGAGTCTTGTACCGCCCATGCGCGCCCATAGCTCAATTGGATAGAG
>JBHEMG010000223.1:0-4988 GCA_046262715.1 Gemmatimonadales bacterium
AGGGAAGCGGGAAGCGGGAACTGCGCGCGGTCCTGCCCCACCTCTAGAGTGCGCGCTTCAGGTTGGTGATCATCCGGCTTACCGCATCGCAGTGGTCACGCGCCTCACCAGCATCGCCGATTGCACGTAACCAAGCTGCTCGGCGAGAAATAGTTGTACCTCAACTTCGATCGCCGAACCTCGCGCTATCGAGAGAAAATTGCGGTATTCGCCGCGCGTGCTGCGCGCATGTCCCTCGGCAATGTTGGTAACGACAGAAACGGCGGCGCGCCGCACCTGGCTCGTTAATCCAAATTGCTCAGACCGCGGAAGGCTCTCCGTGATCCGATAGACTTCGAGCGTCAGCTCGACCGCGATGCGCCAGACCTTCAGGTCCCGATAGGTTTGAACACGCATTGGGGAAGAATTCAACCGGTCCTGGCGTCCGGGACATCAAAGTCCGTCCTGTTGGAGCATTGTCGTTTCCGCTTCCCGCTTCCCGCGTCCCGCTTCCCCCGGGCGTTTGCCGTTGACTCGCCATTCTTACCCCTCTATATTACTGACCAGTCAGTAATTATCTGGTACCGATGCCGAAATCCAAAGCCGCAGCACCAAAATGGCGCAGACGCCCCGAGCATCGGCCACAGCAGATCATCGATGCCGCGCTCGAAGTGTTCGGAGAATGCGGCCTCGCTAACGCCAGGCTCCAGGACATCGCTCAACGCGCCGGCGTCTCCAAAGGCACCATCTACCTCTACTTCCCCAACAAGGAAGAGCTGTTTCGCGAGATGATCCGGCAGACCGCCGTCGCCGCGATCGAGTCGGCAGAAAAAACCCTCGCCAAGGGAACCCCTACCCAGCAGCTCTGCGCCGCCATGCGCGGCTACTGGACCTTCGTGCGCTCTCCCGTCTTCGGGACGATCCACCGTCTCGTGCTCGGCGAGCTCCACCAGTTCCCGGATCTCGCCCAGTTCTACGCCGATGAAGTCGTGACGCGCGGCCTCAGGCTGCTCAGCGCCATCATTCGACGCGGCATCGAAAGCGGCGAGTTCCGCGAGATCGAGCCCATGACCGCCGCCCGCATGCTGGTCGCCCTCACCGTCATGAACGGAATCTGGAGCGATCAGCACACCGGTGTCCCCCTTCTTTGCCACAAGAATGAGGAGGACGTTTTTCAGGAGCTGGCGCATTTCTATCTTCACTCGCTCACCACTTCCGCCGCCGCTTCTGCTCAGGCCGATGGCGCCCCTACGGATGCCTTTCCGAACATTCCACTCTAACATGACTGAGATCTTTTCCGGCCACACCCGCCGCTTGCTCGCGTCGGCTGCAACGATCGCGCTGACATCGTCCGCGACCTTCGCGCAGACCAGTACGCTCTCGCCACCGCTCGCGGCACCGCGGCCCGATTCCGTGATTCCTTTGACCCTCGGCGACGCGGCCCGACTGGCCGCCCGTCAAAACGCCAGCGCCCAGGGCGCGCGCTTCCGCGCCGACGAGGCACAGGCGCGAGTGCGTGAGCGCCGCGCCGACCTGCTGCCTAACGTCAGCAGCTACGTGCAGGAGGCCGGTCGCACCTTCAATACCTCGACACTGGGAATCGATTTCCCATCGCAGCCCGGCGTCCCGCCGCTATTCGATCCGAAGGGCCAGGTCGAGGGACCGATCAATACGCTCGATGTCCGCGGCCGCGTGCAGCAGAACCTGATCGACTTCGGCGCCCTCGGACGTGTTCGATCGGCGCAGGCCCAGGCGCGCTCGTCCAGCGCCGACGCCGACGCCACCGCCGAGCAGGCGGCCACGGTTGCCACCAACGCTTATGTCAGAGCGATGCGCGCCGACGCCGATCTGCGGGCGCGTCAGGCAGACACCCTCCTCGCCACCGAGCTGCTGAGGATCGCCCAGTCCCAGCTGCAGGCCGGCACCGGAGTCGGGCTCGACGTCACCCGCGCGCAGGCCCAGCTCGCTGCCACCCGCGCCGCCCTGCTCTCGTCCCGCAACGCCCGCGACCACTCCCATCTCGATCTGGTCCGCGCAATCGCGCTGCCGGTCGGCACTGACATCATCCTCGTCGACTCTCTTTCCACCGCCCACGGCGGCGAAGCAATCCCGGATGAGGCGACGCTGGTCGCGCAGGCTCTTCACAATCGGCCCGATCTTGTCGCCGAAGAAGAGCGCGTTCGCGCCGCCAGGCAGGGGCTCTCCGCCATAAAAGCGGAGCGCCTGCCATCGCTCGGTCTCGTCGCCGACGACGGCGTCATCGGAAAGAACGGCGCCAAGCTGCTGAACACCTACACCTGGGGACTGCAGGTCTCGCTTCCGATCTTCGACGGATTCAGGCGCGAGGCCCGGGTTCAGGAACAGCAATCCGTAGTCAAGGAAGCCGAGGTCCGGCAACACGACGTCGAACAGCAGGCACACGCTGACGTCCGGGGCGCTTTGATCGATATCGCCGGCGCCGCCGAGCAGCTCGCTGCCGCCAGCGAGCGGCTTCGTCTCGCCGAGCAGGAGCTTGCGCAGGCGCGCGATCGCTTCAATGCTGGAGTGGCGGGGAACGCCGACGTGGTGAACGCCTCTCTGGCGCTCACTTCGTCACGAATGCTCGTCAACGATGCGGAGACACTTTACCAGCTGGCCCGTGTGGCACTCGCGCGCGCGACCGGCAGCGTCACGACGCTGAGATAAACAGCAGCTAATTTCGTAAATCTTTCACAGACCATCAGCAACAAACAGGAAACCTCATGGCCACCGCAATCGAGACCGAGACCCGCGAAACAAACCTGGGGCGCAACGGCAGGACCGCCGTTCCAGAGCCCGATAAGCCCTCGACGAAGAAGAAGTTCGTTCTGCCCATCGTCGCGATCATCGGCGTGATCCTGCTGGTCTGGGCATTCCAGAAATGGAGCTACGGCCGTTCGCACCAGTCCACCGACAACGCGCAGGTCGACGGACACATCGTGCCTGTGCTGGCGAAGGTCGGCGGCTACGTGAAGACGGTGAACGTCAGCGAGAACGATCACGTCAACGCCGGCCAGCCGCTGGTCCAGCTCGACGACGCCGACTATCGCGTCCGCGTGCAGCAGGCGCAGGCCGATCTCGCCGCCGCGGAAGCTACGGCCGGCGGCGGGGGACAAGCGCAGGCGCAGGTCCAAAGCGCCGCCGGCCAGCGCGCTGCGCTCGATGCACAAATCGGGGCCGCCCGCGCCAACGCCAACAAGGCTGACGCCGACCTCGCCCGCGCGCGCGAGCTCGCCAACAAGCAGATCATCTCCAAGCAGCAGCTCGATGCGGCGCAGGCGTCGGCCGATGTCGCGCACGCGAATCTACTCGCCGCCGAGCGTCAGGCAGCCGCCGCCGGTGGAACCGTGAACACCGCCGAAGCAGGCGTGCGCGTCGCCAACGCGCGCACCCTCGCTTCGCGCGCCGCTGCCGAGAACGCCCAGCTCCAGCTCGATTACACCCGCATCACCGCGCCCGCGTCGGGCGAGGTCTCGAGAAAGCAGGTCGAAGTGGGCCAGCTCGTCGCCGCCGGACAACCACTCCTCAGCATCGTAGCCGACACCGGCGTCTGGGTCACCGCCAACTTCAAGGAGACGCAGCTCTCCAAGATTCGTCCTGGTCAGCCGGTCGAGTTCGAGATCGACGCCTACGGCGGCTGCAAAGGCGAAGGTAAGGTCGCGAGCGTGAGCGGTGCCACCGGGGCCAAGTTCGCGCTCCTGCCCCCCGACAACGCCACCGGCAATTTCACCAAGGTCGTGCAGCGCGTTCCGGTGCGGATCGCAGTCACCAGGCCGTGCCCCGGCAACTATCCGCTGCGCCCCGGCCTCTCCGCCAACGTGCACGTTAACACGGCCGGCCGGTGAGTACCGCCGTACTGCGGTCTTCGGGGATATCCACGTCCTCCGAAGACCGCTACGCACACAAGTACATCATCGCCGCAACCGTCACCATGGCGGCGATGCTCGAGCTCATCGACACATCGATCGTCAACGTCGCCATCCCGCACATGATGGGGAACCTGGGCGCGACTCTCGACGAGATCGCGTGGGTCTCGACGTCGTACATCATCGCCAACGTCATCGTCATCCCGATGTCGGGATGGTTGTCGGCGTACTTCGGCCGAACGCGCTACTTCACGGGCTCGATTCTGCTCTTCACGGTGGCGTCCTTCTTCTGCGGCTCGTCGGGATCGTTGCTCGGACTCATTTTCTGGCGCGTCATCCAGGGAATCGGCGGCGGCGCGCTCCTCTCGACCGCGCAGGCCACGCTCTACGAATCGTTCCCGCCCGAAGAAGCCGGAACGGGCATGGCGATCTTCGGCGTCGGAGTCATGGTCGGTCCGACGCTCGGCCCGACACTGGGCGGCTGGATCACGGACAACTACAACTGGCCGTGGATCTTCTACATCAACGTTCCCCTCGGCATCATCGCGGCGATACTCACGGTCACCTACGTGAAAAACGCCGCGCATCAGGAGCGCGCCGACAGGATCGACTTCCTCGGGATAACCCTGTTGACGCTTTGCGTAGGCTCGCTGCAGTGGATGCTGGAGCGCGGTGAGCGGTACGATTGGTGGGAGTCGCGTTTCGTGACGTTGCTCGCCATCACCGCGCTGGTCTCCGGAGTCGCGTTGATATGGCACGAGCTCACCACCGACGAGCCGGTCATCAACTTCCGAATCCTGAAGAGTCGACAGCTGAGCGCGGGCGTTAGCCTCGGACTTCTGCTGGGCTTTGCACTCTACGGCTCGGTGTTCATTCTGCCGGTGTTCCTGCAGCAGCTGCTGCAGATGACGGCGTGGCAGACCGGAAAGATCATCCTGCCGGGAGCAATCGCGTCGGCGGTGACGATGGCAGTGGTGGGACGAAACGCAATGCGCCTTGACGCCCGATACACTGTTGTCGCGGGCGCCATTCTGTTCTTCCTCTCGATGTTCAAGATGTCGCACCTGACGTCGGCGAGCGGCGCCCAGGATCTGTTCTGGCCGCTGATTCTGCGCGGTGTGGGGC
>JBHEMG010000224.1:0-32579 GCA_046262715.1 Gemmatimonadales bacterium
ACCTTGACCGCACGCCAACGACCACCCTTCCAGAAGAGAACCATCGTAATGCCCCGCGAGATCGCCGTGATGCTGAGCGCAAGCCAAATGCCTACCAAGCCGAAACTGCGCGACCACCAGGCGGCGAGCGGAATGCGCATCGCCGTCAAGCTCGTGCTCGCAATCTGCGGCCAAAACGTGTACCCCGCTCCCGCAAGCGCACCCTCGAGGATCAGCTCGAAGCTCTGACCGATTTGTGCGAACGCGATGACCCGCAAATACAGAATGCCGTCGGCGATAACTCGTTGATCGCGGGTAAACAACGATACGAGACTTCCCGGAATCACCAGAAAGGCGACGGCGGTCGTCACCGTGACGGCGAGACAGTAGCCGATGGTGAGCCGCACTGCCGCGCGTGCCCTGTCTTCCTGCCCGGCGCCCAGGTTCTGGCCTACCAGCGCGCTGGCGGAGAGCGCGAACCCGCTGATCGCAATGAATCCGAGCCCCTCCATCTTGTGTCCTACGCCGAGCGCAGCAAGCGCCGCCGTCCCAAACCGTGAGGTGAAGCGCGTGAGCCACATGTAGATGATCGAGAGCAGCACACCGGCAAGCGAGAGCGGCATGCCGATCCGAATCATGGTGGGGAGCGCGCGCCAGTCGGGCGCGCGCAGGCGCAGCAGCCCGCGGCGCAGCGCGATCGTGAGCCCGAGCAGGAAGCCACCGCCCCGGACCATTACCGACGCGAGCGCCGCGCCTTCCACGCCGAGACGCGGGAACGGCCCGACCCCGGTGATGAGCAGTGGATCGAGCAGGATCGAAACGCCCACCGAGCCCGCGAGCATGACGAAGGGGGTGCGGGTGTCTCCCGCGGCGCGGAATGTGGCTTCTATCGCAAAGAACCCGAACACCAGCGGTCCGCCCAACAGCCAAGTCCCGAGGTACGCACGGCCCAGCACCGCGACCTCAGGCGGCACCGTCATCAGGCGGAACATCGCGCCCGCAACCAGCAGCCCCACGGCGCTCATGATCACACCGGCGACCAGCGCATAGCCCACGGCCGCGGCCGCGGCACGAGCGGCTCGCTCGGGATCGCCCTCGCCGTGCCGGCGGGCCGCCACGGCGATCAACCCGATCTCGACCATCTCTCCCAAACTCAGCATCACCCACACGGAAAAACCCGCCGTGGACACCGCGGCAAGCGCCGTCGGGCCGATCAGGCGGCCCACCCAGATACTGTCGATGAGGTTGAATGAGAAGTGGCATGCCATCATGGCCACCGCGGGTGCGGCGAGCCGCAGCACTACCGGGCGGAGGGGGCCGACCGTCAACGAGCCCGCGGAGGCGGGTTTAGCGAGCGTAGCGCGCTACCAGTACGAGCGCGTCGTCCGTTCCCTTCGCGTAACGCGTGATCACCTGATCAGCGATTTCCTGCGGGGAATTCGCGAGCACGAGCGATTCCACGAACCCGTCTTTGATTCCGTCGGAGAACAACACCACCGTATCGTCGAGCGCGAGGGGGACGCTGCGGGTGGTGGGATGCGTTTGTTCGGCACCGATGAACCCCGCGATTGGCACGAGCGTGACCCGTGCCGGCCGGCTCCCCCCGTCCGCGCGCAACAGGACGCCACCGACGTTGCCCACGCCGAGCCAGGTCATCAGGGCGGCCTGGGGATCGAGGTACGCGGCGCCGAGCACGACCCCGCGCAATCCGACGAGCGCGTCGTGGCAGCGGCGCACAAGGTCGGTGAGCGGCTCGCGGGCGTAGCGGTCGAGCGCGCCCACCGCCGCGTGCGCCGCGGACGCCGCTTCCAGGCCGTGACCCAGCCCATCGACGACGGCGAGGAGCGTGCCCGTGCCCGCGCGCTTGATGAGACACAGGTCTCCTGATTCTTCCTGTCCAGGGAGCGGCTGCATGGCGAAGCCGGCGTCGATTTTCAAATCGCCCGCCGCCACTTTTTCATCGTGATGGTGGTGCCCCGGCCGACGACGGAATCGACTTCGAACTCATCCATCAACCGCTTCGCACCGGGAAGTCCGGCGCCCACGCCATGTGAGGTGGAGTAGCCGTATTGCATCGCGCGATCGATGTCCGCGATGCCGGGGCCGTGGTCGGTCGCGATGATGACGACGCCCTGGCGGTCGCCGTTCTGGGCGAGGCTCAGCGTGACCTCGCCCTTCTTGGCGTACATGAGGATATTGCGCGCGATCTCCGAAATTGCTGCGGCAATGACCGTCTGCTCGCCGCTCGAAAATCCCGCGACTGCCGCTAACGCGCGGCCTTGTTGCCGGGCTTCAACGACATCGACGTCCGCGGCAATCGGTAGGCGCAGCTCTTCACCCACGGCCGCTGGGTCTCTTTGGTTTCGTTTCCAGCATGCGCTCTTCGGTGCGCCGGGTCAGAAAGGCGAGGCCTTCCTCGAGGTCCAGCACCGTCGCGACGCCTTTTAGCGTCAGGCCGAGCTGCACCATGGCGAACGCCACGTCGGGTTGGATCCCGACGATCACCGTCTCGGCACCACGCAAGCGGGCCATGTGCGCGATATCGCGCAGCGTCCGCACCGCGAAGGAGTCCATGACGTCGAGCGCCGTCACGTCCACGATGACGCCGCGGCAGCGCGACCGCCCGACCTGGGCGATCAGCGCTTCGCGAAGATGGGATAAGTCGGCGTCGGTGAGGGCGGACTGAATCGAGGCAATGAGGTATTGCCCCTGCCGCAGAATCGGTACTTCCACGGCGTCCTCCGGCTAGCGCGTTGATTCTGGGGCGATTTCGCGAAGCTGCGTCGTCGGGGCCGCCCGATCCGCAAGCAGCCGCTCGGCCTCTTCAATGCCTCCCTGCAGATCGCCGACCGTGGCCATTTCGCTCAGGTCGACGCCGATCGTCACCAGCGTCTGCGCGATTTCGGGCGACAGGCCGGTCACGATCACGGTGGCACCCAGGAGGCGGGAGGCTTCGACCGTTTGCACCAAGTGGTTTGCGACACCGGAGTCCATGGCCGCCACACCGGTGACGTCGATCACGACGACCTTGGCGCGGTTGGCGCGGATCGCGCGCAACAGCTGCTCCGTGAGCTGGCGGGCGCGCTGCGGATCGATCACGCCGATGATGGGCAGAATCAGCAGCCGCTCACGCACCTGCAACACGGGCGTCGACAGCTCCCGGATCGCTTCCTGTTGCTGCCGGATGATGCGCTCGCGCTCCTCCACGAATCCGACGGCCACCGTATTCGCGATGCGGTTGGCGGCTGGCTCGTAACTGTCGAGAATCCGGTTCAGTTTTTCGACGTTGTCCTGGTATTTATTGAACAGGGAGCGGGCGAGCACGTCGCGGAGTAACAGCACGATGCCGACGACTTCGTCGGTTTCGACCCCTCGCGGAATGATGCGCTCCGACAGTCGCCGCGAGTAGGCTTGCAAGGCTTCGAACGTGCCGGTCTCGAGCGCCTCCACGTAGTTGTCGTACACGGCCGTCGCTTCGGCGAAGATTTCCTCTTCCGTCATCGCCGTCAGCAGCTCAGCGCGTGTGATGCGGCGCGCCCATTCCTCGCGCAGCTGCGTGCGGTTTTGTCGCAAGTGGGCGACGAGCTCTCGCAGCAGCCCGGCCGAGGATTCCGACAGTGCCGGCGCTTCCGGCGCGCGCGTCGAGACGCTCATGCTTTTCTTGGTGTCCATGGGTTCGAAACCTAGTAAGGGTCAGTTAGGGAGCAAGGCCCGAGGCCCTGCTCTTGCGACGTTCCTTGGTCTCGTACAGAGCGACATCTGCCGCGTTCAGCAATGCCTCGACGGTTTCGCCGTGACCGGGGTAAACTGCTACCCCCACACTAATCGATAGGTTCGGCTTCTCGGCATCCGTCGCCAGCCGGTCCACCACGCCGCGCGCGACGTGCCAGGCCGCCGCTTCCCCGGTTTCCGGGAGCACCAGCGCGAATTCATCGCCCCCGAAGCGCGCCGCGGTATCGGTCGCGCGGCAGGAGCCCAGCAACGCTTCGGCCACCCGGCGGATCGCGAGACTGCCGGCGAGGTGGCCGTGGCGGTCATTGATCTGCTTCAACCCGTCAAGATCGAGCAAGACCACCGCGAGCGGCTGCGCGGTGCGGCGCGAGCGCTTGATCTCCGACTCGAGCGACTGCAGCAGCTGCCGATGATTGGCGAGCCCGGTCAGCGGATCGGTGACCGCGAGCTCACGCCACGTGCCCTGGATGTCGCGCTGCACCGCGACGACCGCCGCGAGCACGAGACTCGTCACCGCGGTGATGCCGCTCCAAACCTGCAGCAGCACCAACGCTTCATTCGGCTGATACATCGAGAAGGGACCGACGCCCTGCAAGGTCCGCAGAATCGCGATCGCCGAGATGATGACCATCGCGCTCGCCGCCTCGCGCGGCCCGAAACGGAACGCGACCCAGATCATCACCGGCCAAAGCAACACGTTGAGGGGGTAGTGTCGCGACGGGAACACGCCACCGAACGTTGCCAGCGTGATGAGCGCGGTCACGACGGCGAGACTGACCGCCTCGAGCGTTTGCTGGCGGGGCCAGCTCGGCGCCGGCTTCACGCCGATCCACAGAATCAACGCGGGCGCGATGACGATATCGCCGACCGCGTCGCCGAGCCACCATGTGAGCGCGACCCGCGGCGCGTCCGTCCATGACAGGAGTCCGCCGACTGCAAGCGATACGACGCCGATCAGTGCGGCGACGATGGTGCTGAGCAGCGCGGCGAGCAGCGTAAAGCGCAGGATGTCGCGTACGCGATCGAAGACGCGGCCACCGCGCGCGAAGCGGTTGACCAGGAACGCGGCGAGCAATCCTTCCAGTGTGTTGCCGATCGCGATGCCGGCAGACGCCAGGCCCGCGCCGGTGGTCGTCAGGTTCGCCAGGAAGGCGGCGATCAGTACCGCGGGCCAGACGCGGTAGCCATACAGCACGAATGCCGCGAGCGCGATGCCGGCGGGCGGCCAGATCGTAGTGACGCTGCTGTTAATGAAGGCGAAGCGCAGCCCCATCTTGGCAGCGAGGTAATACACGATCGCCAATCCCAACAGCAAAATGACGCGGCGTAATGATTGGCTCATCCGGCCTAAGCTAAAGGAGGGATTAGGCACGCAATGCCTCATCCCCACGATGAATGCCGTTGCTCCTTGACGCTCCGTACATTACGTCCCAGAACGGGGGTGGAGTGTGCCTTGGACCATTCGCCGTGTCGAGCGTCGGGTTTCGCCCCAGCGTAGGCGCGGTATCGATAATCGAGCTGTTGAACGCGAAGGTTCGCAGAACCGCCGGCGCTCCGAGCGCCGTGTCGGCGCGACGCCTCCGGCGACCTCGCGCATTCGGGTGTTGGTCGTCGAAGACAACCGTCTCATGCGCGATGGCCTGGCGCGTTTGCTTGCGGGTTACGCGGACGTCGAGATCGTGGCGAGTGCCGAGAGCGCGGACACGGGCAGCCAGCTGCTGCGCGAGGCCAAGCCGCAGGTCGTGCTGCTCGACGCGGCGCTCGCGAACGACGAGAGCTACACATTTCTCGCCAATCTCAAAGCGATCGCGCCCGAAGCGAAGGCGATCGTGATTGATTTCGTTCCCGCGCAGCAAGACGTCCACCAGTTTATCGACGGTGGCGCCAACGGTTTCATCATGAAGGACGCCACTGCGGACGACATCGTGAAAGCGATCCGTTCGGTCGCGAGCGGCACCGACCTCCCGCCTCCGCCCGCGCTGCCGCGCAGCGCTGCGTCCGAGAACGCCGCGATGGCGACCGGTAACGGGGGATCCAACGGCGGCGGCGCCGTCCGGCTCACAAAGCGCGAGCAGGAAATTAAAGAGCTCATCGCCGCGGGACTCGGCAACAAAGAAATCGCCCAGCGGCTCAAGATCGCGACCAATACCGTCAAGAGCCACGTGCACAACATGCTCGGCAAGCTCGCTGCCCTGACGCCGCCGGACCGGCGCCACGGCAACCGCAGCCGGCGTGGCACCAGTCGTCGCTCGTACCGTTTCACGCGTTGAGGTTTTCGCGGGTACCTCCCGCAAAAATCGTTGGAACAGCGGATTCTCCGGATAGCGCGCGGCAAGTCCCTCGACATAGCCGCGCGCTTCTCTTTCCAGGACCGCGCGGCCGGCGGGATCGCGCGCCGCTTCGCGCAGCAGCGCCGCCGCCAGCACCCAGGTGCTCTCGACGCGCGCGAGATCGCCATCATGCGCGGCCCGGCGCAGGTAGCGAATGCCGCGCTCCGCGTTGCCGCTTCCCAAGCCAATGAGCCGCGCGAAGAAACGCGCCAGCGCGCCCGCCCGCGCCAGGCCGTAGTCGTACACGCCCAGCCCCAGATAGCAATCGACGCAGGCGGAATCAGCCGCGAGCAGGCGGCGATAGATGTCGCGCATCGCCTTCGCGTCCTTCGCGGCGCTGTAGCCGTGGCCGTGCTCTTCGCGCTGGCGCGCGCGATAGCCCAGCGCCGTCGCCAGCCAAAAATCGTTGGTGTGACTGGGCCCGCTCGCAGCCGCGTGCGCACGGAGCAGCGCGGTCCCGAGCAGCGAGTCGATCCGCCGTAGCTCGAAGTCGCCGGAGTCGCGGGCGGATGCCCACCAGATGTAGGCGCCGGCCTGAAACACGACAGGCGCCGGATCTTTCGGATTGCGCGCCGCGAGCGCCGCGAAATAGGCCGCCGCGGCCGCGAAATTCCCGCCATACAGCGTGTCCAGCCCGATTCGCAGCTCGTTGCGGTTGCTGGTGGAACCAGGCACCATGCTTTGCAACACCAGCGCGACGCCGATGACGTGCAACACGCTATCGGGCGGAGACCGGTGCGGCGGGGCTGAGTGTCGCGGTGCGTGCCACAATGGTCTGCGCCAGATCGCGCAACGCGATACCGGCGGGGGAATCGGGCTCGCTCACGACGATGGGCTCGCCGCGATCCGCGTGCTCCGCCATACCGGCCTGCAGGGGAATTTGGCTCAGCAGCGGCACCCCGAGCTCGGCGGCCAGGCGGCCACCGCCGCCCGCGAGAAAGATCTCGGAGCGCGCATCGCAGTGCGGACACACAAAGTAACTCATGTTTTCCACGATCCCGACCACCCCGACTCCCACGCGCTCGAACATCTTGGCGCCCCGCAGCGAGTCGCCGACGGCCATCTCCTGCGGCGTCGTCACGATCACCGCGCCATGCAGGCGGACGATCTGCGTGAGCGACAGCTGCGCGTCGCCGGTGCCGGGCGGGAGGTCGACCAGAAAATAGTCAAGCTCGCCCCAGGCGACGTCACGCAAGAACTGCGTGATGATCTTCATGATGATGGGGCCGCGCCAAATCGCGGGTGCGTCGCGCTCCACGATGAAACCGAGCGACATCAGCTTGACGCCGTGCGCCTCGAGCGGCTGAATCTTGCCGCCCTGAACTTCGGGCTTGTCGGTGCGTCCGAACATGCGTGGGATGTTGGGACCGTAAATGTCCGCATCCATCAGACCGACGCGATATCCCTCGCGAGCCAGCGCCGCCGCCAGATTCGCGGACACCGTGGACTTCCCCACCCCGCCTTTGCCGCTGGAAATCGCGAGCACCTTGCCGAGCCCCGGCATCGCATCCGGAATCGGCGGCGGGGGAACGGCGGGGGCAGTAACGCCTGACGCCGCGGTGCCGCGCGCTCCCGGAGCGGCGCCGGACGGCTGCACCACACTGACTTTTACGCCGGTAACGCCCGGTACCGCTTCCACCGCCTTGCGCGCTTGCCGGGCAAGCGATGCCGGATCGGCGGGGGTGAGCACGAAGGTGAACGCGACGGCACCTTGGGCATCGACGGTGAGGTCGCGCACTTGATGGGGCTGCGCGAGCGTGCCGAGCGCCTGCTCGACGCGGGACTGGACCGTCGCTTCGCTCACGTCGATTGGCCGTTGCCTAGGAACCGGCGCGCGGCGGTCAGGACTCTCTCCTCGACGTCGGCCATGGTGCCCGCGAGCGACGCTCCGGCAGCGCGGTGATGCCCGCCGCCGCCGAACTCCGTCGCGAGCGCCGCCACATCCACCTCACCCATCGATCGGAACGAGATCTTGACGCGGCCATTGCCGATATACCGGAAGAGCAGCGCCATGCGCACCCCCGCGATCGAGCGCGGGAATTCGACAATGCCGTCGAGGTCGTCCGCGGTGACCTCGTGACGGCGCAGCGCGTCGGCGGGAACGCTGACCCACGCCAGCCCGACATCCTGCTCCACGACGAGCGTCTGCAACACCTCCGCCAGCAGCCGCACCCGGCCCTCGGGCGCACTGGCATACACCGCGGCGTAGATCGACTCCGGGTCGACGCCTTTCTCGAGCAGCGCCGCCGCGACGCGCAGCGCACGCGCGGTGGTGTTGGAGAATCGGAAGCCGCCGGTATCGGTGAGGATGCCGACGTACAGCGCCTGCGCTACTTCGGGTGTGACCGGCCATCCGGCCACGCTCGCGAGATCGAAGACGAGCTCGGCCGTCGCGGTTGCCTCCGGCGCGATGAGACACGGACCGTCCGGCAGCTTCACGGGGCCGACGTGATGATCGATGCACACGAACGGCGGGTGTCGCTCGCGGATCACCGTCGCCAGGCTGCCCAGCCGGCTGATGTCGCCGATGTCGAGCGAGGCAACGATGTCGGCGCGCTCGATCTCGCGGACCGCGCGATCGCTCGCGTCCGCCCCTTCGGGAATCATGAAATTGAAGCGCTCGGGAATACCGGTCGGGTTGGCGATGGTGACGGAGACGCCGCGGGCGCGCAGCAGGTGCCACAGTCCGATCTCACTGCCGACGCCGTCGCCGTCGGCATTCACATGCGTCGTGAGAACGACGTGACGTGCTTCGGTTAACGCGGCCGCGACGTGGCGGGCCGCCTCAGCGCGGTCGGGTGGGACCGGGACGCCGTTGGAAGTCATCGCGGAAAAGATAATGCCTTGGGGGGCGACACCCGCCGCAACCCGACCTTCGATCTAGATCTTTTGGTCGGGTTTGCGGCGTGCGTGTTAGGGGCGCATCGTGCTCACCGCGGCGGAGCGCCCGGACTCGAGCCCTTGGCGAGTCTCGAGTTCCGCACGCCGTAGGCGAAATACACTACCATCCCGATGGCGAACCAGATCAGCAGTCGTTCCCAGGTTCGCCAGGGGAGCGAAATCATCAGCCAGCCGGCCGATATCGCACCCGCGGGCGCGACGAACCATACCCATGGGGTCGTGAACGCCCGCGGCAGATTCGGCTCGCGGACTCGCAGTACGAGGATACCGATCGAGACGATCACGAACGCCAGCAGCGTCCCGATCGAGACGAGGCTGGCGGCCTCGCGCACCGTAAGCAGCGCCGAGAAGATGGCGACACCGACGCCGGTGACGATCGACGTGATGTAGGGCGTCTGGAACTTGGGGTGGATCTTGCTCACCGCGGGCGGGAGCAGACCATCCTTCGACATCGTCCAGAATACGCGCGACTGCCCCAGCAACATGACCAGGATCACGGAGGAAAGACCGGCGATCGCCCCCAGCTTGATCAGCGTCGACATCCATCCCAGGCCGGCACGGTCGGCCACGACCGCGATCGGATCGGGAACATTGAGCTCTGTGTAGGACATCACCCCGGTCGCGATCCCCGATACGATGATGTACAACACGGTGCAAATGAGCAGCGAACCGATAATCCCGATGGGCATGTCTTTTTGCGGGTTCTTGGCCTCCTGCGCGGCCGTACTGACGGCGTCGAAGCCGATATAGGCGAAGAACACGACGGCGGCGCCCGCCATCACGCCGCTGAACCCAAAGTGCTGCGGATCCCCTGTGTTGGGCGGAATGAACGGATGCCAGTTGGCGCTGTTGATCGCGCGCGCCGCGAAGATGATGAAGAGCAGCACGACGCCGACCTTGATGAAAACAATGGCGTTGTTGACTGTCGCCGATTCCTTGATGCCGATCACCAGCAGCGTGGTCACGAGGGCAATGATCACAACCGCCGGCAGATTGAAGACCGCCGTCGCCTCCGTCCCGTCCGCGCACTTTACGAGGGTGCCGCGGGCGGCGGAGAGCACGCAGGGAATGTTCACACCGATGTCGTGGAGGAACGACACGACGTACCCCGACCAGCCGATCGCCACTGTTACCGCCCCGAGTGCATACTCGAGGACGAGGTCCCACCCGATGATCCAGGCAATGAGCTCGCCCAGCGTGGCGTAGCCATACGTGTAGGCACTGCCCGCCATCGGTACCAGGGAAGCAAACTCGGCGTAACAGAGCGCCGCGAAAATCGAAGCCACGCCCGCAAACGTGAACGACAGTACTACCGCCGGACCGGAGTTGATGGCGGCCACCGTGCCGGTGAGCACGAAGATGCCCGTGCCGATGATCGCGCCGATGCCGAGCAGCGTGAGGTTCAGCGCCCCCAGAGCCCGCTTCAGGCTGTGGTCGGTCAGCGCCTCCGCCTGCAGCTCGGTAACGCTCTTCCGGCGAAACAAATTCATCCCAGACTCCGGGGTGCGAGGTGACCCAACGTTGGCCGCGACCGGCTATCTGTCAATAGAGCCGGGCGTCGGACGTTGTTAGAGACTGTAGTTGGGCGCTTCCCGCGTGATGACGACGTCGTGCGGGTGTGACTCCCGCAGACCAGCGGTGGTGATGCGGATGAACTCCGTCTCCGTTCGCAGGGCGGCGATGTCGCACACGCCGCAGTAGCCCATGCCGCTCCGCAGCCCACCGACCATCTGGAAAATCACGTCAGCGACCGGGCCGCGGTACGGCACGCGGCCCTCGATGCCTTCGGGCACCAGCTTCTGCAGCGACACCTCGCCTTCCTGGAAATACCGATCCGCGGACCCTTCTTCCATGGCGGACAGGCTGCCCATGCCGCGAATCACCTTGAAGCGGCGCCCTTCGAGCAGGAATGACTCGCCAGGACTCTCCTCGGTGCCCGCCAACATCGATCCCATCATGACGCTCGACGCGCCGGCTGCGAGTGCCTTGACGGCATCGCCCGAATATTTGATCCCGCCGTCCGCAATCACCGGGACGTCGCCCGCGCCGCGCACCGCATCGACGATCGCCGTGATCTGCGGCACGCCGATGCCGGTGACAACGCGCGTCGTACAGATCGAGCCCGGCCCCACACCCACCTTGACGGCATCGACGCCGCGCTCGACCAGCGCGCGCGCCCCCGCCTCCGTCGCAATGTTGCCCGCGACTAGCTGCGCGTCCGGGAAGACGTCGCGCAGGCACGCGACGGTATCGAGCACTCCCTGGCTGTGCCCGTGCGCCGAGTCGACCACGATCACGTCACAGCCGGCGTCGACCAGCGCCTGCGCGCGGGCGCGGGCATCCATCGTGCCCCCCACCGCCGCGGCGACACGCAGGCGGCCGTGCTGGTCCTTGTTCGCATCCGGATACTGCCGCCGCTTGAAGATGTCTTTGATGGTGATCAGCCCACGCAGCAGACCCTGCTTGTCGACGACGGGAAGCTTCTCGATGCGGTGTTTGGCGAGAATGCGCTCGGCTTCATCAAGCGTGGTGCCGATGGCGGCGGTGACCAGCTTCTCCTTGGTCATCACGTCGCGAATGGGACGGTCCAGCTCACGCTCGAACTGCAGATCGCGATTCGTGATGATACCGACCAGTTTGCCTGCGCCGTCCACAATCGGCACGCCCGAGATCTTGAACCGCACCATGAGCTGCTGCGCTTCGCGCAGCGGGCGATCGGGTCCCAGCGTGATGGGATTCATGATCATGCCCGATTCGCTGCGCTTGACGCGGTCGACTTCGGCCGCCTGGCGGTCGATCGGCATGTTCTTGTGGATCACCCCGATCCCGCCCTGGCGCGCCATCGCCATCGCCATCTCCGCCTCGGTGACGGTATCCATCGCGGCGGAGACGATCGGGATATGCAAAGGAATCGCGCGGGTGAAGCGGCTGGCGAGGCTGACATTGCGGGGATGCACCGTCGAGTGACGGGGCACAAGCAACACGTCGTCAAACGTGAGGGCGACGTCGGATCGGAAGGTTCCCATCTCGGAAGTTACTGGGCGGGCTTCGTTTCCTCAACCGGCTTGTCTGCGGGCTTCTTTTTGGCTTCCTCGACGGCCGCTTTCCCCGCCGCGGCGAGCCCTTCGAAGAATTTCCCGGCCTTTCCGACCGCATCCATCGTGCCTTTGATGCTCGTGAATGGCACCCGCCCGGCGCGCATCGTGTCCTCGAGCGTCTCGGCCACGCGCTGAAACGCCGGCGCACCGGCGCCGCGTTGGGAATACTTCGATTCGAGAAACTCGATGTAGTCGAGCACCTGGTACGCTTGCTCGTCCGGCATCGCGTCCAGGCGGCGACGAATGCGCTCGTTCAGCAAATCGTTCACGGCGTCACGCCTCCTTCCAGCGAAATCAAGTCGACGATGGGGTTGCCGAGGTAGCGGCTGCGCCCGTTGCGCACGCGGGCGATGACCTGAATCGCGGCCAGCGGCGTGAGGGCGCGAAAGCTCGGCAGCTTGATATCGGGCACGATCACGTAGACGAAGCCCCGCTCGGGCAGCGGGCCCCGCGCGAGGACATACGACGAGCCGCTGGGGATATCGGGGCGCAGCTCGTCGGCCTTTTGGATCGCGATGAACTCGAGATTCCAGCGCAGCACCTGCCCGGCGTAGCGCTGCGGCTCAGCGCGGAGCTCCGCGGCGGTGATGCCCACCAGCACGCCCGCCGGCGCGGCCTGCAGGTCGCCTCCCTTGACCCAGCCCTCGAACTGCACGCGCGTCCATTCGCCGTTGCGACTCAGCACACGGAGCGGGGTATCGGTTGCCACCGTTCCGGCTTCGGGGCCGTCGGGGGCGCGGTACAGCGTCGTCACGCGCAGCGGCTGGGCGCGCGAGGAGTCGAGTCCACTGTCGGGACCCGCGGGGCCGGTCGCACTGGCACCGGGAACGCTGTCGATATCCGAGGTATCGGCGGTGCGCGTCGCGATTACGTCGGCGACGGGAGCCAGCGCGCTGCGCTGCACCCAGCCGTCGCGGGTCACATGCACCCAGCGGCCGCCGCTGTCGGACGCCGCGCGCTTGAGCCCGAAGCCCAACGCGAGCTGGGCGACCAGCGCACCGGCCGGCGCCGCGCGGAGATTCTCATTGGGCGCGCGCGTGACCAACAAGTCGAAATCGGGGCGAGTGCTTTTGCCGACCGACGTGGCGAAAATCCAGCCATCGAGCGTGACGGCGATCCAGTCGTTGCGGGTCGCACCGCCGGTGACCATCGCGCCGCGCGCGAGCCGCGCGACGCGCCGGCCCGCGACGTCCTGATAGAACCAGGCGTTGTCGGCGCTGACGCGATAGCGGCCGCTCTGGACAGGCGCGACGCGCGGCGCGGCGAGACTCGCCACAGCTAGTAGCGCTGGAACGATCTGGCTAACTTGCATCCCCTTCAATATGACAACGAGCCACAGCACGCGCACCCCAGTCGTCCTCGTCGTGCTCGATGGGTGGGGCTTCCGCCCCGGGCGCGACGGGAACGCCATCGAGCTCGGCAATACGCCCGTCTGGCACCGCTTGTGGGCGCAACCCGTCCGCACGCTGCTCGAAGCGTCCGGACTCGCCGTCGGTCTTCCAGAAGGACAGATCGGCAACAGCGAGGTGGGCCATCTGAATCTTGGTGCGGGTCGCGTCGTCCCACAGGACCTCGTGCGCATCTCCCAGTCGATCGAAAGCGGCGAGTTCTATTGCATTCCCGCGTTGGTGCACCTGTGTGAGGAGACGCGCAAGGCGCACGGCACACTGCACGTGATGGGCTTGATCGGCACCGGGGGCGTGCACGCGCTCGACAAACATTTGCTGGCCGCACTCGAGCTCGGCCGCAGAGCCGGTGTGCCGGTCGCGATTCACGCCTGGCTCGATGGCCGCGACACGCCGCCGAAATCGGGGCTCGGCTACATGAAAGAGCTGCTCGAGAAGAACGCCCCCGTCTCGACCGTGATCGGGCGCTACTACGCGATGGACCGGGACAAGCGGTGGGATCGTATCAAGCTCGCCTACGACGCGATGGTCAACGGCGTGGGTGTACCGGTCGCCGATCCCATCAGTGCCATCACGCAAGCCTACGCTGCCGGCGAGACGGACGAGTTCGTGAAACCCCGGGTCATTCAGGGCGCGCCGCTCATCCGCGACGGCGATGGGATCTTCTGCTTCAACTATCGCGCCGACCGCATGCGGCAGATCGTGCGCGCCCTGGCGAGCCCCGACTTCGACGGATTCGACGTTACCGGGCGTCCCACGGTGCGACTCGTCACGATGACGCGGTACGACGGGACACTTCCCTTTCCGGCCGCCTACGAGCCGTTCGTGCTGTCGCGCATCGTCGCGGAGGTGTTGTCCGAGCGCGGCAAGACGATGTTTCGCACCGCCGAGACCGAGAAGTACGCGCACGTCACCTACTTCTTTAACGGCGGGTACGAGCCGCCATATAAAGGAGAGGAGCGGTTACTCGTGCCGTCGCAAAAAGTCGCGACGTACGACCTGATGCCCGAAATGAGCGCTCCCGGCGTGACGGATGTGCTCTGTGCGGCGATCGCCCGAAAACAGCACGATTTTATCCTGTGCAACTACGCCAACGGCGACATGGTGGGCCATTCGGGGGTGCTCGCCGCGACTATCGAGGCGGTCGAGACGGTGGATAGATGCCTCGCCCGCGTGCTTGCGACCGCCGAGCAAGCGGGCGTCACGGTGCTGATCACCGCGGACCATGGCAATTGCGAGCTGATGATCGACCCCGCCACCGGCGGGCCGCATACTGCGCACACCACCAACCCGGTCCCTTTCGTCATGGTTGGTGCGGGTGCGGGGAAACACGCACTGCGCGCCGGCGGCTCGCTTCGTGACGTCGGACCAACGATCTTGCAGCTGCTCGGAATCGAGCCTCCGCGGGAAATGACGGGCCGAGACTTGAGGGAGACTGATTGATGACGCGAGCGGTTCAATGGTTGAGCGGCTGGGCGGTTCGAACGGCGATCGGCGTGGCGGTATTGCTCACCGTCCAACCGCCACACCGCCTCACCGCCCAGGTCGGCCATGACCCCGCAGACTCTCCCTTTCGGGACATCCTGCTGCATTCGGGTCTCATGGTCTCCGTCGGTCATCTCTCGGCGGACCGCGGCCGTACTGGCGCCGGAATGAGCAATGCGCTCACGATCGGCCTGCGGTACGAAATCCCTGCCGGCCACTCGCTGGCGTTTCAATTCACCAGCGCGTTTCTCGATGGCGACCGGTTCATCATCGACCCCCGCGCCGATTCGTCCTCGCCGCAGCGCCGCACCGGTCCGTACAAGTCCGACGTTGCCTTGGCGGAACTGGGATTGCAGCTCCGCCTCACGGGCGGCAAAACGTGGCACGGCATCGCGCCCTATGTCGGGACCGCGCTGGGGATGTTGTTCGACGTGAACTCCCCGGGCGACACGACGGGGAGCGGCTACAAGTTCGGAACGAAGGTCGCTCTCTCAGGCTCGACCGGCGTACGATGGTATCCCGCCCGGCGCGTGCTGGTGAACGCCGATCTGCGCGCGCAGCTGTGGCGGCTCAAGTATCCCCTCGCCTTCCACGGCGCCTTGTCGCCCGACGGCTCGCGCGTCGTCCCATCGAACCAGCCGCTCACCGACTGGACGCTGCATCCCTGGATCAGCCTCGGCATTGGATGGACTTTCTAGTCGAGGGATTCCGGCGAGCGTGGGGGCTGCTGACGGCAGGTGATACCGAGATCTACGGCATCACGCTGCTCACCCTCAAAATCGCCGTGGTTGCGACGGTCGTCTCCTGCGCCGTCGGCTTGCCGCTGGGCTACTTCCTCGCGACGCGCCGCTTCTGGGGCCGCCGGGCCGCACTCACGGTGGTCAATACCGCGCTCGCCTTTCCCACCGTTGTCGTCGGGCTGCTCGTGTATGGCGTCTTGTCGCGCCGCGGCCCGCTCGGTACGCTCGGCTGGCTCTACACCTGGCAGGCCATTGTCGTCGGCGACGTGCTGCTCGCGTTGCCGATCGCTGCGGCGCTTGCGGCGGCCGCCATCCAGGGCGTCGACGCCCGCGTGCGTCGCACCGCGGAAACGCTCGGTGCGGGGACCTGGCGCACCGCGTGGACCGTGGCGCGCGAAGCGCGATTCGCGCTGGCCGCGGTCATTACAGCGGCGTTCGGCCAGGTCGTCGCCGAAATCGGCGCAGCGCTCATGGTGGGCGGCAACATCCGCGGCCAGACGCGCACCCTCACCACCGCCGTCGCGCTGTATACCGCACAGGGCGACTTCGGCATGGCGCTCGCGTTAGGGCTCATTCTGTTGCTGATCGCGCTGCTCATCAACGTGGCATTGCAGCTCGTGCAAGGGCGCGGCAATGCTTGAGCTGCGCGGCGTTCGCCATCGCTACGCCGGCCGCGTCGTGCTCGATCTGCAGCAATTCGCCGTGCCGCGCAGCGGCATTCTGGCGGTGATCGGTCACAATGGCGCCGGCAAGAGCACGTTGCTGCGACTCCTCGCCCTGCTCGAAGAGCCCACGGAGGGCCAGGTACTGGCCAATGGAACGATCGTCGCGCGACGCGGGGAGGCGCGGAAAGCGTTGCGGCGCCGCGTGACGCTCGTCGAGCAACGGCCCGTCCTGTTCCGCGGCACCGTGCGCGACAATCTGGAGTTCGGCCTGCAGCTGCGGGACATGAGTCGGGCGGCGATGAGCGGCATCCTCGGTGATGTCACCGAGCGCATGGGATTGGGACCGTTGCTTCAACGCCGGCGTCACGAACTGTCCGATGGTGAGGTGCAGCGCGTCGCCGTCGCGCGGGCACTGGCCCTGCGGCCCGATGTTCTGTTGCTCGACGAGCCGACGAGCTCGGCCGATCGAGCGGCCGCAGCGGCATTATACCGCGCGCTCCTCGCCGAGCGCGCCGCCCGGCCACTCGCTGTGTGCGTCGCGTCGCATCAGCTCGAGGAAGCCTACCGCTGGGCGGACGACATTCGTGCGCTCGCCGACGGGCGCCTCTCACCAGTAACGCCCGAGAATCTGTTTCGCGTAGAGTTGCCGCCCGGCGATGGCGTGAAGAACGTGCCTGTCGGTGGCATCGCGATCGTGGTCATGACCGACAGGACCGGTCCCGCCGTCTTGGCCGTGCCGCCGACGGACATCTTCGTCAGCCGCGAGCCGCTGGCCACCTCCGCACGCAACGTGTTCCGCGGGCGCATCACCGGCATGTCGATCGAGCAGCGCGGCGCCGGCGTGCATGTGCGTGCCGAGATGGCCGGTGTGGAGCTGATCGCAGCCGTGACCGCCGAGGCCGCCCGTGATCTGGCGCTTTCGCCGGGCGGATCCGTCGTGTTCTCTTTCAAGGCCACGGCCGTGCGGGTATTCTGAAACGATGCCGACCGCTCATCTCACTCGCGTCGTTGAGTTTACGGCAACGCACCGCTTCCCCGATCTGCCGGACTTTGCCGGCGCGACCAGCGATCACAGCCATCGGTACCGCTGTTCCGTGACCGTCAAAGGCATGTTCGTTCCGAGCGCCGGAGGGGTCATGAGCCTCAAAGCGCTCGATGCCGTGCTGCGACGCGAAGTCGTGGCGCGCTTTGAAGGACGGCATATTAATGAGGACGTCGCCACGTTCGCGGCCGGGACTTGGCTCGCGACGGGCGAGGCGCTGGCGGTGTATCTCTGGGAACGCATCGTCGAGTTCTTGCCACCCGGCGTGCGGCTGCATTGCGTGCGCGTCGAGGAGGGGGCTCACCTTTATTCAGAATACTTCGGCGAGCCGTAGAGGCAGGATGATGGCCGATTCGGCCATCGTCGAAGAATGGCCGGTGTGGCTCGAGGTGAACGGCGAGCCGACGGTGACCTGGATGTGCACGCCCGACCAGCTGGAAGAGCTGGCTGTGGGGTGGCTGCACGGCGAGGGCTACATCGGCTCGCTCGACGACCTCATCCAGCTGCGCCCCTGCGCGCCGGATCTGGGGTTCTGGGCGGACGTCAAGCCAGAGCGGATCGCGCAGGTCAAAGGCGAACATCGCACGCGCGTACTCGCCTCGGGCTGCGGCGCCGTCGCCACGATGCTCGCCGACCCCACCGCCATGCGCGCCACGGTGCCGCGCGGGGATCCGCCGGCGCCCGACGTGCTCCGGGCACTATTCAAACAACTATTCGCCAGTGGTGTGCGCTACAACGAGACCGGGGGCATTCATGCCGCGGCGCTCACCGACGGCACCCAGCTGCTGTTTCATGCCGAGGACATCGGGCGGCACAATGCGGTCGACAAGGTGATCGGCGCCGCGGTGCTTGCGCGGACGGCCATCGAGGGCAGCGGCTTGCTGGTCACCGGGCGCATCTCCGCCGAACTCGCGTTCAAGGCCGCGCGGGCCGGCCTCGCGTGGGTCGCGACGCCAAGCGTGCCGTCCACATTGGCGGTGACGATCGCTGAGCGATCGGGAATGGTCCTGGTCGGACGGGCGGTGAGTGGGACCCCGCATCTGCACAAGCCCGCCCCATGACGCCCTCCGAGGACGAGCTACGTGCGCTGCTGCAACAGGCGCGGACCATCGCGGTGGTCGGCCTCTCACCGAAACCGATCCGACCCAGTCACTCTGTCTCACGCTATCTACAGCAAGCGGGCTATCGCGTCATCCCGGTGAACCCTGGCCATGACGAAATTCTCGGCGAGCGGAGTTATCCCACCCTGACGGATGCGGCCCACGACCACGCGATCGACATCGTCGACGTGTTCCGGCGGAGCGAGCATGTGGGGGCGATCGTCGATGAAGCGATTGCCACGCGTCCGCAGCTGATCTGGCTGCAACTGGGCGTTGAAGACCAGGCGGCGGCGCAACGTGCCGACGCCGCCGGCATTCCGATCGTGATGGATCGCTGTCTTGCCATCGAACACCGCCACCTCGAGGTCTAATGCGACTTACCGCGTTTGCGCTCTTTGCGTTGACGTCCACCGCCACCGCCGTTGCCGCCCAATCGAGCCCGCGCGCGGAGCTCGTGCTGACGATTCTCGGTGGCGCCGTGACGGGACATGGATTGTGGGATCTGCCGCGCCAACCGCTCGCCGTGTTCGACAGCGGCGGGGCCACCGGACAGTTCGATACGCTGCACTTGCGCCGGGATGTCACGTCGAGCATCGCGATCGGCGCGTCGGCCACGTACTTCGTGTCGCCGCATCTCGGGTTGCATGCGGAAATTTCGTATCTGGGGCTGCCGTTTGACGACAGCTGCACGGACATCGCGCCCGCGGATTCCTCCGGAAGAAACCAGGAAGTCTGCGACGACATCCAGTCGCATTCGGGAACCGGGGCGGTGATCAGCCTCTTCGTAGGCGCCACCGTACGCGCGGCTACGCATCGCGCCCTGAGCCCGTATGCGCGCGTCAATCTCGGCGTGGCCGCGACGCCGCACAGCTCGATCGAGGTCGTGGGGAATTATCTCACGAACCTCGGGCCGCAGCCGGTGTTGGTGATTGCCGATCCGAGCCCGAGACACGCCTCGCCGCTGTTCGGGCTGGGGGTGGGCGTGACGACGCCATTGAGCAAAAGCGGCGGATATCAGTTCCGCCTGGAGCTGCGCGATGCCATTACCGCCTTCGACCGGGTGACGGGCCCGACCGGTCCAGGGTTGGTGCCGCCCACCGCGTCCCGCTTCTACCACCACTTCGAGCTGACGTTGGGGCTCGACGTCGTCCTCGAGCAGACGCGCGGCAGGCGGTACTAATCGCGGCTGTGCGCGGCGCGGTCCTGGCCGGCGGCGCGGCGAGCCGTTACGGCGGCGCCCCCAAAGGGCTGCTCGCGGTGGGAGGCCGTCGCATTCTCGACCGCGTGATAGATGTGGTGCACAGGGTGACCGGCCCTCCCCTGTTGATTGCCAACGCGGCGGACGCCGCCGCGTGGCGCCCCGACCTGACGACCGTCCCTGATGCGCGCGCCGGGTTCGGCAGCCTGGGCGGCATCTACACCGCCGTCACCGCCGCGGGAGGTGCGGTGCTGTGTGTCGCGTGGGACATGCCGTTCGTGCCGGCGCGGCTGCTGCAAACGTTGGTGGATAGCGCGCGAGCGGGTCGGTACGATGCTTTTCTACCGGAGAGCTCCGGACGGCGCGGCCTCGAGCCGCTCTGCGCCGTGTACGGCCCGGCGTGCGGTCCCGCGATTGCGCACTGCCTCGAAAAAGGCGATTTGCGGGCCATTGCCTTCCACCCCGACGTGCGCGTCGGTATCCTCCCGCTCGCACAGGTCCAGGCGTTCGGCGACCCCGACGAGCTGTTTTTCAACGTGAACACGCCGGACGATCTCGAGCGGGCGGAGGCGCTGTGTCGGCGACACGCATGATCTCGATTATCGGTCTCAAGAACGCGGGCAAGACGACCTTCCTTGTGGCGCTCGCCGCCGAGCTGGTGCGCCGCAAATTCCGCGTGATGACGATCAAGCACGGCTCGCACCCGGCCGACATGGACCAAAAAGGCAAGGATACCTGGCGCCATTGGGACGAAGGCAAAGCCGAGCGCGTGCTCATGGAAGCGCCGGGACAGCGGGTGCTGTTCGAGCGCACCGCCGCGGAATCCGATCCGATCGCGCTGGCGCGGCAGTATCTGCAGGAGGCGGATATCGTGCTCGTCGAGGGATTCAAGCGTGCGCCGCTCCCCAAGATCGAGGTCTACCGCAAAGTCGCGGGACCTCAGCCGGTGTTCGATCCGGCCGTGCACGATCCCGCCGACTGGGTCGCGATGATTACGGACGACCGCGCGCTCCGCGCTCCCTTTCCCGTTTTTCGCTTCAGCGACACCGCCTGGCTCGTCACCATAGCCAATCTCGCCTGGGATCGGGCGAAGATCCTTCCGCCGTGATCACTCCGGTGGAGGCCGCTCGCGTCATCCTGGAGCGCTTTCGGCCACTCGCGGCGGCGCGGCGACCGCTGCGCGACACGCTCGACGCCGTGCTCGCTGAAGACGTCATGAGCCCCATCGATCTCCCGCCATGGGACAACTCGGCGATGGATGGATACGCCGTGCGCAGCGCTGATCTCACCGGGCGCCCGGAAACCGCGCTCGCCGTGATCGAAACGATTCCCGCCGGGCAGTTTCCCAAAAAGAAAATCGAGAAGGGACAGGCCGCCCGCATCTTCACGGGCGCGCCCTTGCCCCAGGGCGCCGACACGGTGATCCGCCAGGAAGACACCGGTGCGGAGTCTAACGGCCGAGTCATGATCCGCATTGCGCGCGATGCCGGAAAAAACATCAGACGGCGCGGCGAGGACATCAAACACGGCGCGCTCGTCCTGGGCGCCGGCACGGCGCTTGGGCCGGCGCACCTGGGCGTGCTCGCGTCGATCGCCTGCGACCAGCCGCTGGTGCATCGCCGACCGCGGGTAGCGTTCATGGGATCCGGTGATGAAATCGTGGATCTCGACCGCAAGCAGGACATTCTGGCGGGGACCAAGATCGCCACGTCAAACTCCTACACCCTGGACGCGCTGATCCGCCGCACCGCGGCCGAGCCGCTGAACCTCGGTATCGCCAGTGATACGAAAGAGAGTCTGCGCGCGCATCTGCGCGGGGCGATGGACGGCACGGCCGACCTGCTGGTCACCACGGCCGGCGTGAGCGTGGGCGAGCACGACCTCGTGCGCGAGGTGCTGCAAGAGCTGGGTGGGGAGCTGACCTTCTGGCGCATCGGTATGCGGCCCGGCGCCCCGGTAGGATTTGGCATACTCGGCGGGATTCCGTGGATCGGGCTTCCGGGCAATCCTGTCAGCACGATGGTGACCTTCGAGCTGTTCGTGCGCCCCGCCATTCGTCGTCTGTTGGGCCATGCGTTGCCGTTTCGCCGCACCGTCCCGGTCATCACGCGCGAGCCGATTACGCTCGGCCCCCCCCTGCGGCACTACCTGCGCGCCGTTGTTGATGGGGGCGAGGCGCGTTTGACAGGACCCCAGGGGTCTGGCATTCTCACCAGCATGGTGCGCGCCAATGCTTTGCTGATCGTTCCCGCCGACCTGCCGTCGGTGCCGGTCGGGACCGAGCTGCAGTCGCTTGTCCTCGACGATCCGCAGCACGTCGCGGAGCCGCAGTACTGATGACCGCCTCTCCCGCGGTGCGACAGGGAGTGCGGCTTGCGGGCTATGTGGCCCTCACGCTGCTCGTCTATTTGGCGAACGTCACCACGCCACCGACGGCGCGACTGGGGATTCTGTACGTCGTCCCCGTGCTCCTCGTCACCTGGACGGATGGCCTGTTGTGGGGAATTGTCTTCGGCCTCGCATCGATCGCGATGCGCGAAGCGATCGCACTCCACCAAATGCCGACCGACACGCCGCTTTCCTGGCGCATCGGGAACGGGGCGGCGTACGTCGCCGTGGTCGCAATCGCGATGGCGGGCTTGCAGCGCCTGCGGCGCAGCCAGGCGGAGCTCGCGCGGCTCGTCATTCAGGATCAGCTCACCAACGTGCTGAACGCGCGCGCGTTCGCCGATCGGCTCAGCCAGGAGCTGGACCGCAACCGCCGCTATCCCCGCCCGCTGACGTTGATGTATATGGATCTCGACAACTTCAAAGTGATCAACGACACGCATGGCCATCAAACCGGCGACGCCGTGCTGCGGCTCGTCGCCGACGCGATGCGCACCTCGGTGCGCCAAGCGGATGTCGTGGGGCGACTGGGCGGTGACGAGTTTGCCGTGCTGATGCCGGAAACCGATGCGCAGCTCGCCGATGCCGCGGCGAAACGCCTGGTGGCCGGCCTGCGCAACGTGTTCCAGGGCACGCCCAACGTCACCGCCAGCATCGGCGTCGTCTCCTGCAACGCGACCGACGCGAGCACCGACGACTTGCTGCGGCGCGCCGATCAAGCCATGTATGACGCCAAAAAGCAGGGGAAGGACCGCGTGGTGCAGGTCGCTCTTTGATCCTGCTGCTTCTCGCGCTCGCGAGCGCGCAACAGGTCAGCCCGCAACTTTCCTACAGCCTCACCGTTCCGGACGATCGCTCGACGTACATGGTCGAAATCCGGATCGACAATCCTCCGAATCCCAGTCGACTCGTCATCCCGAATTGGGCGCCCGGCGCCTATCGCCTGATGGATGCGGGCCAGAACATCAGCGACTTCGCGGCACGTACCCTCGGCGGCGATTCGCTGCCCGTGCGGCGCGACTCGCCGATCTCCTGGATCGTCGACACCAAGGACGCCGCGGCAATCACGGTGCGGTACCGGACGGGACTGCGCGACACGATCGCCTGGCGCCGGCCCAACAACCGCTGGTTTCTGCGGGCGACCTCGGGGATGGTCGACGGCCCGCGCACGTTCATGTATCTGGACGGCTGGAAGCCGGCGCCAGCCTTTCTCACGTTTCATGTGCCACCGCGCTGGCGGGTGGCGACTGGGCTGCCGACGCGCGACAGCATTACCTACTGGGCATCGAGCTACGACGTTCTCATCGATTCGCCCGCTATGCTTGGCGCGTTCCTGTCCTATCCGTTCGACGCCGCGGGCACACCGCATCGCGCCGTCGTCGATCTGGGCGGGGCGCGCGCCTACGCGTCCCGGCAGTTCGTGGACATGCTGCGTCGCATCTCCACGACCGCGATCGCCATTTTTGGCGACGCGCCGTACAAGGACTACACCTACATGTTCGTGGGCGGTCGAGGCGGCGGACTCGAGCACCTGAACTCCACCACCATTGGCGTTACCGCGCAGACGCTCGCGCGCAATCCGCTCGGCGCCAGAACGGTCAGCGCCCACGAGTTCTTTCACGCCTGGAACGTGAAGCGCATCCGGCCGATCGAGCTCGGCCCGTTTGACTACGAGCACGAGGTGCGTACGGTCAACCTGTGGTGGAGCGAAGGCGTCACCGATTATTACGCCGATCTGATCCTCGTGCGCTCGGGCCTCGACAGTCCCAGGGATTTCGCACAGGGACTCGCGGCCTCGATTGGCAATCACCGCGGCAACCCCGCCCGGCTCAGGATTTCACCGGAGCGCGCCTCCTGGACCGTGTGGGATGCTCCAACGGTCAATGACAGCTACACGATCTCCTATTACCTGCAGGGGGAAGTCCTCGGATTCCTGCTCGATCTCGCCATCCGCGATTCGACGGACAACGCCAAATCGCTCGACGACGTTTTCCGCTCGCTGGACGAGCACTTCGCGGGATCGCAGGGATTCGCCCGCGAGGATCTCGTCGCGACCGTTCGAAGGGTCACCGGCCACGACTTCGACGGGTTCTGGCGCCGCTATGTCAGCGGCGTCGAGGAGATCCCCTGGAACGACTATGTACGCGCAGCAGGATGGGACGTCGTGTTCGCCGAGGAGCCGGCGGTCGACGCCAGGATCGGCGCGATTCCGCCGGCCGTGCAGGGAGGGCGCTGGCGCGCCGTCGCGACGCCGGGGAGTACCGCAGCGTCCGCCGACCTGCGCACGGGAGATGAGCTGGTCCGCGTCAACGGCCGTCCCATCATCGATGGGTCGGATGTGACGGCGGTGGTGCGTGGAATCGGCAAAGGCTCCGCGGTCGTCGTCGACGTGGTGCGCGACGGCCGGCCGCTCACCATTCGTTTTCCCGCCGGCACCTATCGGCAGATACATGCGCGCCTGCGCGATCTGCCTGATCCCACGCTCAAGATGCGCCGCATCCGCGCCGGCTTGTTGGGGCAGCGTCCGCCGTGACCACGGAGATGATCGAGTTAGCGCTGATCTTCACGTCGATTCTGTTCATCGTCGACCCATTCGCCGTCATCCCCACGTTCCTGGCCATGACGGTGCGCGACGCACCGCCGCAGCGGCGCGTGCTGGCCCGGCGCGGCGCGTGGACGTGCGCGATTACGCTCACGGTGTTTGGCCTGGGCGGCAGCCTCATTTTCAAAATTTTTGGCATCACGATCGGGGCCTTCAAGATCGCCGGCGGCGTGTTGATCGGCCTGAACGCGCTCGACATGGTGCAGGCACGGCGCAGCCAGCAGCGCGAAACTCCGGCGGAAAAAGCGGAGGGCATTCAGAAGGACGATATCGGAATCATGCCGCTGGGCGTGCCGATGCTCGCGGGACCGGGCGCGATCTCGACGGTGATGGTCCTCGCCCTGGGCGCGAAATCCGCAGCGGCGACAGCCGCCGTCTACGCCTCGATCGCGCTGACCTCTCTCATCACGTTCTTCGTGCTGTCGGCGGCATCACTGGTCGAGCGGCGCTTGGGACAGACGGGGATGCGGATCCTCACCCGCCTGATGGGTCTCGTCTTGTCGGCAATTGCCGTTCAGTTCATTATCGACGGCATCAAGCTGAGTTTCCGATGAATTCCGTCCCGTTGGAGTAGTCCATCGGAGTGGACACGCAACCCGCGGATTCCCTCCAAAAGATTGATTGTCGCCTCACTCGTCCCCCCGTACTCTACGCCGTCTTTTCTTCCAGCCTTTAACCCCTTGGGGCCCGACAGATGACGTCATCGCTCGTGAGTGCGCTGCTGATTGAAGCGCCGGTCAACCGACATTTCGCTCAATTACATCGCGACGCCGATGCGCTGACGGACGCTGTGACGCTGTACCTCCAAACGGGACTGCGGCGCGGCAACGGCGTCGTCGTCATCGCGACGCCCTTGCACATCGATTTGTTCTTCGCGCGTCTGCGGGATGACGGACTCGATCCCGGCCTGTACCTCAAATCCGGCCAGCTCGAGGTGCACGACGCCGCGTCGACGCTGAAGATGTTCATGCGCAAAGACACGCCTGACTGGGAAGACTTCCGCCGTTCCGTCGGGCTCGTCCTCGAGCGGGTGCGCGCATTCGGCCGCGGCACGACGCGCGCCTATGGCGAAATGGTGAATCTGCTGTGGCATGAAGGCAGGCAGGAGGCCGCAATTCGACTGGAAGAATACTGGAACGAGCTGGCACGGCTGTATCCGTTTTCGTTGTTCTGCAGCTACATGCTCGACGTGCATCACGACCATGCCTACAACGGACCGCTCGAGGAAATCGGCCGGACGCATTCCGACGTCATCGGCACGGCGGACGATGAACGGTTCCGTGTGGCCCTGGATGCCGCGAGCCGCGACGTGTTCGGGGTGCCGCTGTCGCAGATGATCGGCTTCTCCCGCCACACCCACGCAGGCGAAGGCCGCTTCCCGAGCGGCCAGCGCACGATGCTGTGGGTGAAGCGCAATCTTCCTTCGGCGAGTGCCGCGGTGCTGGAGCGCGCCCGCCGCTACTACGAAGAGTCGCTAAAGTAGCTTGTACTTCGGCCCGCTGCCGCCCTCGCGCGGCGTCCAGCGGGGGCCGAGGACGTCGGTTGCCTTGCAGTCCACGCAGTTGGGCGCGTTGATGCGCAGCCCGCCTTCCATAGCTTCGTACACACCGGCCGGACACATGTGCGCGTAAAAGCGCGCGACTGCGGTGGGCACGTCCGGCGCAACGATCAGGTGGTTGGGGATCGTGTCGCGCGTGGTATTCCCCGATTTGAACACCGCGTCCACTTTGCTGATTCCCTCCGCGGCGGGTGCCGCGGCACCGTCGGTACGGCGCACAACGGCCGCGTCGGCATGCATCCGGTATCGGCCGCCCGGAAAACGGCCGCCCGTGAGCGTCATCAGGCCGGCCTGTACCCCGCCCAAATAGAATCCGTCGCGGAACGCGAGTCGCATGTTGCGGGTGCGATACAGATCCGCCGCAATGTAAGACGCATCGACGAGCCGATCGTATTCGGTCAACGCCGCGCCGTTTTTGAGATGCTGAAAAATTGCGCGCGCGGCGAACATCCCCGACTGCATGGCGTAATGAATGCCCTTGAGCGACGGCACATCCACGAAGCCCGCTGCATCGCCCAGAATGACGAGCCCCTCTCCCGCGCGCTGCTGCGGCAAGCCGTAGAAGCCGCCTTCTGGAATCGTCTTGGCGCCCCACTCGACCAGCTCGCCGCCGGCCAGCAACGGCTGGAGCAGCGGATGCTGTTTCAGCCGCTGCACCAGTTGATGCACGTCAAGCGCAGCATCGCGGTAATCGAGGCCCACCACGAGCCCCAGCGCGACCAGGTTGGGCTCCAGCGGATAGATGAAGCTGCCGCCAAACGCATCGCGTGGCAGCGGCCAACCAAGCGTGTGAATCACCCGGTCGAGCGGCTGCTTCGTCTCCCAGAGCTCTTTGACGCCGAGGGCAAAGATCTGCGGGTTCTGCGACGGCACATTCTGCCATTGGTACCACGCCTGCGCCAGCAGGCCGCGCGTTCCCTCCGCGAGCGCCGTCACCTTCGCGACGAGATCGTTGGGCGCCGCGCCGCCAGCAGACGGATTGCCCTCGCGATCGAGACCCGTCGCAACGGTGCGCACGCCCGCCACGGACTCTTGCCGCACGAGGAGCTGCGCCGCGGGGAAACCGGTAAAGATGTTGACGCCGAGCTCTTCGGCCTTGGCGCCGAGCCACCGCACGAGCTCGCACAGCGACGCCACGAAATAGCCCCGGTTGTGCATTGTCGGGGGCGTGGGAAGGCGCAGTTTGCCGCGGGCGGTAAGCAGGTACACAGATTCTTTGGTCACCGGCGCACGCAGCGGAAAGTCCGCTGCGGTGAGCTCGGGGAAGAGCTCGCGCAACGCGCGCGGATTCACGACCGCCCCTGAGAGCGAATGCTCGCCCAACGCTTCGGCCTTCTCGAGGACGGCGATGTTCAGCTCGGAGCCGTCGCCCTTGGCGAGCTTCGCGAGCTCGATGGCGCAGGCGAGTCCCGCGGGGCCGGCGCCGACGATGAGCACGTCGACCTCCATTCGGTCGCCCGCGCCGGGCGCGCCGTCAGGCAAGATGATCTTGTCGAGCGGCAGCGCGGGCTGATAGCGCGCGGGTACGAACTTATCCATGCAGCTTCCGAATCTCTTCCGTCAGCCGAGGCACGATCTCGAACAGGTCGCCCACGACGCCGTAGTCGGCGACTTTGAAAATTGGCGCGTCTTTGTCCTTATTGATCGCCACGATGACTTTGGATGTGCGCATCCCCGCGAGGTGCTGGATCGCGCCCGAAATACCGACCGCGATGTACAGGGATGGGCTGACCGTCTTCCCGGTCTGACCGACCTGATCGGCGTGCGCCCGCCAGCCGGCATCCACCACCGCGCGCGATGCACCCACGGCAGCCTTGCCCCCAAAGGCGCGCGCGAGCTCCTCCAGCACCTTGAAATTGCCCGGCTCCTTCAGTCCGCGGCCGCCGGAGATGATGATGGTCGCATCAGCAACGTCGAGCGTGCCCGCCGGCGCGGCTTTGACCTCGCGGACGCGAACCCTCCCTCCGGGTTTCACCGCCAGCGTTTCCGGGGTCACCGTGCTCGCTTGGATATCGGGGGTGAAGATGTTGGGCCGCAACGACACCACGGCGGGATGCGTTGTGATGCGCAGTTTTTGGAGCGCCTTGCCCGCGTACACAGGACGGGTGGCGATGATCGCGTCGCCATCGATGGCGAGATCGATCACATCGGCTGCCAGCCCCACACCGAGCTTGGCAGCAATGCGTGGCGCGAGATCTCGTCCAGTCGCCGATGCGGCGACTACGACCGCCCGATAGCCGCCCGATTTCGCGCGTTCGGCGATGGCCGCCGCCGCTCCCTCCGGATCCCCCGCATCGGACACGACCGCGTCGACCGCGTCGCCCAAGCGCCGGGCGCCGGTGACCACTTCGAATGACACTTTCCGGAGCTTGCCGTCACGCTGCTCGAGCACGGCGAGGACTTTGCTCATAGGACCTTGGCCTCCTGCCGTAGCAGTCGCACCAGCTCCTCGACCGCGGCCGGGCCCTCACCGACGATCTTTCCCTCTTTGCGCTCGGGAGGTGGCGTGAGGGCCACGACTTCGAAGCTGCCGGCTCCGGGCTGCACAGGCTTCACCTCGAGCGGTTTTTTCTTGGCTGCCATGATCCCTTTGAGGGCGGGATAGCGCGGCTCGTTGAGCCCTTTGTCCACGGTGAGCACAGCCGGAAGCGGAAACGCCACGACTTCGATGCCCCCTTCGATCTCGCGCTCCGCGACGCCGCTGCTGCCATCAATGTCGAGGTGCGAGACGGCGGTAACACACGGAAGGCCGAGTAGCTCGGCGACGAGCGATCCCACCTGATGGTTGTAATCATCGATCGCCATGCGGCCGAAGAGAATCATGTCCCAGCTGCCACTCCTGAGCTCGGCCGCGATGGTCGTGGCCGCTTCATAGGGATCAGTGGGAGGTTTGTCGGCTTGGAGCAGGATGCCGCGATCGGCACCCATCGCGAGAGCGGTCCGAATCGTCTCCTGGGCGGCGCTCGGGCCCATGCAGAGAACGGCGACTTCGCCGCTGCCTGCCTTTTCCTTGCGCCGCAACGCCTCTTCGACGGCGAATTCGTCGTACGGATTCATGACGAATTTCACGCCGGCTTCATCGAGGCGCTTGCCGTCGCTCGTGATTTTGACGCGCGTTTCCGAGTCGGGGACGCGCTTAATGCAGACAGCGATTTTCATGTCCGGTTACTGCCTCCCAAATCGTGTCGCAGCATGAGCCGGAATGCGCGGGGCGCGCCCGGTGTACGAAAGCGTTCGACGCGATCGCCGGCCGTACGATTCGTCCCCCACGTACCAAAGCTGGCGTAGCGGCGGTCGAAGGCGTTCAGCACCATTCCCGCGACATCCCACCCTTTCCATCGCCAAGCCATACGACCGTCCACCGTAGTGTAATCTGGCAATCGCGTCGTTTCATTGGCTTCATCGCCCCGCAAGAACTGTCGACCGGTAAAGCCCATCTGCACGTCCACCTGCAAGGTCTGGGATATGCGCCACGAAGCCGCAATGGCGCCGCGATGTTCCGGCGTCAACGGGAAGCGGTCCCCAACGCGAACGGTGTCCGCGCCCACGCGGACGGTGGCGATCAGCGTCCGGGATGCGAAGGTGGCGCGAGTATACGCGTAGCTCGCGCGTAGCGTCATCCGGCTTGCGATGTCGGTTTGAACGCCCAGCTCCAGTCCTACACGGCGCGTCGCCGCGAGATTGGCGAAATACCCTTGCGCACTGCCTGGCGCGACGAAAAAAATGTCATCGTGGACTGCTGTGCGGTACAGGGACGCATCGATGGCGCGGCTGCCCTGCGACCAATGTACCCCCGTTTCGAGCGTCGTCGCGACGACGGGCCGGAGGGGTGGGTCATCCCCGAGCGCGAACGGCAATGGGCATGGCGCCGCGGGATCGGCGCACGACAGCTCCAGCAATGCGGGCGCCCGAAAACTCTTACCCGCTGAGGCATACATCGAGCTCCCCGCACCCAGATCATAGGCGACACCTCCGCGCGCCGAGACATGCGTGAAGGTGGATGTCGTGTCGGCTGTGGGATCGAGTTGATCACGGAACGGAACGCGGACGACGTCGTAGCGCAGACCCGCCGAAGCGGTCGCCCTGCCGAGCACCAGATCACCGACGGCGTACCCCGCGAGATCCCAGCCGGGGCTCTTGACCCAGGTCGTCAACGAGTCGGTCCCGCGCGTTTGATCCTGCGCGTGCAATTGTACGCTCACATCATGCGCATTCGCGTCGATACCGCCACGCACCGCGCCGAACGATCCCTGCCGCAGCCACTCGACATTCATGCCCACGGCGCGAGAGACGTTGGCATTCGTGACGTTGGGATCGGGTACCTGATTGACGTTGAATCGGTCGCCGTCCATGCGCCGGTGGTACAGGCTCAACGAAATGCGGCCGCCCCCCATCGGCGCATAGCCGGAGACGGTCCCCTGCAGCAACGCGAGATGATCGAAGTCGCCTGGAGTGAAGTTGGTACGTGGACGCGCGATATACAGACTTTCGGGGAGACTGCCGGCTTCACGCGTGCGGTCCGACGACCCGAGCAACTGCATACTCAACCCCCGCGTGACGTCATAGTGACCGAGGTTGATGAGCAGCTGGCGTTGCTGCCCGTCGGTCGCCTCCCGCCAGCCGTCCTCGCGATCGACCGAGCCGCCGACGTAGTAAGACCATTGGCGGAGACGCCCACCGGCCGAAAACGAGCTGCCGACCTCTCCGAACGAGCCCCCCGACACTTCCAGCTCGCCGTCGAGCGGGCCGCCTCCTCGCTTGGTCACGAGGTTGATCGCGCCACCCAGCGAATTCGGTCCCAGCAGCGCCGCGGGACCGTGGAGAAACTCCACGCGCTCGACGTGCTCGAGCGGCAGCAGGTCGAAGTTCACCTGCGCCGCATCGGGCTCGTTTTGGCGGACACCATCGACGAAAACCGATATCCCCTGCGGCAGTCCGATCGCCGGACCGGCGGTGAACCCGCGCGAAGTGAGGGAAATCTTGAACGGCGATCCCAGATCGTCATACACCGACACCCCTGCACTGCCCGCGACCGCGTAGGCGAGCGAGCGGGGCTGCCATGTGCCGATCTCCGCGCCCGTAATCGTGGTGATATGCGCGGGAACGCCGGACCCGACCCGCGGAGCCGCGGTAGAGCTCAGCGTGCCGAGGATCTCGATGGGCTTCAGGACGATGGTATCACGGTGGGTGCTGTCCTGGGGCAGGACCACGGCCAGTGCCAGCATCCAATGCATGAGGCTCGAAAGCTATGCTAGCGGTTCTCCAGACGGAACACGGAGATACCCCAACTGTCGGGATCGTCCGGCGGCGAATCGTTCCAGACCGCGTAGGAGTGCGAGCCGTCAGAGCGGTAGCGCAAGACGTAGTCGCCAGCCGGAAGCCGGACACTGCCTTCGAACATGCGGTTCTTGTCGCCGCCGCCGGCCGGCTCGGTTTCATCGTACTTCATTTCCCACACCCGCTGCCCGCCAGAGTTCTCGATCCATCCATAATCAAACATCTCACCGTCGCGGCCCTCGCCGACCGCGTAGACATGGAGACGGGTGGTCGCGTCGAGATGGAACCGGCGGTGCGCATCCTCGTCGTCACCCATGCGAACGAGCTGGGCCACCGCAGCCGCCCCACGACGATCGCTGCGGTTGAAGGGCGCGATCGCCGCACTATCGAGCCGGCCACTCTCGGGAAACACGCTGACGCCCCAGTAGCGCGGTTCGGCTGGCGGCGCCGCGTTCCAGTCCTCGTAGGAGTGGGAGCCGTCACTGCGATAGTACACGAGATAGTTACCGGGCTGGAGTCGCAGCATACCATCGAACAGGCGGTTCTTCTCGGCGCCGCCGGCCGGCTCGGTGTTGCCGTACTCCATCCTCCACACGCGGTCGTGCTGGTCGGCATTCACGATCCAGGCATAATCCACCATCTCTTTGCCAGAAGCTTCGCCCAGCGCATAGATGTGAACGTCCATCGCCCGCTTCAGGGCAAAGCCCGACGACCGATTCGCATCGTTGTCGGTCTCGATCAGCGAGACGATCGTCTGCCCTGCCGGGACGGGCGCATAGTCGTAGGGCTTCACCGCCGCGCGCGCTGCCGGATCGGCGACGCGGAGCGTAAGTCCCCAGAAGTCGGGGTCGGTTGCGGGCACACCGTTCCACTCTTCAGGATCGTGCGAGTCATCGGCAACGAAGTAGGCGACGTAACGGCCCGGCTTCAGCCGGATCCGTTCGCGCGCCATCCGGTTCTTGGCTGCACCGCCGGCGGGGTCGGTATCCGCGTATGACATCGACCACACGCGCTTGCGGGTGGCCACGTCCATAATCCAGCCGTAATCGCTTTCGTTGTCGGGCGTCAGCTCACCGAT
>JBHEMG010000225.1:0-6736 GCA_046262715.1 Gemmatimonadales bacterium
CCGGACGGCGACGAGCTGTCGATCGGCGGCCAGAAGGGGATACACAACAACGTCTCGGTCGATGGCGCCGATTTCAACAATCCGTTCTTCGGTGAGCAGCGCGGTGGTCAACGGCCGCCGTTCACGTTCAACCTCGACGCGGTGCAGGAAATCGTCGTGACCTCGTCAGGCGCCAACGCCGAGTTCGGCCGCTCTTCCGGCGGTTTCGTGAACGTGGTGACCAAGTCCGGTACCAACAACCTGCACGGCTCCGTCCACTATTATGGAAAGGACGGCGCACTCTCCGGTATCGCCCATCATGGCACCCAGAGCCTGTCGCCGGATTTCACGCAGCATCAGTTCGGATTTACGGCGGGCGGACCGATCAAGCGGGACCGCGCCTTCTTCTTCGTCGCCTACGATCAGCAGATCTACGACGAGACCAAGCAAACCGATCCGAACCGCATCGCCGCGCCGCTGCGCGCCTGGATGGACACGGCTTTCGGCGGCGCGCTGGCCAACGACTACGGCTCCATCGCGCGCACCAATAACGCTCGCGCATTGCTGGCGAAGCTGGACTTCCGGCTCTCAGACCGGCACAACGCCTCGATCAAGTACAATTACACCTGGTCGGAGCAGGCCAACGGCACCTTTGACGTCGACAGTTGGGGGCGCAGCGCCAACGGCCTGGAGCAGGATCACTCCAATGCCGTCAACGGCAGCCTGATCTCGTACCTGGGTCCGCGCGTCGCCAACGAATTCCGCTTCCAGTACTCTCGCGAAGACCGGCCCCGTCCGTACGACGGCCCGCGCTCCAGCCTGCTCGGCAGCGATCCCACCGGCACGGGTCAGCGGCCCTTCCCGGATGTCGCGCTTGATTTCGCCGGGAGCTACCGGTTCGGCATGCCGTTCTTCCTGCCGGTGGACTACTACGACACGCGCGTGCAGCTGGTCGATAACGTCTCGTTCGCCAAGGGCAATCACTTCTTCAAGCTCGGCGGTGAATACAACCGCGTGAATTCGGTGCAGACCTTCATCGGGTTTGCGAACAGCCGCTACATCTTCAGCTCCGTGGCGGGGTTCCTGGGCTACGTGGCGAATGACTCCAATTACGTGGAGTGCAGCAACTCGACGCCCCGGACCGACGGTACCTGCCCAGGCGGTTCCATCACCGGCCCCGTGCTGCTGTATCTGCAGCAGGCGGGGGTAGGCCGGCCCGTGCGCGACGCCGGCACCCAGAGCATTCCGCAGACCGAGCTCGACGTCTACGTGCAGGACACCTGGAAGCCGAACCCGAACTGGACGTTCAATTACGGGTTGCGCTGGTCCGCCCAGATCGAGCCGAGTCTGCTGTCGCCTCGCGACTCGACCGCCTATGCGCCGTTGTACGGGACGACGGTCACGAACGCGCAGGGCACTTTCAACTTCCCATCGGACGGCACGATTCCGTCCGACAAAAAGATGATCCAGCCGCGCCTCGGCATCGCGTGGGACCCGCACGGTGACGGGCGCTCGGTCGTCCGGGCGAGTGCCGGCGTTTACTACGCCCGCATCCCGGGACTGAATCTCGCGTCGACGCGCAGCACGGATGGCTACCGGGGCGTGACGCTGTTCGGCTCCAGCGCGACGATCCCGTTTGGGTTGCCGGCGCCGTCGTTCCCGAATCTGTTCCCGTCCCAGGTGCCCCTGTCGTCGGTGTTCGCGCCGTCGGTGTTCGTCTTCGACAAGAACTTCCGCAATCCGCGCACGCTGAACGTCACATTGGGCTATGAGCGACAGGTAGCGGCGGATCTTGGACTCACGCTCAGTTACACCCATGCCAAGACCGACAACGTCACGCGGTTCATCAATCGCAATGATGCGGCGTTCGGCACTCCGTTCCCCAGCCTCGGCACACTGACCGTCGTCGAGTCGAGCGCAAAGTCGAATTACAACGGTCTCACGGTAGGCCTGAAGCGCGTGCTCGACCCCAACTTCCAGTTCCAGGTGAATTACACGCTGTCCTGGGACAAAGCGGATGACGACAACGAGCGCGATCCGTTCACGTTCCGCTACGCTCGTGCCGACAACCTCGCGCCCGAATACGGCTACAGCGACCGCGATCAGCGTCATCGCTTCAATGGGTGGATGGTGGCACATATCGGTGGCGGGCTGTTCCTGAACAACCGGTTGAGCATCTACTCCGCGCAGCCGACGTCGGCGAGTTGCGGGCCCAGCCCCTTCAGTCCGTTCGCGCCGCCCAAGGGACAGCGCGCCACGTCGGCGTTGGACCGGAATTGCTTGGACGGCAGCGTGCTTCAACGCAACACGCTCCGGAAGGACAACTCCTATTTCTCGTGGGATGTCGGCCTGACGTGGCCATTCAACGTGGGAAGCGGCCGAGTCGAGCTGATCGCACAGGTGTTCAACGTCCTCGGCAACGAGAACTTCCGCGATCCCGCCTCGACCAGCTTGCTGTTCAACTTCGACGGCACTATTCGCAGCGGTTTGGGTGACCCCCAACAGACGCAGATCGGAGTGCACTGGGTCTTCTAGAGCCCCTGCGACGCTGGCATAGAGGGCGGCAGCGGGTATCCGTTGCCGCCCTCGGCGTTTTGACGCCCTCTTTCGACGGTTTACCTTTGACGGGGTTATTCGAGGCGGTAGCTCAGTTGGTAGAGCAACGGACTTTTAATCCGTAGGTCCTGGGTTCGATCCCCAGCCGCCTCATGCCTCCCCCGTTGTCTCTTGCGACCCTCGGAGGCAAATTCCTTCATGCCCTCCATCGTGTGGATCGATGGGACGTGGTACGACCGCGGCACCGCGGTCGTTTCCGTATTCGACCACGGCCTCCTGTATGGTGACGGCGTGTTCGAGGGCATCCGCTCCTATGGCGGCCGCATCTTCCGCCTCGGCGAGCATCTCGAGCGCCTGTACGCCTCCGCCAAGGCCATCTGGCTCGAAATTCCGATGGCGAAGGACGCCATGGCCCGCATGCTCGAAGAGGGCGTCGCCAAAAGCGGGCTCACAGATTCCTACATCCGGTTGGTCGTCACGCGCGGTGTCGGGGACCTCGGCCTCGATCCCCGGAAATGCGCCAAGCCTACGATCTTTTCCATCTTCGACACCATCAAGTTGTGGGCGCCGGACCGGTATGAAAAAGGTCTGACCGCGCTGACCGCTGCGACGCCGATCCACCACCGCGAAGCGCTGTCCCCCCGGGTCAAATCGCTGAATTACCTCTCCCACATTCTCGCCAAAGTCGAAGGTATCGCCGCCAACGTGGACGAGGTCATCATGCTCGACGCTGGCGGGTATGTCGCGGAAGCGAGCGGCATGAATCTGTTCGCGGTATCCAAGGGCACGTTGCGCACGCCGCCGGCCTACGCGGGCATCCTCCGCGGCGTCACGCGCGACACGATCATCGAGCTCGGCCGCGAGGCGGGATATGGCGTCGAAGAAGTGCCCATGAACCGCTACGATCTCTACACGGCTGACGAAGTATTCCTCACCGGCACGGCCGCCGAAGTCGTCGCCATCTCCAAGCTCGATGGGCGCGCGATCGGGACCGGTGTGGCCGGGCCGGTCACTCGCGACCTCGCAGCCCGTTTCCGCGCCTATGTCACCCGGGGTGACTAGACCCCCCCCGCTAGGCCCCTCCGTACCGTCCGCACGTTGCAGGCTGCACGCCCACGATTGAATGATAAGTAGCTCAACTATTGACCAGACTTAATCTTAGACACATATTGGGGCCCCTTTGCGCTCCTTCCGCGCCCGAGGTGAGCCATGTCATGGCGAGTAATCGCGCACGGGGACCAGGTTTGGCATGTGGACGCGGTCGCCGAGCGTCGCGCGAATACGGCCGCTTGGCAGCTGGTTTTGTCGTTTCGCACCGCGTCAGAGTCTCTTCCGGGTCGACGCCGGTCGTTTTGGACGCCGTATCCGTTGGAGGCTACCTCGAAGTCGTCACTGTACATCCAGGCCGAGCGGATCCCCGACGCCGCGATCTCGCAGCTCCTCGCCGAGCGTCTGGCGTGAGCACGGCGGACCTGCAGGATTTGCGGCGCGTCGTGCTCGCGATGACGCGGCTGCAGGGTGAGACGGTCAAGCATGTGAAAGTGCGATCGGATGTGCGGCACGTGAAAGTGGAATTCGACAGCGGGTTGATTTTGCTCATTTCGTCGGAACGCGACGCGCAGGGCCGTCCCCGTCTCGAGGTTGACGTTGTGGAAGCGATGCAGGCCGTGGCACTGAAACAGCAGATCGAAGTTCGGTTCGACTGAGTTTCGCGCGTGCCAGACGAGCGCCTGCGGTTTGAGGAGTTCGGATTTCAGCGGCTGGCGAACGGCCGCTGTCGCGCGAAGGTGGTGCTGACGTGGTCCGACGGTCGGCGCTTCGAGGGCTCCTCGGATGGCGTCTCGTCGCAAACGGGAGAGCTGCGCTGTTGCGCGGTCGCGGCCGTGAATGCGTTGGAGCAGGCGGTGCAGCCGCGGCTCACCTTCGAGCTGTTGGGGGTGAAGGCGGTGCGGGCGTTCGATGCGACGGTGGTGATCGTGTCGCTGTCGGCGCGCGCGGAGGAAGCGACCCGGCTCGTGGGGTCGTGTCTGACGGAGGCTGATCCGCCGCGCGGCGCGGCACTTGCGGTTTTGAACGCGACGAACCGGTTACTCGGGAATTATCTGGCGACACGATGAAACGACTGACGGCAGTTTCGATTGCGATGTTGGGCGCCGCCTGGCTCGTCGCCGGCTGCGCTAGTGCACATATTCCGCCCGCGCCCGAGCTCGTGACGGCGGTTTCGTCGCGCGACAGCTCTGCCGTCCAGCTCGGTACGGCCTTGGCGACCGTGGAGCAGGACTCCGCGGCCGATCAATCGGCCCTCGACAGCCTGCGCCTGCGGTCTGCAGACTCCTCCACCCCGCCACGCACGAATGTTTCCATCCGCGGCGAGGACGTTCGCCAGGAAGCCGTGGATCTGTTCGGCACCGACCCGGTCGCGACCTTTGACATCGACGTCACCAACTTCGCCGGCAACCGCCGGGTGCTCGAGTATCTCGAGTTCTTCCAGCTCGACGCGCGCGATCGCTTCGAGATCTGGTTGTCGCGTCTTGGCCGCTACGAGGGAATGATTCGCGAGCGGCTGCGCGCCCGTGGGCTGCCGGAAGACCTCGTCTATCTCACGCTGATCGAAAGTGGCTTGTCCAATACGGCCGTGAGCCGGGCCCGCGCCGTCGGCATGTGGCAGTTCATGGCCGCGACGGCACGGGGTTACGGACTCCAGATTGATCCCTGGGTGGACGAGCGGCGCGATCCGTTCAAGGCGACCGACGCCGCGGTCAGCCATCTGCAGGACTTGGTGCAGCGCCTCGGCAGCGTCTATCTCGCCGCCGCGGCCTACAATGCCGGCGCCGGACGGATCGAGCGGGAAATTCGCCGCTTGCCGGGTGAGCCCGATACCGTCGACGATCAGACATTCTTCGAGATCGCCGACCGGCGCAATCTGCGCCGGGAAACGCGCGACTACGTGCCGAAGCTGATTGCCGCCGCGCTGATCGCCAAGCAGCCGCTCCGCTACGGTTTTACGGACATCGCGCGCCTGCCGCCCCTCGTCTTCGACGAAGTGTCGGTGCCAGACGCGACGGGACTCGATGTGCTGGCGCGCCTGGCGGATACGTCCGTCGCGGCGATGCTGGAGCTCAACCCCCAATATGTCCGCGGCATCACTCCGCCGGGTCGCGCGGTGATCGTGCGCGTACCGCGCGGGATGGGCGTGGGCGTCGCCGAGCGCTACGCCGATCTGCCGATCAACGAGCGCGTCACGTTCGTGGACCACTATGTGTCGTCGGGGCAGACGCTCTCTGGGATCGCCCAGCGCTACCAGGTGACCGTGACGATGTTGCAGGCCGCCAATCCGCGCCTGCGCGGCCACGCGCTACGGGTGGGACAGCGGGTCATCGTCCCGATGAGCGGGCGAGTGGTGCCGCGCGGTGCGTGGAGCAACCCGCCGGAGCCGCGCATCCGCCGGGTCGCGACGCGCTATGCCTCCGCGGGGTCGACCAGAAACGCGCGGCACCGCGTAACGCGGGGTGAAACGGCGAGCGCCATCGCGCGCCAGCACGGCGTGGGCTTGATGGCGCTGCTGGAAGCCAATGATCTGACGATGCGGAGTGTGATCCGGCCCGGAGATGTGCTGCGGATTCCGAGCCGGTAACGCCTTCGGAATGACCAATGATCATTGATCAATGATCATTGGTCATTCGTGTTAGTGGTGCCGGAATCCCTTCATAACTTCTACCTCATAGCCGTTCGCGGGATCGCGACCGGAGCCTAGCAGCTGCTCCACCTTGGCGGGGCCGCGGTTGTACGCGAGCAGCGCCAGCGACATGTTGGCCGGATAGCGGTCCAGCAAGTCCCGCAAGTAGCGGAAGCCGATGCGCAGGTTGGTATCCCGGTCATACAGCTGTTGCGTCGTCAGCCCGGGCTCGTAGAGCCGAGCCGTGCTGGGCATTACTTGCGTAAGACCGACGGCGCCGACATGGCTCGTCGCGCGCACGTTGAACCCGGACTCTACCTTGACCAGCCGGAAGGCCAAGCCGGGATCGATCCCCTCGCTGAGCGCGACGTCATAGACCGCCGTCGCCATGTCTGCGGGCAAGCGATAGTGAGTGGAGTACTGCATGATCGCATCCACTCGATCGAGCTGCAGGCGGGCGACTTCCAGCTCCCCCTGCTTGGCGTCGAGCTGCTGACGGAGCGTTCGCAGCTCACCGAGCAGCTC
>JBHEMG010000226.1:0-15727 GCA_046262715.1 Gemmatimonadales bacterium
TCGGCGAGGTGTCCAGACCACTCGGGGTTCTGCGACGTGGAGACTTGCACGTACAGTGGGCCTTCAGCGCCAGCGCCCGCACTATCGGACACCGCGGCGTTCACGGGACCCGCTGGTACTCCGCGCGGCAGCCATGTGGACAGCACCCAGACGTCGGCCGCGCCGTTGAGGACTTTCCCCATTTCCGTCAACGAATCGGGCCGCAGCGCGAGGACGTCGGCGCCGCGGCGATAGATCAGCATGCCGTCAGGCGAGATCGCGGGAAGATCGGACTGCCACTCCGTCGGCACGATCCCGGTGTGCCGCTTGATTGGGAGGTCGACGATCCATGCCGAGTCGCCGACCGCGGGGCGCGCGAGCAGCCAGCGCCCGAGCGGATCCAGGCGGAGTGCCGCGACGGAACCGGGCAGTGCCACACCGTCGAGCTCCTTGTGCTCGAAGCGATCGATGACCGCGAGTCCTGGTGCGCTGCGGCGAGCCACATAAATCCGATGACCGGACGGCGAGAACGCGAGCGCGCGTGGTGAGTCACCGAGCCGAACGAACGCCGGATCGCGGCGTCCGAGCGGGTCGTAGAAGGTCACGCCTGAGTCGCTTGCCACGGCGACCAGATCGCCCCAGCGCGTTGCCGCCACATCGCCCCCGGAGGCGATCGGCCGCACCGTGGCCGGCTGGTCGGCGGCGGCGACGAGCAGACGGTCCTGGGAAATGACGCCGACGAGGTGTTGATCGGTTGCGCCAAACAGGTCGCGTGGCAGCGCCGTAAGCGGCTGCGGCCATGCAAAGCGGGTGCGCCGCGACAAGGAAATCACCCGGCGCTGTGCATCCACCGCGTAGAGCGTCCCATCGGGGCCGAGCGCCGCTTGGGCGACGCTCGTGGCGACGGTATCGACACGGCCGCTGCCGAGGTCGAGCGCCAGGAGCTCGTGTTTGGCGGTGGTGACGAACAGGAACTCCGATTCGGGGTCGAGACCCACGACTCGCTCGACGGGCGGCAGCTTCCCGCGCATCACCCCCTCGATCGGAGTGAGCTTGGGGAGGCGATAGAGTTGGGGCGTACCGCCCTTGGTGGGCAAGCGCAGCGCGACGCCGGGGATACGGGCGAGGATCTGGAGTTGGCTAACGCGTTGTGGTGATTGCTGTTCCGCCGACGCGGGGGCTGGCGCTCTGGGTCCACACCCCCAAAGCGCGGCAACGATGATGAGAAGGAAGCGCGAGATCGGCAAATGGCCTCGCCGGACAAAATAGACAACCGGCGAGGCCATTGCAACTGTTTTAGCGAAGCGGAGTTAGAACGTCGGACCTAAGGTGACGGTCCAATATGATTTCTTGAGCGGGCGGTCCATCGGCTTCGTGTAATCGATCCGCATGATCAACAGCCCAAAAACGTTGGCCCGGATCGACGTGCCCCAGCTGCGCAGCGGGGTACGCACCAGCAGCGGGTCCTCGTTGGCACCGCGATTCCATTTCACGGTACTGGACCCGTCCCACGCCATTCCCATATCGAAGAAGAACGCCCCTTCAATCGGCGGGAAACCGAGCGGCAGGAATCCGAGCACGAGGCTGCGGGTCAAGGGAAACCGCAATTCGACATTTGCGACCGCGATTTTGGAGCCGATCAGTTGATCCAGCTCAGCGCATCCGGTCTGGCTGCTTGAGCCGGGGTCCGCGACGCATTCATGGCTGCGGAACGAGCCGGCGGTGTAGCCGCGGATCAGATCGGTATTGCCGACAAAAACGGGGAAGCGATCGGCGTCGCGGCCGAACCGGCCGAACATCATGCCGCGGACGGCGAGCGTGAAGGGCCGGAAGAACAGGTAGCGACGGTAATCCACCAGTCCCGCGGTGAACTGCCACGACCCGATCGCCGGCGAGATCGAGAGTCGCGAGCGCGCGCCGGCGAACGGTCCGACGTAGCCAAACAGCGTGTTGTCGTGCACGTGGGCAAACGACGGCTGAAGGAACGTTGCCGACGGACCGCCGCCGCTGATGAGCTGCTGATCGAAGAACCCGCCGCTGTCGCCGTTGAACCGGGTCTGCAGGTCGAGCGTCGCTTCCGCGATGTTCACCGCGTGCAGGCCAAGCTCGATCCGGTTGAAGCGGCTGAAGGGATAATACGATTCGGCAAACGCGTCCCGGACGACGAAGCGGCGGATGCGGGTGGAAAACACATCGAGCGAATCGCCGGGACTATCCGGGTTCTCGACCCGGGACCAGTCGCTGCCGCCGTAGAAGTACATGGGATCCTGCGAAAAACCGGTCGCCCAATTGAAGCGGCGCGACTGATTGACGTAGACCCCGAGGAATTGCGCTTCGCTGATGCGGCCGTTGATCGCGCCGGCGATCACGACCGAGTGATTGCCGAGAATATCCGACAACGCGATCGCCGACCCGCCGAAGAAGCCCCGGCCGAAGTTGTCGCGCTGATAGCCGACGGTGGGACGGACCACGTAATCGGCCGTGAAGCGCATCTTGTATGGCCGGAAGGTAAACTCATTGGTGTCCGGCAGTGCGAGCGTCGCTGAATCAAGCAGCGCCCGAACCGTCACGGGAGCGGGAACCGCCGACGACTCCGCCGGTTGCGGGTTGGCGGAAGGCCGGAAGCCGCCGGACGCGCGATAGATCGATGCGGATTCGTCGGAACGCGGCGCCGTGCCGGTGCCCGGTGTTCTCGTACCCGATGCGGGCGACAGGATGGTCGGCGCGGGCACCAACGTGTCGCGGCCCTCGGACGCGAGCAGCGTCACCGTGGGACGGACATTCGGGCCATGGTAGGGCGCGCGCTTGAGCGAGCGGGGATTCTCCACGGAATAGACGCTGTACTGCCCATCCTCGTAGTAGACAAACGCGATCCGATCAGCCAGCGACGCCCACGACAGGACGGGGGACAGCGGCGTAATGCCCTGCACGCCGGTGAACATGTTCGTCAGCTGATAGATCTGCCCATCGCCGAGATCGTACAGGAAGATGTTGGCAATGCCGGTGCGGTCCGAGACGAAGGCCAGAGAGCGGCCGTCGGGCGCCCACGCCGGATTGATGTTCTTGCCGGCGTCCATGTTGCCGAGCAGCTCGATCGTGCCGGTATCGAGATGATACAGCGCTATCCGCAAGTTGCTGAAGCGCAGCAAATCGAAATCGGTGTCGCCGCCGCGGTCGGTTACGAACGCGATCGTGTTCCCATCGGGCGACCAGGCCGGGTGCAGGTCGGCGAACCGGTCGTTGGTCAGGCGTCGCAGTCCCGTGCCGTCGCGGTTGATGATGTACAGATCGGTGAAGCCGTTCGCGAAGCCCGTGAACACGAGCTGCGTGCCGTCCGGGGACCACTGCGGCGTCTGCAGGCCGTTCAGCCCGACGACGATCCGCGCGTCTTCGCGGTTGCGCTTGACGTCGAGAATTACGAGATCGTCGCGGTCTTTCCGTTTGGCGGCGATCGCGAAGTAACGGCCGTCGGGCGAAAAGGCCCCCGCCGAGTTGATGAAGCGCAGGCTCTCGTAATTGTTGTTCTGCGTCGATTTCACCAGACGCCGCTTGACGCGCCCGGTCTCGCCGTCCGCCAGCCAGAGATCGATGAAAAAGCCGCCCTGATCGCCGAAGAAGGCGAGGTCCCGTCCATCCGGCGTGAGCGCGGGGGCGAGGAAAATGCGGCCGTGCGTGCGCCGTCGCGTCAATGTGGGTTGCGCGATGCGGCGGGCGCGATAGTGATCGCCGAGCTGCGGCAGGAACGTCGTCTGCACGGCGTCACGCCAGTCGTTGGACAGGTCCTCGAGCGAGCGCCCGAGCGCCCGTTTGAATGCCGCATCCAATCCCGACGTCGCCGAGCTCTGCAGGATCTCGCCGATGACCTCATCGCCCCACTTCTCGCCGATGTACGCCCAGATCGCGTGGCCGTAGCGATAGGGGAAGATGTAAGGGTCGAGCGTCATCTCCTCGAGCGTGGGGAGGTGGCCTTCGAGCGCCGCGTCGCGCAGCCACATCGCCGTCTCGGGATTGATCGGCCCGAGCGAGAGATATTCCGCCATCCCCTCCATGAACCAGAGCGGCGGGTTGACGGCGACGAGGGTCTGCACGCCCGCTCCGGGGCGGCCGCGGCTGTACACGTCGTACTGGAATTGATGCACCATCTCGTGTTGCAGCACGTGCTCGAACTCGGCGTACGAGCCCGTGAACGGCAGCACGGCGCGGTGCTTGAAGAATTCGGTGACACCTCCCAGGGCCTCGCCTGAGGCATCAACGACGTTCGTCTGCTGGAAGTCGGATTGCGAGGCGTACAGGATGATCGGTTTGCGGCTCTGGAACTGATGGTGCAGGATGCGTGAGAGCCGGGCGTAGGCCCGCTCCGCCATGCGTGCGGCGTCGAGGGCGCCAGCCCGTTCAGCGGGATAGTAGTAGATGTCGAAGTGTTCGGTTTGAATCGACTGGAAGTTGAAGTTGCGGTACTGGACCTTGTTCTGACCGAAATATTGCGCGGCGGCGGGTGGCACAGCGGCAAGCAACAGCGCCGCGAACACCGACAGCGTCATGGTGCGTTGCATGGTCCCAACCCTTTCAGCCTTGTCCGCCCGAATCGCCGGCGGCAACGACGGGGGCATCGCCCCACAGCCGCTCGAGCTGATAAAAGTCTCGCAGCTCGGGATGAAATACGTGCACCACGAAATCGACGTAGTCGAGCAACACCCAGCGTCCCTGCGCCAAGCCTTCCACATGATGGGGCTCGACACCCGCGCGCGCGAGGGTCGTCACGAGATGCTCCGCCATTCCACGCACGTGCGCGTCCGACGTTCCCGACACGATGACAAAGTAGTCGGTGGCTGCGCATAACCCGCGTAGATCCAATACCACCGGATCGACCGCTTTTCGATCGACCAGTGCGTCGACGACCTGTGAGAGTACCGCGAAGCCTCCAAGGTTAGTCATATCGCGCGCCTAAGCCTTTGTTCCGTCTTCGTTTTGATAGAACACGCCCCACGCGCCGATGCCGGCATGCGCCGCGATCACGGGCGTGATCGGCGTCACCAGGCACTGCAGCGGCGCGTAACGCGCGACCAGCTCGGAACGCAACGCATCCGCGAACTCCGGGATGTCCCCGTGCACGACGCCAAATCGCAGCGCGCGCGGTCGCGGCGTGAGGGCGCGGTCCAGCAGCTCGAGGATGCGCCGCCTGGCACTCTCCCGGCCGCGCACCCGGCCCACGGGCTCGATCTTTCCTTCCATAGTAAGCGCCATCACTGGCTTGAGATTGAGCTTGGTGCCAAGCCACGCCCTCCCGCGGCCCACGCGCCCCGACCGCACGAGCCGCTCGTAGTTGTCGACCGTGAATAACCCGCCCGACTGCGCGCGCACGCGTTGCAGCTCGCGCACGATCGCGTCCGGCGCCCATCCTGCTGCAGCAAGCTCCACGCCACGTATCACGAGAAGCCCTTCGCCAAGGCTCGCGCTGCGGCTGTCGAGGACGGTGACCCGGCCCGAATTGAAACGGCGGGCGGCGGCCTCCGCACTGCTGAAGGTGCCTGATAGCGCGCTCGACACGATGACGGCGATCACATGCTCGCCCGCGCGAGCGGCATCCCGGTACGCGTCGGTGAACGCCTGGGGGGCGGGCTGTGAGGTACTGGCATCGAGGCCGGCTCGGAGCCTGCGGAAGAACTCCCCCGCAGTAAGCTCGAGTCGATCGCGATAGGAGCGCGCGTCCACGATCAGCTGCATGGGAGCGAGCCCGATGTCGTACTGCAGGATCAGCTCGTCGGGCAGGTCGCAGGCGGTATCGCTCACGAAGGCGATCGGCCGCCGCGCCTGCAGCGCCTGGTGTTGCGCGCGCATGTCGTCGGCTTTCGTGGACTCGAGCGCGCCCCAGCCGCCCGCCAGCGCAAACACAGCTTCCGGCGCATCGGTATGCACGTGTGCCTTCAACAGCGGGCCGGTGGAGAGCACCACGATCGAGCCGCCGTGCGCGCGTAGGGCGCGCCGCACGTCGGCGGGGTCGGGCAGTGGAGGCCCGGCCGCCCGCACCATGATCTCAGTACAGTAGCGGTAATCGCGGTCGCTCTCGACCTCAGTCAGCGCGGCGGCGTTCGAGCCCGCGGCGATGCGATCGACCGCGCCTTCGGCGATGTGGCCTTCTTCTATAAGCCGCTTGACGCCATCGAGCAGCCGCACGAAGCCTTTGGCGCCCGCGTCCACGACGCCTGCCGTCTTGAGCGCTACGAGCAGGTCCGGGGTGCGGGCGAGCGCCGCCTCGGCGCGGCCCACGACGCGGCTCATGAAGATGCGGAGATCGGACTCGCCGCCTGCTCGGCCCGCTTCGTCGGCTGCTTCGCGAGCGACCGTCAAGATGGTGCCTTCAACGGGCTCGTCGAGGGAGGACTGCAGCCGCTCGAAGCCGAGGGCGATCGCGGCCGCGAGCTCGCCGGCGTGCGCGCGCAGCCGTTGGCCGATGCCTTCGCGGAAGCCGAGCAGGAACTGCGACAGCATCATCCCGGAGTTGCCGCGGGCGCCGCGCACGCTCGCCTGCGCCATCGTTTCGGCGACGTAGGGCAGGGGTAGTGCGCCGCCGTCACCGAGGTCGCGCAACGCGCCCGCCACCGCCCGCAGGGTGAGCCACATATTGGTCCCCGTGTCGCCGTCGGGGACCGGAAAGACGTTGATGCGGTTCAGCTCGTCCCGCCCAGCCGCCACCCAGTCCGCCGCCGCGAGCAGCGAGCGCCGGAAGCGCGGGCCGTCGACGTAGCCGATCGCGACGATCGTTACTCCTTCACCACGGTGACACGCACTTCGGGACGCACTTCGGGATGGATTTTGATCCCGACGTTGAACTCCCCGAGCTCGCGGATCGGCTCGTGCAGATCGATCTTGCGCTTGTCGACGTGAATGCCCAGCTCCTCGAGCTTGCGCTGGATGTCGCTCGCGGTGATCGACCCGTAGAGCTTCTCTTCCTCGCCGACCTTCACCGTGAAGCTCAGCTGCACGTCCGCCAGGCGCGCCGCTTCGGTTTCGGCGGCCGTTTTCTCGGCGGCCTGCTGCTTCACCAGGCGCTCGCCTTCATAGGAGATCTTTTTCTTGTTCGCGTCCGTCGCCGGATAGGCGAGACCTTTGGGCAGCAGATAATTGCGGGCGTAGCCGTCTTTGACCTTCACGACCTCGCCAACCTTGCCCAAGTGCTGCACGTCTGCTCGCAGAATGATTTCCATCGAACAATCCTCAGGTTGTATTGGACCGGCGCGGGCCTACGTCACCCGCGGCCAGGCGGCGCCGGTATTGGTACCACGTATCGGTGATGCCGAGCGTACAAAGCCCGGGGAGGACGAACAGCAGCGGCACGGCCAGCGCCGCCGCGGCCGCGGCAGCGATGACCAGCGCCACGGTCGAGACGCCGAAGGCTTCGGCGAAGGTGGCGACGATCGCCGCGCCGCGCAGCGCGTACAGCGCCCCGGCCACGAGACCGAGATTGGTGCCCGCAACGTGCAACGCGCTCGACACCGGCAGAATCAAGACGCCGAGCCACGCCACGATGCCCCACACCCACATGTCGCCCATGCAGAAGTCTTTGAAACGGCTGAGCGGCGCGGCCCACGCGGGAGTCGCGATGCGCAGGCACAAATGCCTGGCAATGGCGAGCCCGGCCAACGTCTGCAGTGCCAGCATTCCCGGCCAGGTGAGGCTCGCAAAGCGCACGAGCGGCTCGTACACCGCGAAGGAGTCGGGCGCGACCTCTACCACCGAGCGCATCGTAATGCTTGCGCCGCGCGTCACCTCCCACGCCAGTGAACCCCACGCGTCGGATCCCCACACGATCTGAATCAACACTGCGGTCGCCAGCATGCCGGCGACCATCGCGCGCAGGGCCTGCCGCAGCAACGGCGCCGGCTGCAGCAGCACCGCGGCAACGAACGCCGCGGTCACCAGCACGATATACGCGCTCGTCAGGGCGGCGAGCCGGCTGTGGCTTCCTCCCGTGACGACGAGGAGCGCCAGACTCATTGCGCCGATCAATCCGGCGAGCGGTTGGGCCCAGCGGGCACGCAGTCCGGTAACGGGAGACGGGGCGATGATCAGCAACGCGGCGCACGGCAGGCCGACCAGACTCGGGTGGGCCCACAGCAAAAACGCCAGCAGCGCCAGTGTGAGGCGCCACCATGACTGCCGCGCGGGATCCACGCTACGCGGTGTGGCCCTTGATGTACGGGATCAACGCCAGCTGCCGCGCGCGCTTAATCGCCGTCGCGAGCTGGCGCTGGTGGCGGGCGCACATGCCCGACAACCTGCTCGGCAGAATCTTGCCGCGCTCGGTGAGGAAGCGGCCCAACGTCCGGTCATCCTTGTAGTCGAGCACGCGCGCGCCAGACTCGCACACGGGACAGGTTTTGGCGGGACGTCTCATGCCTCCTCCTCTTCCAGCTCTTCCTCTTCGGCGGCGACCGGCGCCGCAACGACGGGCTTGGGCTGCTCACGCGCGGCCTCGACGACCATGTAGCGCAGCACGCTCTCATCGAGCTTCACGGCGCGCTCGTACTCGGGTAGCAGGTGTCCCTCGGCCTCGAATTCTGTGACGACATAATAGCCCGTCTCTTTTTTCTTGACCTTGAACGCCATCGTGCGCTTGCCCCAATGCGCCACATTGGTCACCGAGCCTTTGCCTTCCTTGGTGAGCAACGCGTGAAAGCGATTCAGTTTTTCGGTGATCGCGGGCTCATCGAGCGCGCTATCGAAGATGTAAACCGTCTCGTAGCGACGATTCATGCCACCTCCCTTTGGTCATGGGTGACCCGATGCGGTGGAAGGCACCGAGTAGGGGATATGTGAGCGCGAAAGCTAAACTGCCTATGAAGCCGTGGAAAGGCGTAAAATGGCAGTGTATTGTAGTCCATGCGACGTCTCCTCCTGCTTCCCCTGGTCCTCGTGGTCCCATCGTCGGTTCGCGCGCAGGGCCCAACGGCCGCCAGCGCGCGGCACTTCCTCGCGAGAGCCGAGTCCACGCTCTACGCCCTGAGCGTCAAGGGATCTCGCGCGGACTGGGTGGCGAACACCTTCATTACCTATGACACGGAAGAGCTGACTGCCGAAGCGCAGGAAGCCTACGCGGTGGCGACCCGCGATCTGGCCACGGAGGCCCGGCGCTACCAGCGGGCACGCCTGTCGGCCGATCTGCGGCGCAAGCTGATGCTGCTCAAACTGTCGCTCGCCGCGCCGCCGCCGCCCGACCCCGCGCAGGCGGCGGAGCTCACTCGCCTGACGAGCAGCATGCAAGCCGACTACGGCCGCGGCACCTACTGCAAGGCGCCCGATCGCTGCCTGCAGATCGGCGACATCGAGCACATCCTCGCCACGAGCCGCGATCCCGCCGAGCTGCTCTACGTCTGGCGCGGCTGGCACACCATTTCCGCCGGCATGCGCGACCGCTATGCGCGCTTCGTCACGCTCGCCAATGCGGGCGCGCGGGGATTCGGATTCAGCGACGTCGGGGCGCTGTGGCGCGCGGGCTACGACATGCCCGCCGATTCCTTCGTCACGGAAGTGGACCGGTTGTGGGACCAGCTGAAGCCGTTGTACGTGCAGCTGCACGCCTACGTGCGCGCGCGCCTCGCTGAGCGCTATGCGGGGGTCGTGCCGCGCGACGGGATGATTCCCGCGCACTTGCTCGGCAACATCTGGGCGCAGGAGTGGGGCAACGTATACGACCTCGTCGCGCCACCGGCGGCGTCCCCCGGCGTCGATGTGACCGCGCTGTTACGCGCGCACGGCGTCGATGAGCGCCGCATGGTCCGCTACGGCGAAGGGTTCTACACATCATTGGGATTCGATTCATTGCCGACGACGTTTTGGGAACGCTCGCAGTTCACGAAACCGCGCGATCGCGACGTCGTGTGTCACGCCAGCGCCTGGGACATCGACTCGAAAAACGACGTCCGCATCAAGATGTGCATCCAGATGACGGGCGAGGACTTCGTCACCGTGCATCACGAGCTCGGCCACAACTTTTATCAGCGCGCGTATCAGACGCAGCCGTTTCTTTTTCAGAACGGCGCCAATGACGGCTTCCACGAGGCGATCGGCGATGCAATCGCCCTCTCGGTGACCCCCGAGTATTTGCGCCGCATCGGATTGCTCGACAGCGTGCCCGGAGCGGCGAGCGATACGGCGGCGCTGTTGCGGACTGCGCTCGACAAGATTGCATTCCTCCCCTTCGCGCTGGCGCTCGATCGCTGGCGGTGGGGCGTCTTCTCGGGCGCGATCCCACCCGCGCACTACAATGCAGCATGGTGGGACCTGAAGCATCGCTATCAGGGAGTGGCCGAGCCGCTGGCGCGCTCGGAGCGGGACTTCGATCCCGGCGCCAAATACCATGTCGCGGCCAACGTGCCCTACATGCGCTATTTCTTGGCTCGCGTTTTGCAGTTTCAGTTACATCGGTCCTGGTGCCGCGCGGCCGGATGGACGGGCCCGCTGTACCGTTGCTCGGTCTACGGCAATCGCGTCGCGGGGCAGCAGCTCGCGCGCATGCTGGCAGCCGGTCAGAGCAAGCCGTGGCAGGATATCCTCGCCGATGCCACAGGAGAGCGGCGCATGGATGCGACGGCGATCGTGGACTACTTCCAGCCGCTCATGGTCTGGCTCGAGCGGCAAAATCAGGGCAAGTCTGTCGGATGGTGAATCGAGGTCAAGGTATGGTTGCCTTCCCGTTAGTCGTCGCGATGTTCGTCGCCTCCTGGCATCAGGTGTCCATGGACACCAGCGCGCGCATCCGCGGGCAGGTCAATTCCGCGCGCAATGGCGGCCCGCTGCCGGGCGTGATGATCTCGGTCGCCTCGGCACACCGGGGCGTCGTCACCGATTCCGAAGGGACATTCGCGCTCGACGGTCTGACTCCCGGCCCCCAGCTGATTCACATCTCGTACGAGGGACGGGAGACGCAGGAGTATCAGTTCAACCTGCGCAGCGGCCGGATCAAGCGGATTGCGATCGTGCTCGACTCTGCTGCGACGGACCTCGCACCCGTCGTCGCGGAGGCGCAGAACGCGAACACGTGGCAGGATCTCGCCGGCTTCTACGCCCGGATGCGCGAGTACCGCGGCTTTGCGCGCTTCTTCACGCGTGAGGAAATCGAACACATCCGGCCGCGCCGCCTGAGCACCTTGTTGATACTCGAGGGGATCCGCACGCGCTGCCTCACCTGGTGCCTGCCGACCCGGTTCAGCCGCGGGGCGCTCTGCGCCATTCCCATCAGCGTGGACGGCATGCCGCTGCGGGAAGACGACTACGATCGCATCTCGGTGTCGTCGGTGGTGGGCGTCGAAGTCTATCGCGGCGTGCCCCCGAACGGCCTGAGTCCCGGACTCGCGGTTGTGCCGGGCACCGCCATCTGGATGGGCGGCGGCGGGTCCTACGAGACCACGGGGGCCTGCGGGCTCGTGGCGATCTGGACTCGCTAGACGTTGAAGCGAAATAGCAGGATGTCGCCGTCTTTGACGACGTAGTCCCGCCCTTCACTCCGCACGAGGCCTTGCTCGCGCGCCGTCTTGTAACTCGCCGCCTTCACGAACTCGGCAAAGCCCACCGTCTCGGCGCGAATGAATCCGCGCTGAAAGTCCGAGTGAATCTCGCCGGCCGCATCGTACGCGGTATCGTTCCGATGCATGGTCCACGCCCGCACTTCGTTCTCGCCGACGGTAAAAAACGTTTGCAGGCCGAGCAAGCGGTATCCCGCGTGAATTAGACGGTCGAGGCCCGGCTCGGTGACTCCGGCGGCGGCGAGATATTCCTGCCGCTCTTCGCCGCTGAGCTCCGCGAGCTCAGCTTCGAATTTGGCGGAGAAGGGGACGATCTCGGCTTCCTCATGGTGGCTTTGCACCGCCGCGCGGAGTTTGTCGATCCACTTGCCGCCACCCGATGCGAGATCGTCTTCGGTGACGTTGGCGGCGTAGAGAATCGGCTTGGCGGTGAGCAGGCCAAGCTGACGCAGAAATGCGAGTGCCTCCGCGCCCTCGCCCGCTTCTCGCGCGCCCCGGCCGCCATTGAGCTCAGCCACTACGCGCTCGAGCAGCACGAGCTCCAGCTGCGCTTCCTTCTCGCCCGCGCGGGCTGATTTCCTGGCTTTATCGAGCCGCCGCTCGACCACCGCCAGATCGGCGAGCGCGAGCTCGCTCGTGATGACGTCGTGGTCGCGCACCGGGTCCACGGGCCCCATCACGTGCACGACGTCGGGGTCATCGAAGCAGCGGATCACGTGGACCACCGCATCGACCTCGCGAATGTGCGAGAGGAACTGGTTGCCCAGCCCCTCGCCCTGCGACGCGCCTTTGACCAGCCCGGCGATATCGACGAATTCGACGACTGCGGGAATTTTTTTCTTCGGCTTGACGACGCGATTGAGCGTTTCGAGCCGCGGGTCCGGCACCTCCACCACGCCGACGTTGGGCTCGACGGTGCAGAACGGATAATTCTCGGCGGCTGCCGCCTTCGACGAGGTCAGCGCGTTGAACAGCGTGGACTTGCCCACATTGGGAAGACCGACGATACCGAGGCGCAACATCTACGCCTTCACCCATTTCTCCACGGCGTCGATCATTTCCGGCATCAGGGCGTCCAGCTGGTCCAGCTCGTCGGCTTCGAACGGCGCGAGCACGTAGTCGGCCCAGTCACCCGTCCCCTGCGGAAGCGGACCCACGCCGACGCGCAGCCGCGCATAACTCTGCGATTGCAGCGCGCCCTCGATGTTCTTGAGGCCATTGTGCCCGCCCGCCGAGCCTTCCGTGCGAAAGCGAAAGGTGCCGAGCGGAATCTGGAAGTCGTCCACCAGCACCAGGAGGTCGCGCGCCGGCTCGAACGCAGGCTCGGCCCGAAGCGACGCGAGCGCGGCGCCACTGCGATTCATGAACGTCGTGGGTTTGAGCAAACGCACGGAGAGCCCGGACACGGGGCCTTCCGTCGCGCGCGCGCGCTCGGCGCGTCGGAAGGGGGGAAGCTGCCAATGCGCGGCCAGGGCGTCGGCCAGGAGAAAACCGGCATTGTGGCGCGTCGCCGCGTATTCCGGACCGGGGTTCCCCAGGCCGACGACGGCGCGCAACGACTACTCGTCCTTCTTGCCCTTGGGCTTCTCCTCGGCCTTGGGTGCCCCTCCCTTGCCCTCGGCTGCGCCCGCTTCGCCCTCCGCGCCTTCTTCGTCCTCGCGAACCTTGCGGATCAGCTCGGGCTCGGCGACCTCGGTCGCGGCTTCCGGCGTGGGCGCGGCGACTTCCTCGGCGCGCGGCGGCACGATGACCGCGATCGTGAGCTCCCCCCCGGTGAGGATCGTGGCGTTGGGAATCGAGAGATCACGGGCGTGCAGCGAGTCGCCGATTTTCAGCGCGGTGACGTCCAGCTCCACACGATCGGGGATGTGCTCGGGCAGCACTTCGATTTCGACTTCGCGCGTGACTTGATCGAGCACGCCGCCCGCGTTGCGCACGCCGTCGGCGGTCCCGACGAGGTGGACGGGGACCTTGAGCGTGATCTTTTCGTCCGCTTTGATCTCGTAGAAGTCGACGTGAATGATGTCGGGTCGCACCGGATGGCGCTGGATTTCGCGAATCAGCGCCCGGCTCTTTTTGCCGTCCACGGTGAGGTCGATCAAGGTGCTCTCGGGCTCGATCCCGGTCAGCGCCTTTTCGAGCAAGGGGCCATCGACCATCAGCGTCTGCGTGGCGCGCCCGTGCCCGTAGACTACGGCCGGTACCTGCTTGTGAAAGCGGGCCTGCCGCGCCGCGCCTTTGCCTGTCTTGTCTCGCGACGTCGCCGCGATGCTCACCGTCTGTGCCATACGCTCCTCAACTCAATCGAACAGAGAACTGACCGACTGATTCGAATGTTCGTAACCGATGGCTTTTGCCATCAGGCTCGCAATGGACAACACCTTCAGTTTTTCAAAATGCCGCTCATCCGGAATCCGGATGGAATTCGTCACCGTCACTTCTTCGATCGGCGCGGCCCGCAGCCGTTCGACCGCGGGGCCCGACAACAGAGCGTGCGTGGCGAAGGCGAAGATCCGCTTGGCGCCCAGCCGCTTCAGTGCCGCGGCCGCCTCCGAGATCGTTCCAGCAGTGTCGATCATGTCGTCGGGGATCAAGCAGTCCCGATTTTCGACTTCGCCGACCACGTTCAGCACTTCGGCGATATTCGCCGACGGCCGGCGCTTGTCGATGATCGCCAGCGACGCATCGAGCCGCTTCGCGAAGCCGCGGGCCATCTTGGCCGAGCCCACGTCCGGTGCCACGACCACCGGCTGATACAGCTGCTTGGTCCGGAAGTGGCTCACGAACGCCGGCGCCGCATACAGATGATCCACCGGAATGTCGAAGAACCCCTGCACCTGGTGGGAATGGAAATCCATTCCCAACACCCGGTCCGCGCCCGCATGCGTGATCAGGTTCGCCATCAGCTTGGCGCTGATCGCCACACGCGGCTGGTCCTTGCGGTCTTGCCGCGCGTAGCCGAAGTAGGGGAGCACCGCCGTGATCCGGGCCGCGCTCGCGCGCCGCGCTGCATCCATGAGCAGCAGCAGCTCCATGTAATTTTCGGCCGGCGGATTCGTGGGCTGGATGATGAAGACATCCCGCCCGCGCACGTTCTCGTCGATCTTGACAAAGATTTCACCGTCGGCAAACCGTCGCATCGTCACCGCGCACAGCGGCTGCCCCAAATGCTGGGCCATCTCCTCGGCCAGCGGCCGGTTGGCCGTACCGGCGAGGAGCAGCAACTGGCTGCGTGACAACGACAAGTCCCGCATCGGGCCACGGAAAGTAGTCGGCAAACCGCGCATAGCCAAGGCCTTATCAGGGGACTATCCTTCCTTCATGACGCCCCGTTCACTGCATCTCGCGGGCTTACTCGCCGCATTGGCCGTCCCGTTGGCCGCCCAAACCGCGACGAACGACTCGAGCCTCCTCACGGTAGATCGCATTTTCGCCTCTGCCGAGTTTCGCAGCGGGTCGTTCGGCCCGCTGGCCTGGCTCGCCGATGGCATCTCCTACACGACGCTCGAGCGTCCCGTCGGCGGGCGGCCCGGGCGCGACATCGTCCGCTATGACGCGGAGACGGGACTGCGAACGATTCTGGTGCAGGCCACCCGGCTCGTCCCCCCGGGTGATTCGACCCCGCTCGATATCGAGGACTACGCCTGGTCGGCCGATGGCCGGCGCCTGCTCATCTTCACGAATTCCCAGCAGGTGTGGCGCACCAATACGCGCGGCGATTACTGGGTGCTCGATCTGGCCGGATGGACGCTCAAGAAACTGGGCGGCACGGGACCGGCGTCGACGCTGATGTTCGCCAAGTTTTCTCCCGACGGCGGCCGGGTGGGGTGGGTTCGCTACGGCGAGTACAACATCTCGGTCGAAGACATCGCCAGCGGCAAGATCACGCAGCTCACGCACGATGGCTCCCGCACCACCATCAATGGCACGTTCGACTGGGTCTACGAAGAGGAGCTGGGCCTGCAGGACGGGTGGCGCTGGAATCCTGACGGCCAATCGATCGCCTACTGGCAGCTCGACGCCACCGGTGTCCGCGACTTCCTGCTCTATGACGTTACGGACTCGCTCTACGCCTTCATCAATCCGGTCCAGTATCCCAAGGCGGGCGGGACCAATTCAGCGGGGCGGGTCGGCGTAGTGAGCGCGACGGGTGGGGAGACGCGCTGGATCAACATCCCCGGCGATCCGCGCAACAACTACATCGCGCGAATGGAATGGGCTCCGAA
>JBHEMG010000227.1:0-8966 GCA_046262715.1 Gemmatimonadales bacterium
GCGGAAATGATGCCAATGCTGCCGCTCGGGTCCGACTCGCGGATCGCCCGGGCGGCGGCATCCGCCGTCATGCCGCCGCCGACAATGAGGTAACGGTACGCGGTCATTTGGTATTCCTTGGGAATCTGGGAGGGGCGCCGAGGATCGGTCAATTGATGAAGGCCACGCTCAAAATCCGCTACGCGACTCTTTTTGCTCGCTCCCACAGCCCGGGCATGCCGAGGCATTGTGTGAGCGGTTCGAATGCGGGTGTGGGGCCACGCCAGCGCAGCTCGTCGAGGTCCGAAAAGACCGGCACATCAGTGCGCAACGTGGCGAGCGTCCGGAAGAGCATGGCGTTCGCGTGGTGCTCCTCGAGCGCGGCGGCGAGCCGCGCCGCGCCGCGCACCGGCACCTCCCATTGCGCCGCGCTCGTGGGAATGCGCTCGAGGTGGACGTAGCGTCTCAGGACCGCGCCGGACGCCTTCTCCCCCCACCCCGGCACGCCGGGAAATCCGTCCGCGGTGTCGCCCACCAGCGCGAGATAATCGGGAATCGATTCCGGACCCACGCCAAAGCGCGCCACCACGCCGCGCTCGTCGCGCAGCTCACGCTTGCGGCGATCGAGCTGCACCACGCGCTCGCCGACCACGCCCTGGCTCAAGTCCTTGTCCGGCGTGCAAATAATGACTTGCTCGACCTCCTTCGCCTGTGCCGCCAGGTGCGCGGCCGCCGCGAGCGCGTCGTCCGCTTCGAACTCCTCCATCGCCCAGACGCGCACGCCCATATTGCGCAGCGCATCCTCCAGCGGATGGAACTGCGCCAGCAGCTCGGGCTCGATCCCTGCGCTCGTCTTGTAGCCGGTCCACAGATCGTTCCGAAATGATTCGATGACATGATCCGTGGCCACGCCGATATGCGTCGTCCCGCCCTCGAGCATCCCCAGCACCGATCCCAATACGCCGACGATCGCGGCAACCTCGCGGCCGTCTTTGTCCTGCTGCTTCGGCATCGCGTAGAAATGCCGGAACAGCTCGTAGGTGCCGTCGAGGAGATGAACTCTCACCGCGCTTGCTGGCGCCGCAGATCGGCCGTGAGCTGATCGCGCAACGCGCCGATCGCTCTGCCGCGGATGTTGAGGATGCCTCCCGGGAGATTATCGAACCGATAGCGGCGCAATGTCACCAGATACATGCCTGCCCCGCGATCGATGGCGGACGTGAGATCCACCGCGGCTTCGAAATAGTGGTCGGCATACAGCTGCTTCGCGACGACCAGCGTCATGCCGGGCAGCTCCGGTGGTGTGTACACGACGAGATGGGTCACACTCAAAATCGGCCGGAGCCTGGGGAGCACGTCTTCCGACCAAAAAATGATCTCGGCGGCGCCCGGCAGTGAGTCGTGCGGGTACGCGCCGAGGTACTGCTGCAGCGAGGGTACGGTCTGATAGACGAAGCGCGACTCGGCGAGCTGCGCGGCGAATGCCTCGCTCGCGTGGACGTTGACATTGCCCCGATCATCGTAGATCACCATGGCCGAGTCGCCGCGGGTGCGGTAATCGGTGACGTATTCCACGAGACGGCGGCGCGCATAGGCGTTGAGCTGCGATTGCAGGTCGGGTGCCGACCAGTTCATCTGCTCGTGAATCCGCCGCATATCGGTCGCTGGCAGCTTCACCACACAGTCGCCGGGTTTGCAGTCGCGCATCTCGCCGACGTCCCGGCTGTTGATCGTGACGGCGGCCACGTCGCGCTCGATCGCCGGAGTGCTGAAGATCCCCAGCTGGGTGCGGTTCGGCGTCCGCAGCGAAGCGGGAAAATTCCGCACCCCCCGCGCCCATGACTCGCGCGCCAGCGGCACCGTGATGATGCCGAACACGGCGACGTCGCGGCGATCGCGCGCCTCGAGCACCTTCACGACCGGCTCGCCGCGCTCGACGGCCGCGAGCTGCGCGGTATCGAAGCCGATGCTTTGCTGCAGAAACTGTGTCAATCGTGCGGGCCGTTCGGGCGCTTGGAGCAACAGGATCGCCAACAGGACTACGGGCATGCCGCGTGCCTCCTCAGATCAGTGAGTCGCGCGGAAGGTTCGCATCGTGATCGAATAACGCAAGGTGTCCACGGGAGCAATGCTGTGCTCCCACTCGTCACGCACGGGACCGCGCAGCACGTACCCCGATCGTGGCTCGACGATGAGCGACGCGCGCTCCCATCCTTTGCCGGCCTTGCGTCGGAGACGGAATCGGGTTGCAGACACGAGCGAGACGCCCACCACGTCGCCAAACATCGGCCGATCCCGGTGCCACCCGATGGCAGCGCCAGGGCTGTACTCGATGACCAGCACTTGCTCCAACGCCTCGGGCGCGAGACCCGCAAATGTTGCCGCGAGCGCGCGCACTGGCTCGATAAATGGCGGGATCGGGTCGGCCTGTTGGAGCTTCTGGACGTTGAAGTCGTATCGCCAGCCGAACGACACGGTGCGGCGCTTGCCCTCGAACCCCCGAAACTCGAAGGCCGTGAAGGGCAGGGTGGGGATGACGCGCAGCAGCTCCTGCTCGTGATCGGCACTGATCAGTCCCGGCTGGTACGTGAATCCCTCCGGAAGTATCGCCGCAGCGCCGAATGCGTCGAGTTGCGTTCGTCTCGCCATGATTTCAGAATACCCCCCACCCAGGCATTGGAGTCTCGTGGAAACCGGAGCGCACACCGCGTTGTCGCAGTGGGAAAGCTTTTAGGCCATCGTCGGCTCATCCGCCGGCGGCCTCTCCGGTCTCATGTTCGTCGTGGTGACGTTAGTCGCCGACTCGAACTTGCCGCGCACACCCGAAACGCTGAATGCGTTCGGCACGCCCAACGTCATTCACTTCCTGTCGACGCTGCTGATCTCGGCGGTGCTCAGCGCGCCATGGCAACGCGTCCGCGATCCGGCGCACGTGGTGGGTTTCATGGCGCTCGCCGGCATCGTGTATGTGCTGATTGTGCTCCGGCGCATGCTGCGGCAATCGGGATATGAACCGGTGCTCGAGGATTGGGTGTGGCATCTGGTGCTGCCCATGGGCGCCTATGCCGGTCTATTCGTCGGGGCCGCGGGGATGTCGCACGAGCAGCCGTGGGCGCTGTTCGCCGTCGCAACGGCCGCCCTGGTGCTCTTGCTCATCGGCATCCACAATGCATGGGACACAGTCACCTACGTCATCGCCACACGTGTATCCGATACGCGGAACGGGGAGAAGCCGAAATGACTCAGTCGCAAACGTACGACGCCATCGTCGTCGGCTCCGGCATCGCAGGCGGATGGGCCGCCAAGGAGCTCACGGAAAAAGGGCTGCGCGTCCTGCTGCTCGAGCGCGGGAAGAACATCGAGCACATCAAGGACTACGTGAACGCGACCAAGGCGCCGTGGGACTATCCCCATCGCGGCGGACGCACCCAGGCGATGGAGGCGGCCTACCCGGTATTGAAACGGGACTATCCGCTCAACGAAAAGAACCTGGATTGGTGGGCGTCCGATCAGGAGTCGCCCTACACGGAGGTGAAGCGGTTCGACTGGTACCGTGGCTACCACGTGGGCGGCCGCTCGTTGATGTGGGGGCGCCAGAGTTATCGCTGGAGTGATTTCGATTTCGAAGCCAATGTGCGTGAGGGCATCGCCGCGGATTGGCCGATCCGCTACGCCGACATCGCGCCGTGGTACGATCACGTGGAACGGCATGCGGGCATTTCGGGATCGCGTGAAGGCATGGCGCAGCTTCCCGACGGGCAATTTCAACCCGCGATGCCGCTCAACTGCGGCGAGGAGCTCATCGCCGGGCGCCTGCAGAAAAAATTCGGTGGCCGCCGCCGCATCATTCCGGGCCGCACCGCGAACCTCACGCAGGCGTTGCCGGGCCGCTCCCCGTGCCAATACCGCAACGCCTGCTGGCTCGGCTGTCCGTACGGCGCGTACTTCAGCACGCAGTCGTCGACGTTGCCGGCGGCGATGGCGACCGGCCGGCTGACGCTCAAGCCGTTCGCGATCGCCACCGAGGTGTTGTACGATCGCGACAAGAAGCGGGCGACGGGCGTGCGCGTGCTCGATGCGATCAGCGAGCAGACGACCGACTACAGCGCGCGCATCATCTTCCTGTGCGCCTCGACGTTGAATTCGGCGTGGCTCCTGCTGCGCTCCGCGACCAACGTGTGGCCGGGCGGCCTCGGCTCGAGCTCCGGTGAGCTGGGGCACAATCTCATGGACCATCATTTCCGCGCCGGCGCCTCGGGGACGCTGCAGGAGCCCGGCCTGGACGCCAAGTACTATTATGGAAGGCGCCCCACCGGCTTCTACATCCCCCGCTACCGCAACCTGTTCGGCGAAAAACGCGAGTATCTGCGCGGGTTCGGCTATCAGGGTGGCGCCAGTCGTCAAGGATGGTCGCGCGCGGTTGCCGAGCTGGGCGTCGGCGCGGCGTTCAAGGATGCGATGGCGCAGCCCGGGGATTGGACCATCGGCGCAACGGCATTCGGCGAGATGCTTCCGAACCACGCGAATCGCGTGACGATCGACGCGACCAAAAAGGACAAATGGGGGCTGCCGGTGCTTGCGATCGATTGCGCCACCGGTGAAAACGAGCGGCTCATGCGCAAGGACATGATGAACGACATGGCGGAGATGCTCTCCGCCGTCGGGGTGAAAGACGTGCGCACCTACGACAACGGCTATTTCCCGGGCATGGGCATTCATGAGATGGGGACGGCGCGCATGGGCCGGGATCCCAAGACTTCAGTCCTGAATTCGCACAACCAGGTGTGGGATGCGACGAACGTCTTCGTGACAGACGGCTCCTGCATGGCATCGACGGCGTGTCCCAATCCGTCACTCACCTATATGGCGCTCACCGCGCGCGCGGCGGACTTCGCCGTCGACGAGCTCAAGCGCCACAACCTCTAACCGGCCGCGGAGGATCTATGGACAACACAATCGATCGGCGCGAAGCGATCCGGCGCGTCGCCGCGATACTGGGCGGCGTCGCGCTCATCGGTGGCGGCGGGGGGCTCGTCACGGCGTGCGAGCGCGCGCAAAGCGGTGCGGCGGCGGCGCGCGCGGGCACCGGTGCCTTTACGGCACAGGACATCGCGTTTCTCGACGAAGTGGCCGAGACGATTCTGCCAGAGACCAAAACGCCGGGAGCGAAAGCGGCGCACGTCGGCGCATTCATGGCGCTGATGGTCACCGATACCTACACGCCACGGGATCAGGGGATCTTCCGCGACGGCATGCGGCATATCGACGCGACATCTTTCATGGCGGCGACACCGGCGCAGCGCTTGACGCTGCTCGATCGCCTCGATCGCGAGCAGAAGACGTATATGGATGGTAAGGCCGACGCTGCGCCGCCGCACTACTTCCGGATGATGAAAGAGCTGACGCTGCTGGGGTACTTTACGTCGGAGGTCGGCTCCACGCAGGCGATGCGCTATCGCGAAACCCCCGGGCGCTTCGACCCCTGCGTACCGTACACGCCCGGCGAGACGTCATGGGCGGGGCACGCCTAGCGACTCTTGCGCTGTTCCGTGACGGCGCGCCAGCAGTACCAGGCAGCGACGGTCCGGTAGGGCCGAAAGCGTTCGCCAAGAGCCTCGAGCTCTTTCGGAGTGGGTAACGTCGGCAATCCGTAGGCGTGCGCGTACCCGGTGCGCACGCCGTAGTCCCCCACGGGCCACACGTCGAGCCGGCGCAGCTGGAAGATCAAAAACATCTCGGCGGTCCAACGGCCGATGCCGCGGACCACCGACAGCGATTCGATGATCTCCTCGTCGGACAGTCTCCCGATGCGATGCAGCGGCACGATGCCGGCCGCGACCTTGGCCGCGAGGTCGCGGATCGCGGCGGCTTTGGCGCCGGAGAGCCCGACCGCGCGCAGCTTGCGCGCGGGGAGCGCCAACAGCGTTTGGGGGGAGAGGTCGCCGTCGAACAAATCGAGAAAGCGGCCGTGGATCGCGGCCGCCGCGGCTCCCGCCAGTTGTTGATACAGGATGCTCTCGGCGAGCGCCGAGAAATGCCGCCGGGCGCGCCGTGGGAGGTGGAAGGGCGCGCTGCGGTCGATCAGCATGGACATGACGGGATCACGCCGGGCCAGCGCTCTCGCCGCGCGGGAAAAGTTTATCATACCGTGGAGGGGAGGCTCGCCGAGTCTTCCAACCGCCAAAGGCCGGGGTAGTCCACGACGAACCGCCGCCACAGCATGTTTTCAGAGAGCATGCGTCCCGAAGTGCTGGACGATGAGCCCAATGACCGCGCCGCCTACGGCCCCCATGCCGAATATGGGCGCCCAAGCCTTCGTGATGATGGCTGAGGGGGCGCTGAGCAGAAGGCCAAACAACACGCCCAGGAGCCACCCCGGCCACGCCAGGTGCGCTACTCCAATCACAAGGCCGATCGCGAATCGATCAATGAACGCCGCACTGAGTGCGGCGCGCTTATCCGGAAACGAGAGGGGAATCATACTGGCCACAGCAAGCAGTCCGAAGACGAGTCCACAGAGAGCTCCGAGCGCTTCACGCGACATTGAGCGTCTTCATCCCTTATCGACGGGCCAGTGCAGCTTGTGCAACAGGCGATGAAACACCGGGGCTCCCAGTAGAGCGGCCGCTACGATGAATACGAGTCCGGCGTACAGCGCGTACAGGCCTGCGAATAGCTTGCCGCCACCCGTTTGCGGCGCATTGACGGGTCCCATGCCACCCAACAGCATCGCGGCGTTCAAGAACGCATCTCGCCACGGGAGGCGCTCGAAGTGCTCGTACCCGGCCATCCCGATCAGCAGGGAGCCGAGCACGATCGCCACCGCCACACCGAGATGGAGCATCATGCGGCGAAGGAACGGGCGTCGCGCCAGTGGAGGGTGCTGTCGAGATTCGTACATCAATGATCCTTGGAGGGCCTCGTTAGGGAACGGTCTCAAACAACACGCTGCAGCACGTTACCCCGCCTTCGGCCTTGGCGAGCTCGGTGCTTGGCACCGCCACCACACGCACTCCCGCTCGCTCCAGCCGCTCGGCCGTTTCGGGATGGTGGGCTGCATAAATGATCGCGCCCGCCCGACCGATCCAAAGAGCGTTGGCGCCGTCTGCTTCGGCGGGAGCCACGGGAATTGACTCCGTTGATCTGAAGCACGCCGGAGGCACGAAGTTGGGATTGATCAGGAGCAAATCCTCCCCGACCTGCGTGACGGCGCTCTTGAGGTGTAGACACCCCTCGACCTGCACGCGAATCACCTCATAATCCCACTTCTCGAGGAGGGTCTCGAGCTGGGAAATGCCCTCATGATTCGAGCGGGAGGATAAACCAACGTAGAGCTTTCGTCCCACGCGCAGCACGTCGCCCCCGTCGAGCGTGCCAGGCGGCTGTATCCGCAGCAGCGGCTTGTACGCGCTGAGCACCTGGGCCATCGATTCGACTTCGCGACGTCGCGTGAGCGCACCTGGTCGTGTGATGACGGCGACCTCGTCGAGCGCCAGCGCGGTATCCTCGACGAAGACCGCGTCCGGCAGCGCCGGTTCCGGCGACGCACGGACCACGGTGGCACCCAGCGAGCGGAGCGCCTCCTCATAACGCGCATGCTCGGCGATCGCGTTGGCGACATTAATCGGATCGCGCGGCCGGTGGGTCAGCTCGCATTCGGCGAAAGTCGCACTGACCGCGCGCGTGACGGCGATGAGCATCGATTTATCGTTACGGTCGGCGACGAAGCCGTTGAGTGACACGCGACGTTCCCTTCGAGCGTTCGGATCACTGCCGCTGGATTCGGAGGCTTCCTTCGTAATAGTAGAGACCGAGATCGGCTACGATTTCATTCGCTTCTCCGGCGCGACTCCAGAGCCTGGCGATCGTTCTCGGAGGGAAACTGATTGTCCAGGTTGTTTCCGAGATCCGGGAAACAATCGGCCTGGTGGTACCGGCACCATTGACCACGGGGTAACCGAATACGCTCTTCTCCCCGAAAATCAGACTGTAGCAGCTCGCCGAATCGCAAAAGCGCACCTCGGCCGACTGCGGAGACAAGGAGCTACCGATGGTCATGTCGGTGTAGCTGGTCACGGTCGACGTGAGCGGCTTCGCTAGCGCAAGGTCATTCGCCGAGACGCCGGCAAACACGCCCAACGGTTTTCCGCCGCCGTGCGGTACCGGATCCGTCATGCGATGGATCAGCGTGCGATTCCCGGGAGTCCCCGTGGGACCAGGTGCGGTGGCGCCGTCACCCCCGGGGAACCGCCCAAACGGCCAACTCATACAGATGTCGAATGCCATGTCACGCCACGGGCCAGGCGAGCGCGCCGAATTGAGCCATGCCGCGACGTAGTCTTTGCCTGTGTAGTAGGCTCCTTTTCCGTCACTACGCAAATTCCCTGTCGCACTGACGACGACGTTGAGCCGAATATCGTTCTCCGCCTGCGCACGCAGTTCCGGCGCAAGGAACACGATGCCGATCGTTGCCGCGACAAGAGCAATTGCCAGATTCGGTTTCATAACGGCGCCATCCGGGTGTGGGAGATCACCAGCTGTCGGTACGAAACGGAGCCGCCGGCAGACCGGCACGGTTGTAAAGACACGGGTGTGGGGGGCTGTCTCCCCAGGCATAGCGCACCGCGACCGGCTGGGAGACGTGCGGGTTCCATACGATGACCTTATCCCCTTCAATCGTCGTTTGAGCCCATACGAAGCGTCGATCGGCACCCGCGATCGCGAAGCACATGGGGGTATCCGTCCCGGCGTGTGTGACGAGACCCCCGCCGGCCTGGCGAAAGACCACAGTCACCCGGCTCTGCCGCACGCTGTGCGCGCGATACACGGGTCCCGAAAACTCCACGCGCTTTCCGTATGCCAGCGCTTCGGCGACGCGAGCCAGGCGGCGACCCACGTCCTGCTTGTTGCGCGGATGAATGTCCGACGGATCGCCAATGTCGATCGTCACCGCCTGCCCGGTGCGCGGCAGCGACAACGCCGCCGCC
>JBHEMG010000228.1:0-8219 GCA_046262715.1 Gemmatimonadales bacterium
TCACCGGGATGGTGCGATACGCCTCCGCGAGACTCGGCGCGAGTCGGGGCTGCCGCCAGCCGGCGTCGATGGTGCTATTCGCCATCGGCGGGCTTGCAGAAGAGGAGTAGCGCGAGTTCCTGCCCCACCACCCGCGTGGTGCCATCGCCGAGCCGCACGATCGTCGGGCCGTTGAAGGGCTGCCGATCGATGACGGTGAGGTGTGCGCCCGGCGTCAGCGCCTGCTCGGCGAGATAGTGCAGGCGCGCGGGGTTCTCATCGTCCACTTCCCGGAGCAACACGGTGCTGCCGACCGCGGTCTCAGCCAACGGCACGAGCTCCGCTTCTTCGATTTCGCCCGCGGCCGTGGGGATCGGCGCGCCGTGCGGATCGTAGCGAGGCTCACCCAGGGCGTCCGCCATCCGCTCGATCAGCTTTTCGGAGACAGCATGCTCCAGCCGCTCCGCCTCGACGTGGACGTCGCCCCAATCAAACCCGAGCTTACTCGTGAGATACGATTCGAGAATGCGATGACGCCGGATCATCTGCAGCGCTGCGCGCCGGCCCTGCGGAGTCAGCTGTACGCCACGATACGGCACGTGCTCGATCAATCCTGTTTCGGAAAGGCGCTTCATCATGCCGCTGACTGATGGCGGCGCGACCTCGAGCATCTCGGCGATATCGCTGGTGGTCGCGAACCCACCCTGACTCGTCAGATGGAAGACCGATTTGAGATAGTCCTCCACCGATCGCGTGAGCGGCGGCGAAGGCGGTGGGGATCGCAATGCAGCGTGCACAGAGCCCTCCGGGTCAAATCACTGTCAACCAGACAGGGCGTTAGGCTATCCTAATTATCGGATATTGTCAAGCGAAAATGTGGATTTCGTTGGACTAAGAAAGTAGGCTAATTAACGGTGTCAGAAGGCGCTCCGTCATCCCCCAGATAGTGTGTTTACCTACGGTATATGCGGGAAGTACCCGACGGGGGATGCCAGGATGATCGACCAAGACCTCCCCGCGCGCCCCCGGCGCCTGGAGGGTCCGAAAAGACACCCAAAATGCGTCCTGGACCTCCGCGCTGAACGACACAATGGGTCGCGACGTCAACCCGAATACAAATGGCCGGACAACGACGGGTGGTAGAACGGGACTGCGCGGATAGAGATCGTCGAGCCTGCCGAGGTGCTCGACGGCGGTGAGATCTACGCCGATTTCCTCGTGCGTTTCCCGGATTGCCGTGGCGATCAGGTCTTCGTCGCGCGGCTCACGGCGCCCACCTGGAAACGCGATTTGTCCCGACCAGGTATCACCGGCGCGGATGGCGCGGTGGATGAACAATACTTCCAGGCCATCCTGGCCCTCGTGCAGTATCACCGCAACCGCCGCGGAGATCATGCCCTTCTCTACAGCGATTGACGCGGGAGGGTGCCTGCTCAGTGCCTCCCGCGCGCGCTCAAGCAGAGATTTCTTCGCCGCCGTCGACGTTGATCACGTTGCCAGTGATCCAGTCAGCGGCGGGATTCGACAGCGCCACGATCGCGCCGCCCAGGTCGGCGGGCGTGGTGAGGCGGTGATGTGGATTCCGCTGCGTGGCGATGTCCACGAGCTTCTCGTTCCCGGGAATTTTTCGCAGCGCGGGCGTATCGGTCACGCCGCCACGCAAAGAGTTCACCGCGATGCCGTGAGGCGCGAGCTCGAGCGCGAGCTGCCGGGTGTGCGACTCGAGCGCTGCCTTTGCCGCCGACACCGCACCGTACGTTGCGAACACTCTCGTCGAGCCGGACGACGTCATCGAGAAAATGCGGCCGCCCTTCCCCATCAGCCCGTACTTTAGTACGCCCTGCGACCAGTACACGAGCGAATGGGCCATGACGTCGAGCGTCATGTCGATGTTGGCCTTGTTCAGGACCTCGGCGCCGATGTAGGGCTTCAGCGTCCCGAAGGCGAGCGAGTGCAGCAGGATAGCGACGTTGAGCTTCTGCTTGGCCAGCTCGGCGAGCACCTCGTTGCGCTTCTCTTCGTCCGCGGCATTGATGTTGAAGTACTGCGTCTTGCGGCCCAGCTTCTCGATGTCGCGGCGGATCTCGGCGACATGCTCCAGCCCCGCTTTGCGATCGAGGTGCACGCCGATGATGTCGTAGCCCGCCTGCGCAAGCGCTCGAGCAGCTCCTTCGCCGAAGCCGCTCGATGCCCCCAGAATCAGGGCCCATTTGGGGGTCTTTATCTGAGCGTGTGTGGTGTCGGACATGGCGGTATTATAGCCGACATCCGATGAGAAGCCACGTCCGGGTGGGACTCGGCAAATGAGCTGGCTGCTTGCCGCGCCGTGGATCGCCATGCTTGTCATGGTGCTGTACCGCTATGCCACGCGGCGTCCGCGTCTGCGCGACTACGCGCCGCTCCAAGCCGGCCCGCTGGTCTCCGTGATCATTCCGGCACGCAACGAAGCCCGCAATATCGAGCGTTGCGTGCGCTCGATTCTCGCGACTGATTACTCCCCGATCGAGGTCATCGTCGTGGACGACCGCTCCACGGACGGCACCGCCGAGATCGTCGAGCCCGCTACCGGCAAGCGCCTGCGGCTCGTGCGGGGTGAGGAGCTGCCCGAAGGATGGTTCGGGAAGCAATGGGCGCTCGTGCAGGGTTACCGCGTCGCCAAAGGCGAGCTGCTGCTCTTTGCCGACGCCGACACGCGTCACGAGCCCGAGCTGATTCCCCGGGCGGTGCGCGGATTACAGGCCGAGGGTGTTGATCTGTTCACCGTGCTGCCGCGCCAGGAGATGCGGACGTTCTGGGAGCGCCTGATCCAACCGCACGTCTTTCTCGTGCTCGAGACCGGCGTGGGCAATCTCGGGCGAGTGAACCGGACGCGGACGGACTGGAAGGCGATCGCCAACGGTCAATTCATTCTGACATCGCGGGCCGCGTATGATGCTGTTGGAACCCATGAGGCGGTCAAGCACAGCGTCACCGACGACGTCATGCTGGCGCAGGCGTACGTCCGCGGCGGCAAAAACATTTTTATCGCGCACGCGCAGAAATTCATGACGACGCGCATGTACGCTTCCCTGCGGGAAATTCTTGCGGGCTGGACCAAGAACCTCGCGCAGGGCGCGCCGCTCATGGCGCCGCCGATTCCGGGGCTCCGCGCGATGATGCCCTACCTGATGTGGTTGCCCGCCCTGTTCTGGATCGCACCCCCGCTCGCATGGCTGCTCGCCGGATGGCACTTCGCGGCCATTGCGACGCTCGTGTCGCTCATTACCTGGATTGCGGTGTACGCGGTCGACCGCGCACCCGTCTGGTACGCGCTGCTCTATCCATTCGGCGCGGCCGTCGTCGCGTTCATCATGATTAGATCGGCATGGCGAGGAAGCAGGAAAATCGAATGGCGAGGTCGGATGTACAACAGCTAACCCCGCATTACTGCCGTAGCCAAGACCACACCGGCCACCACACTCCCCACCGCCGCCCCCAGGTGCAGCACCGTCGCCCACTTCGTCCCACGCTCGGCCGCGAGCCGCACGAGCATCGCGAGCGTCAGCGACACCCCGAGCATCCCGACCATCGTGCCACCGCCGAACGCCAAAAAATACGCGAGGCGCGTCGTGGTGTCGGGTGCCGCGGCCACGAGTAGCGCCGCGATCGCCCCACTCCCGGCGAGCCCGTGCGCGATCCCGAATCCGAGCGACTTGCGCGCGTCGACGTGGGCGTGCGCGTGCGCATGACTCGAATCATCGGCGTGACTGTGCAGATGGAAATGGGGTGCGACGGCGGGATGCGCATGCGCGTGCATGTGCCAGCGTCCGCGCAGATAGCGCCAGATGACGAGCGCGCCGAGCGCGATCAGCAGGGCGGCCACAAGCAACTCGGCGGCGGGCCAGAACCGGTCGGGAAGACGGACCCCAAGCACGATGATCAGGAGCGCGACGACCCCAACCGTGGCGGTGTGTCCGAGGCCCCAGACGAGTCCCAACCGGGCCGCACCCCATAGGCGTGAGGCCGGTCTCGTTGCAAGCGTCGAGACGGCTGCAAGATGGTCCGGCTCAAAGGCATGCCGCAGCCCCAGAAGGCCGCCGATCGCTAGAACGGCTACAATAGAAGGCGCCATTTTGAAGGCCAAATCTAACTACAACCTTTTGGCCCGCTTGCATATCCAAGACCGTGCATGCCCAGACAGGTGCTCGAGGATACTCTGACCGCAGACTCCATAGCCGCCGATACAGCCCTCGCGGCGAGCGGGGATGCCACCGCATTCGAGCGCCTATACCGGACCCACGTTTCGCGGGTCCATACACTGGTGCGGCGCATGCTCGACGCCGACGAAGCGGACGACGTGACGCAGGATGTGTTTATTCGCGCATGGCAGAAATTGTCGACGTTTCGGGGCGAGTCGGCCTTTTCAACCTGGCTGCACCGGCTGGCGGTGAACGTGGTGCTGGCGAAACGCAAGACCGTCGGGATCGAGCGAGGACGGTTCATCAATGATGAAAAACCGCTCGAGGGTCTGAGCGGCCGGCGGGCGACCCCGGAGCTGTCGATGGATTTCGAGGAAGCGCTCGCCAGTCTTCCCGAGGGAGCACGGCAGGTGTTCGTATTGCACGACGTGGAGGGGTATCGCCACGAGGAAATCGCGCGCATGCTCGGCGTCGTGCCGGGCACATCGAAATCGCAGCTGCATCATGCGCGTATGGCGCTGCGGAGGCACTTGGAACCATGAACGATCAATGGACGAACCGGCTCTCGGACTATCTCGACGGCGAGCTCGACACCAACGAGCGCGACGCGCTCGAGGCACATCTCGCCACGTGCGGAAGCTGTTATGCTACTCTGGCGGAGCTGCGCCAGGTAGTGGCGCGGGCGAAGACCCTCACGGATGCCGGGCCGGAGACCGATTTATGGCCGAGCATCGCCACGCGGATCCGACACGAGCATGCTCCCGCGGTCCATGGCCGCCCTGTCCGCCGCCGGTTTTCGTTCTCCGTCCCGCAGCTGCTCGCGGCCTGCATCGCGTTGGTCCTGCTCTCGGGCGGTGGCGCGTGGATGGCGCTCGACTCGCGCGGGCACCAGTCCCGTAATTCCGCCAGGGGAATGACGCCCACGCCGTCGGAATTCCGCAACGCCGTGAGCGAGAAGCGATGGAAGGTGCAAAGCGACATGGCGATCGCGGAGCTGCAGGATGCGCTGACGGACAACGAAGGGAAGCTCGATACGGCAACTGTCCGTATCGTGCGGCAGAATCTCGCCGTCATCGACCGGGCGATCGGGCAGGCGCAGCACGCGCTCAAGCGCGACCCGGGGAACAGTTACCTGAATATCCACCTTGCGAACACGATGCGGCAAAAGATCGAGCTGCTGCGGCGCGCCAACGCGCTCGCGTCCAGCGAGAGCTAAGAGAGGACACGGAGAACCAATGCTGACGACACTCGCAACACTGCTAGCCGTCTCGTTGACCCTGCCGCAGGGCGAAGGCGCGGGCCAAGGCACCGGCCGTGGTCAGGGAAACAGCGATACGACGGTTGCCGTGCAGAGCGGTGCCCGGCTCGACGTCAACAACTTCGGCGGCGAGATCGTGGTGCGGACGTGGAACCAGAACAACGTCCGGGTGCGCGCCAGCCATTCGAGCCGCAGCCGGGTGGACGTTTCGAATTCCGGCTCGACGGTGCTGGTGCGCAGCACCGGCCGTCGCGGGCCGCCGTCCATCGTCGATCTGGAAATCACCGTCCCGACCTGGATGGGCATGGCGCTCAACGGCACCTACACCGACATCACGGTCGAGAACGCGGGCGGACCCATCACGGCGGAGTCGGTTCAGGGCGACATCGAGGTGAGCGGCGGCACGGGCAACGTGTCGCTGAAATCGGTCGAAGGCAGCGTCATCCTCAGTAAGACACGCGGGCGGATCGAGGTCAACTCCGTCGAGGGCGACATCACCATCACGCAATCGAGCGGTGACATCACGGTCGAGTCGGTCGACGGCGACATCGCCCTGGTCGGCATCGACGCCACGAGCGTCGACGTGAACACCGTCGACGGCGACATCACCTATGACGGCACGATCAAGGCAAGCGGCAGCTACCGCCTGGCGACCCATGACGGCGACATCACCGTCGTGATTCCTCCGGCCGCGAACGTGTCGGGATCGCTTTCGACGTTCGACGGAGAGTTTGACGCGAGCTTCGCGGTCGATACCGTGCGGGCGGGCAAGCACCGCTTCACCTTCACCGTGGGGCGCGGCAGCAGCCCGGCGCGGCTCGAGGTCGAGACCTTCGACGGCGACATCAATCTGCGCCGCCCTGGCGAGGTGGAACTGGAAATGCCGGAGCACAACAGGAATAAGAATCAACACGACCACAACGACGACGAGTTGAATCTGCAGTTCGACGTGGATGGCGTCGCGCAGTACGCCGCCAGATATGCCCGGGAGTACGCGCCGAAATACGCCCGCCAATACGCGCGCGAGTTCGCTCCGAAAATCGCTCGCAAGACTGCGCGCGCCATCTCTCACTAGCGTTGAGGATCTACCCATGCGGAACCTGCTGATCGCGACGGCACTGTGTCTCATGACGGCCACCACGGCGGCTGCGCAAGACTTCAACTGGCACGGGCGGATCGCGTCCGGAAAGCGACTCGAAGTGAAGGGCGTCAACGGCAATGTGCGTGCGGTCTTCACGAGCGGCGCGGAATCCGTGGTGAACGCAACGAAACATGCGCGCCGCTCCGATCCGGAGGACGTGCGAATTCAGGTGGTCGAGTCTGACGAAGGAATCACGATCTGCGCCGTCTATCCCACACCGGCGCGCGCGCACCAGGACAACAACTGCGCACCCGGCGACGCTTGGCATTCGAACACCGACAACAACGACGTCTCGGTGGACTTTGAGGTCCAGGTACCCGCCGGTGTCGAGTTCAACGGCCAGACGGTCAACGGCGAGATGTCGGCCGAGGGCCTCAAAAGCGACGTGCGCGCGAGCACCGTGAACGGCAGCGTGCGTGTGAGCACCACCGGCCTGGCGGAGGCGTCCACGGTAAACGGCTCGGTGTACGCGGAGATGGGGCGGGCCAATTGGAACAACGATCTCGAGTTCAGCACGGTGAACGGCGGCATCACGCTGATCCTGCCGGCCAAGCTCGATACCGAAATCCGCGCCACCACCGTGAACGGCGACATCGATTCGGATTACCCGATGACCGTGCAGGGCCGGATTGGACCGCGGCGGCTGCGCGGCACGATCGGCGCGGGTGGCCGGGGGCTCATGCTGAGCACGGTCAATGGCGAGATACGATTGAAGAAGAGCACGTAAAAGCACCAGTCCGCAGTCGTTCGGTACCTCGGCAACAACATATCGATCACACCTTAGCCCCTCTTTCAGGAGGGGGCTTTTGGTGTTGCGGGATGTTCTCGCCCGCACGAGGCAGATCGAAGACGTGCGCGATCTCTTCGTCTTGCTGGGCTACCAACCGGCATGGGAACTGGTACCGGCGCGCTCCTGGCTCGGTGATGGCGCCGCCGCTGCCGGCGCGATCACGCGCGCCGCGCTGATCGCTCGGCACAACGCCTTTCGGGTGTTTGCGCTCGAAGCCGGCGATCCTGAAATCGCCGCGCGCGCGGGCGCGCGACGGCTGTCCGCCGGTGCCGAGCGTGGCCTTGCGTGCGCCCTTGGCGGCCAACCGCTGCGCCTGGTGTGCGCGGCCGGCCCGGTCGGTGTGCGTGTCGCCACGATCCGCGTTGCCGCACCGGGGGGATCGGCGCTGGCAACGCTCGAGCGCCTCGCTCCGGGCAAGGGGGAGTCGGCGCTCGCACTCTCGTTACGACTCGCCGAGGTACTCGCAAGCGAAGGCGTGACCCCCCGCTTCTTCCGCGCTTTCCGGGGCACGCTGGATCGGCTGACCGAGCGATTGCGGACTCCGGGCTCTCCCGTGGAGCGGCACGCCTTGACACTCACCGCACTCACGCGCGTGCTGTTCCTCTATTTCATCCAATCGAAAGGCTGGCTCGACGGCGATACTCGCTACGTCCCTCACCTGCTGGATCGCGCGCTGTCAGCCCGCGCGCATTTCCATCGCGCATTCCTGCACGCGTTGTGCTTCGGCGCGCTCAACCGGCCGGCAACGGATCGCAGCGCAGCTGCGAAACGTCTCGGCACGATCCCGTTTCTGAACGGGGGACTGTTCGAGCCGACCGCGTTGGAGCGGCGCCACGGCCCGGCGATTTGGGAAAATGCCGACTGGCGCGACGC
>JBHEMG010000229.1:0-6887 GCA_046262715.1 Gemmatimonadales bacterium
GAACGAGAATCGCGCCTTCGCCTCTGCTGTACGCTTCTTCGCCGTGCTGGGTGACGTCCATTCCGATTCCCTCTTCCTTCTGGCCGGCGCGAAGCGGCGCGACCACAGCGATGACCTTGAGAATCACGAAGGTTCCGATGGCGCTATAGAGAATCGTAGCGACTACCGCGGCAACCTGAATGCCCAGCTGCCGGGGATTGCCGAACAGCGCGCCGTCGGCTGTCCCGTTCCAGACTTTTTGTGCGAGCACTCCTGTAAGTAGCGCGCCCACGGTTCCGCCGACTCCGTGCGCCGCTATCACGTCGAGCGAGTCGTCGAGTCTGGTGCGGGCTCTCCAGATAATGGCGAAATAGCTTGGCACCGCGGCGATCGCGCCAAGCACGATGCCGGATACCGGACTCACGAAACCCGCCGCCGGAGTGATCGCCACAAGTCCTACGACGATGGCCGTCGCCGCACCCACCGCCGTGGTCTTCTTCGTGCGCGTGATGTCCAGCAGGCTCCAAACAACAAGTGTCCCCATCGGCGCAAACATGGTGTTGGTGAATGCCAGTGCCGCCGATGCGTTCGACGCCAGCGCGCTACCGCCATTGAAGCCGAACCATCCGAACCAGAGCAGGCCGGCGCCCAGCAGCGTGAAGGGCACGTTCTGCGGAATGATCGCCTGTCGCGCGAAGTCCTTGCGCGCGCCGAGCACCACCGCGACAACCAGCGCCGCAGCGGCAGCGTTGATGTGAACGACGGTGCCGCCCGCAAAATCCAGAGCGCCGAGCTTGCCGAGCCAGCCGCCGCCCCACACCCAGTGCGCGATCGGCGCGTAAACCAGAACCGACCACAGGGTAATGAACGCGACGTATGGACCGAAGCGCATGCGCTCTACGATCGCGCCCGAGATCAGAGCCGCGGTGATCACACAGAACGTCGCCTGATATCCGGCGAACAGAACGTGGGGAATCGATCCTTTCGCATCGAGTCCTACACTTCGAAAGAACGCGTTGTCCAATCCACCGAGCCAGTTCGAGCCCGTCGAGAATGCGAGAGAGTAGCCGATGAAGGCCCACGCGATTCCGACGAAGCCGAGCGACACGTAGCTCATCATCATCGTGTTGAGCGTGTTCTTCGCCCTCACCAGCCCGCCGTAGAAAAATCCGAGGGCTGGCGTCATCATCAGCACCAGTGCGGTGGCAACGAGCATCCACGCGGTATCAGCCGAGCTGATGGCAGTCATGTTCCGGTGCTCCTCTTCACAGTTCTCCTCCGGTGCGACGGTGGGGGGGGTCGGTCCTGCGAAAATAAAAAAACCCCGCGTTCATGGATCGAAACGCGGGGCCTTTCGTATGAGCTGTGGTGCGGGCTCTGGCGGCGCTACCCCAAACGTTCGATCGCGTCCCGCAGATTCTGCGGGAGCGGGCGATTATTTCCAGGATTGGAGGGAGAGACGCGACGAGCAGACATCACGATGGCGCTGGAGTTGGAGTACACTTGGCGAGCTCGAACGCGGGCAAGCATATTCCACCACTATTCGGATGTCAAGCGGTTTATGCGAAAGCGCGCATCGAGCGATACGAAGCCGGCGGTGAACACGAAACCGCTCTCTCTTGCCGGGCTGCGCGCCGAGGTCCACGCGCTCGGCAGTCCGGAGCGGGCCGTCCACTCGCTGCGCTTCTTCAAGACGGGGCCCGGCCAGTACGGCGAAGGTGACAGGTTCCTGGGGCTGACCGTGCCGGAGATGCGCGGCCTGGCGCGCAAGTATCGCGAGCTCGGCGACGCCGACGCGATCGCGCTTCTCGCTTCGCCATGGCATGAGGACCGCTTGGTGGGGCTGATCCTTCTCGTCCAGAGTTACGAGGGCGCCGACCAGACTCGGCGCAACAGGATTCACCGCGCTTACCTTGCCAACACCCGCCACATCAACAACTGGGATCTCGTCGATTGTTCCGCCGCGCAAATCGTTGGCGGCCATCTCGATCCTGGCCAGATCGCGCTGCTCGAGCGTCTCGCCCGGTCGAAGGACGTCTGGGAGCGGCGCATTGCGATCGTGTCTACGTTCGCTTTCATCAAACGAGATGAATTTCGACCGACGTTGAGGATCGCGACCATGCTCATCGGAGACTCACACGATCTGATTCACAAAGCGGTCGGCTGGATGCTGCGCGAGGTCGGCAAGCGCGATCGCGGCGTTCTCGACGCTTTCCTGAAGACGCACTATTCGGAGATGCCGCGTACGATGCTGCGCTACGCCATTGAGAGACATCCCGAGCAGATGAGGAAACGCTATCTCGCCGGCAGGATTTAGCGGCGCCCCGATTGTCCGGCGGCGATGGCTTCTTCACCCGCGGCCGGTGCCTCCAGCAGCGCCGAGAGATCGATCTCTGTCGACGTCACCGCCTGCACGTGCAGGACGCGCTCCATGTATTCGAGCGCGCGCTGGTGCTGGTCGGCGGTCACCGCCGCCGAGCAGTCCGGCGGAATGACGATGTCGAAATCGCGCAGGTAGGCGTCGGCTGCGGTAAACAAGACGCAGATGTCGGTGGTGAATCCGGCGAGAATCACGGTTCGCACCTGCAAGTACTTGAGCAGCAGATCGAGCTGGGTGTGGTAGAATCCGGAGTGTTTTGCCTTGAGGACGAAGTAATCCTCGTCATCCGGGCGCAGGAGCTTGGCGATGGGCTCACCACGAACACCGTCTTCGAGCACGTGCCCGAGCTGCTGCCGGAAGTCCGAGCGCCACTTCCCAAAGTTGTCGTTGACGTAGATCACCGGAATACCCGCCTCTCTCGCCCGCCGTCGGAGACGCGCCACGTTCTTTGCGGCCGGCAACGCGTTCTCGAACAACACCTCGCCGTCCTCGAACTCCATGTCGTTGATCACGTCGATGAGTACGAGCGCGATGCTGCACTGGTCAGGAACGTTGCCGTGGAGATCGGAATTCTTGGCGGGAGCGGACATGCGGACTTACAGGGAAAGGGTCATGCCAAGAGGGAGGCGGGAGGCGGGAGGCGGGAGGCGGGAGGCGGGATGAGGGCCCGGCCGTTGTTAGCCCGGGCAGTGACGCCTCCCGCCCTCGCCTCCCTCTTCCCGCTAAACGCCTCTCGCCCGTGCGCGGGTCATCCAGCCGCTGCGCCGAAAGTAGAAGTAAAACGGCAGACCGAGCCCCATCAGCACCAGTCCGGCCGCCGATTCGACAGGCGTAGCGGACAGACTGTTGATGACTAGCCAGATCGCGACGAGCACGAAGAGCGCCGGTACCACCGGATAGCCGATCGCCCGGTAGCGGCGCGGAGCGACGGGCAGCTTTCGGCGCAGGACGAACAGCGAAGAGCCGACCAGCGCGGTGAAAAGCCAGACGGCAAAGATCACCGATGTCGTGATTTGATCGAAGGTCCCCGACAACGCCAGCACGCACGCCCAGATACCCTGAAACCAGATCGCTTTTACCGGCGCGCGCGTGTCGGAGCTCAGATCCGCCAGCGCCCCGAAGAAGAGTCCATCGCGCGCCATCGCGAAGGGAACGCGGGCGTTCATGAGAGTGATGCCGTTGAGCGCGCCGATCGCGGCGATGATGAACGCGACCGAGACGATCTGCGCGCCGTGGGAGGAGAACGTCTGCGCTGCTTTCGCCGCCACCGGCAGCGCATCGCGATAGGCGGTCGAGTTGGCGGTGAGAACTTCACTGAATGGAAGCGCGTAGAAGTAGGCGATGTTCATCACCAGATACACCAAAATGACGAGCAGCATTCCGTAGATCAGTGCGCGTGGGACGTTCCGCTCAGGCTTTTCCATTTCGCCGGCAACCATCGGCAGATTGGACCACCCCTGGTACGCCCACAGCGCCGCCAGCATCGCCGCACCGAACGCTCCGACCCCACCCGGCGCGATCGCCGCGGTCACCGGGTTCCTGAGATGCTCCGACGATCCGGTTTTCGACAGCAGGAACGCTCCGATCACGATGATCGCGATTCCTGCCAGTTTCGCCACCGTCGCCGCCCACTGCACACGTCCGCCCACCTGCACTCCGCGCGAGTTGATGGCGCAGAAGAGGAGAATCACGGCCACCGCGATCAGCTGTTGAATGCCGAGTCTCCAATGCACGGCCTGGCCGAGCACCTGGAAATCGTGGGTTGCCCACACGGAGCTGAGCGGGACGAAAGATCCGGCGAAGGAAGCCAGTGCGGTCGAGACGGCGGCGAGCCCGCCGCTGGCGATCAGCATCACCGACGTCCAGCCGAACAAAAACGCGGGCAGGTCGCCGTACGCCTCGCGCAGGAAGACGTACTCTCCACCCGCCTCCGGCATCATCGCGCCCAGCTCGGCGTAGGTGAGGGCGCCCGCAAGCGACAGCAGTCCCGCGGCGAGCCACGTCCACAGAACCTTCGACGGAGATCCCACCAACTGCGCCATTGGCGCGGCTTTGAGAAAGACGCCGGTGCCGATGACGGTGAGGACGAGCGCTATCGCATCGCGAAGCGAAAGGACTCGCGCGAGCTCTGTTGTCGCCGGCGTCACTGTTGGTGATGCCGCGGCGGCGGAACTCACTCGGGCGGACGAACTACGTCGTGGGGTCCGGTGTTGCGGATGCCGTAGGTCGGCCGCACGTACTCTTCGGTCGTGGCGATGCCTTCCTGGCGGTCGAGCTCGCGGTTGTCGCGCTCGATGTTGTCCCGCTCCTCCCTATAGCGTTTGTACCAGCTGCGCGTGACTTCACCCGCCAGCTCACGATTGCCGAGTCCGAAGGCAAGGGATAGCGCGAGCGCGATTGCCCCGAAGAGAATGGCGAATGCCGTCGTGACAATCTCGGTTGCGACGCCCAGCTCCTGCAGCGCCATGAAAGTGGCGAGCAGAACCACGCCACCCTTCCCGACGCGGGAGAGTGTCGGCCCGCCGTGCAGTCCGCCCGCCGATGCCATGATCAGCCCGCCGACGAAGCTGCCGAGCACGATGCCGACGATCAATATCACGATCGCGGCGATGACGCTCGGGATGTAGCTCACGAGCTCCGAGAACACATTGGCCAGCGATTGCAGGCCGAGTGCGTTGGCCGCGACCAGCATCACCGCGAACATCACGAACCAGAAGACCAGACTGCCGGCGACCCGGGTCGGGTTGACGCGCGAGCCGGATCGCTCGACGGCCTGCATCACGCCACCGCGCTCGAGAATCTGATTGAGATGGATGCGTCGCATCAGGCGATCGGTGCCCTTCTCGAGCAGTCTCACCAAGAGGTAGCCGGCGAAGAGAATTACCAGCGCGCCGAAGAGCGCGGGGACGTAGCGATAGAGCTGCTCGAAGCTGTCCTGCAGCCTTTCGCCGAAGGTGAGTGTCGTCGTGGTGTCCACTAGAACCTCACATTGATTAGGGAGTGGTTCCCTGGAGCATGCGCCGCGGTGAGAAAGATACCACCCGGATTGAAGCTCAGCCTCGGCCCGCGGCGCCCGGCATCGGGCTCGGCGCCGACATAGTGCTCACTGGCGATCAGCCAAAGCAGGGCGCCCGTGCTGGCCAGGCCAAAAACCAGTTGCGGACTCCCGAGGTCCGTGTCGATGAGCGCCGCGACTCCCGCTCCCATTAGACCCCCGGCGTACGTGCCGAGCGTCACTCGACTCGCCTCGCTGCGTGAATGGTCGAAGCGCTGGACCAGGAAATGGTCACCGAGCACGAGTCCCAGGACTCCGCCCCCCGTCGCCACTCCGAACGCGACCGACTGTTTTGGGCTCTCCGGAAGGAAGGCAACGGCGGCAAGAATTCCCAGGCCTGTCGTCGCATACAGCGTCTGGATGTCCCCGGGCGTCACGTTGTACCTGGCGTTACGCGGGTACAGCAATCCGAGCGGATACCCAATCAGTCCCGACGCCAGTATGGTCGCGACCTCGGCGCGATCGGAGATGCGACCTCCGCACTCCACGTTTCCGCCTGGCTTGAGGTCGCAGTGCGATTCTCCCTTCAGCGCCTCCATCGTGCCCCACGCGATAAGCGAGCTGATGTTGGAGCCGAATCCGGCGCCGATCGCATCCGACTCCGTCATGTTGCGCGCGAACCGCAGCGCCAGCGACGCGCCGCCGATTCCGCCAACGAATGCCCCAGCCGACTGCGCTCTGTTGCTGGCGTGCAGCAGGTACATGGTAGCCCAGCCAGCCAAAGCACCGTTGCGCCCCAGATTGGTGGAGAGATCGTTTTGCGCCCGGGAGACCAGAATTCGCCGCGAAATTTCCGAGGCCGCGAAGAACGTCCCGCCGGCGACGACGAAGTACCCGGCCGTCGCGCCCGCGGTGTTGTCGGCAAACGAGCCGGCGAAGGTCGGCGCGTAAACCAGGAGCCCGAGCAGCGTCTGATTTCTCACGAACGCATTTCGGGCGTCGTGGCGCGCCGCGATAACCTCGCGCGGCAGCCGCGACACGATGGCACGAATGGCGTCGCGGTCGGCCGAGCTCAGATTGTAGCGCTCCACGACTCCGCTGCGACGTCCAACCGCCAGCACATAGCTCGAATCGTTGACCGTGTACAGCCTGGCCTCGGTGAAGTCCCCCGCCACCGGCCACCACGGCGAGCGAAGGTCCGCGCGCTGCGCGATGTAGGGCGTCATCACCGTTACGAGGCCGGCGCTGTCGAACAGCACGGGGCGCTCGACGACCTGGGCGTTGATGGTCGTGGCGGCAATCAGGAGCGTGGCGCCGTAGGCGGTCAGGCGTCGGATCAAGGTCATCAGGGGTTGGTTGGGGCTCGGGGCTCGCCTTCGCGGTCGAGGACGGATGTTCCCAAAGATAGGATGCCGCGGCCGCTTTTGCCTCTTTTCTTGGGCTGAGGACTGCGGACAAAGCAGCGGATACACGCGTCCAACCGTAACTCTTCGGCTGAGGACTGCGGACTAAAGCAGCAGATACACACGTCCA